>NZ_CP115608.1:307364-614728 GCF_027797465.1 Campylobacter sp. CN_NE2 | reverse complement strand
AACTCTAAGTCCGTCTTTAAATTCGCTTGTAATGCCGATTTTATCAAGTGTTTCGTTGATTTTTTTGCCGCCGCCATGCACGACGATGATTTTAATGCCAACCATATGTAAAAGCACAATATCTCGTGCAAAATTTGCTTTTAAATTTTCATCTATTTGGGCTGCGCCACCGTATTTGATGACAAAAATCTTGTCTCTAAATTTGCGTATGTATGGAAGAGCTGAGATGATGATCTCTGCCGTTCTACTCTTTCTTATCATAATTTTTCCTTAAATTTTTATTTTATAAATTAAATTTGTTTTTTTAAGGGGGAAGTGGGCTGACTTGCGAAGCGCCCCCTTCCCCCTTAACAACCCCCAACCCCTGCACGCTAGAAGTGGCAAATTTAAAAAACTTTCGTTTTTTAAATTTGGTTTTTACTGACGGCTTCGCCGTCTTATCAATAATAAAGTCAAATTCTATGAATTTGTTTCAAACAAAAGAACTATTCTATCAAATTTTGCTTTATATAGCTTTTAATTTTGTCTTTAAAATTCTCACTTAGAGTTAAATTTAGCCTTATTATCGAAGTTGGCAAATCAAAATTTTTTATTTTTGCGTAGTCTTTTTCGGTGATTAAAAGGCTTGTGGCGTTGTGAATTTTTAGCAAATTTTCAAGTTCATCTTTTTTAAAATCATAGTGATCCGGGTAAAAAATTTGAGCTTTTGTTTGCGCAAAAAACTCTTTTAAACGCCATGGTTTAGCGATGGCTGAAACCAAAATCATATTTTTTGTAGGATTTAAAATTTGCGAATTTGCAAAAATATCGCCGTCGGCGGGAATAAAATCTGCAAATTTAGCAAAAAACAGCGGATAACGATATGCCGAGCTTGGAATAGTAAAAGGAAGCGTCGGCAAAGGGCGTGGCAAAAGTAAAATATCAAATTTCAAAATATCAAATTTGCCAAATCCGTCATCAAGCAAAATCAAATTTGCTCCCATTTGCTTAGCTTTTTCAATGGCGATTTTGCGATCTTCGCTAACTATGACATTTGCGTTATTAAGAGCCAAAGCATATTCCATTGCTTCATCGCCACTTTGAGTCGTATCGCATAGAATTTCGCCGTTATCGCAAACTAAAATCATACCTTTGCTTTTTCGTGCGTATCCACGCAAAATAATAAAAATTTTGTATTCGCTAGAAAATTTGTTAAAAATCGCCTTGCAAAGGGGCGTTTTACCGCTTCCGCCAAGTGTGAGATTTCCGACACTTATAATAGGAATTTTAAAATCCTGCGGTTTGGCAAAAAGCTTTTTTAGGCAAACTATTAAGCTATAAAGTGCCGAAAGCGGAAGCAAAAAAATCGCCAAAACTGCGCCAAACGGGCTTGGTTTCCAAAGAAATTTCTCAATGCCAAGAGCAAATTTATTAAACACGATTGACTGCTATTTCTTTTATTTTTTTGCAAATATAATAAACTTCATCATCGCTTAAAGCTGCGTATATAGGAAGCGATAGAATTTGCTGATAAACTTTTAGGGCATTTGGAAATTCATTTACTTTGTAGCCATATTTTTTCTTGTAATAACTAAGCAAGTGAATCGGTATATAATGAAGCGATACATTTATGCCGTTTTTTATCATTTCTCTGGCGAAATCATCGCGATTTTTATCGACTTTGATGATATATTGCGAATAAATATGCTCGTCATTTCCGACAGGAAGCGTGATGTGTGGGGTATCGCAAAGCTCATTTTGATAAATTTGAGCTATTTCTTTGCGACGAGCTATAAATTTAGCCGTTTTTTTAAGCTGAGATTTTGCGTAAGCTGCATTTATGGCGTTTAAGTCGTATTTAAGTCCTACATCTTCTATGTCATAAACATAGGTGATATTGCCGCTTTTATCAAATCCTTCTGAAATAATACCGTTATCTCGCAAAAGCACAGCTCTTTTGGCGATTTCTTCGTCGTTTGTAGTGAAAAATCCAGCCGAGCTTACGGCATTTTTGACTTGCGGATTTATCTGAAAACATGAAATCGCGGATTCTTTAATCGAGCCTAGTTTTTTACCTTTATAGGTTGCACCCATAGCTCTACTTGCGTCATCGATTATTTGAACGCCGTATTTTTTTGCAATGTCATAAATGGCGTCCATATCGGCACTTTTACCTGCGATATGCGTGATGAAAGCGCATTTTAGGTGTTTGTGATTGCCGTTTTTTAAGATTTTTTCGAATTCATCGACATTTATATTAAAATCATCTGTGTTTATATCACATAAAACAGGCGTTGCGCTTAACGCACAAATCGCACCAGCAATATGCGGAAAGGAATTTACCGAACAAATTACTTTATTTGCTTTTTTAACTCCTAATGCACAAAGTGCCAAATAAATCGCCGCTGCGCCGTTGTTTGTGGAAACTGCGCATTTCGTGTCGAAATATTTTTTTATATCAGTTTCAAAAGAATTTACAAATTTGCCTTCGTTGTCGCTTAGTGCTTCTAAAAGTAACTCTTCTTCTTTTTTGTCCGTCCATGCTTTAAAAAACGAAATTTCACGCATTATTCGTCCTTAAATTTTTTCTTATTTTTGCTATTTTTGGTTGAATTAGTTTAAATTTATTTGTTTTTATTCGAGTGGTTACAAAATTTACCAAATTTTCGCCAAATTTGGTTTTTAAATCATCTAAATTTACCTTATTGTCGTAAATTTGCGATAAAACAGCATCTAAATTTTTATATGAATACCCAAGATCCTTTTCGTCGCTTTGACCGTTCCAAAGGTCGGCACTCGGGGCTTTTTTGATGATTTTGTTATCTATTTTTAAAAATTTAGCAAATTCAAAAATTTCGGTTTTAAAAATTTCCCCTATTGGATTAAAAGCACACGCCATATCGCCGTAAATCGTGCCATAACCTAGTAATCGCTCACTTAGATTACTCGTTCCTACGACCACGCCGTGGTTTTTCGCACTATAATCAAAAAGCAAATTCATACGAATTCTAGCCGTAAAATTGCCGATTTCAAGTTTGGTTGAGTTTGGCTGAATTTTTAAATACTCATCTATAAACGGCTGAATTTGGATAATCTCGTAGGGAATTTTAAATTTATCGCAGTGCGTGGTTGCGTCTTTTAAATTTTTTGAATTTGAATATTTTGTAGGAAGTATAACTCCAAGCGTTTTTGCGTTTTTAACTTTACTGCAAAGTGCCGAAACAACGGCACTATCAAGTCCCCCGCTAATACCGATGATAAAGTTTTTTTGTTTTGTTTTTTTTAGGCTATTTTCCAAAAAAACAAGCAATTTTTTTTCTAAATTTTCGTAATCCATACTTTTTCCTACAAAATTCAATAATTTTAGCTCTTTTTTGATAAAATACTCATAAATTTAAAGGAAAAATTTATGGAAATTTTAAGCAAACCTTGCGGCGATTTTATGACAAATTGCTACATTTTAAAAGGAACAAGCGGAGAAATAGTAATCGATCCAGGTCAGGGTAGTTTTGCGTGGATAAAACAAAACACTAAAAAAATTTTAGCTGTTTTTAACACACACGGGCATTTTGATCACACATTTGATGATGAAAATTTGCAAATTTTAGGGCATAAAATTTATATTCATGAAAAAGACGCCTTTTTTCTTGAAAAAGATCCATTTGGGTATCTTGCAAACTGCGTAACGCCTGATATTTTGATAAAAGATGAAAACGAGTTTTTTCTTGGCGAAAATGATGAATTTAAGGTTAAATTCTTGCATTTTCCCGGACATACGCCCGGAAGCACTATGATAAAAATCAACGGCACTGTTTTTAGCGGAGATGTGCTATTTAAGGGAAGTATCGGCAGATATGACTTTCCGTATTCAAATGCAGATGATATGAAAAATTCGCTTTTAAAAATTTTACAAATCAAAGAAAATTTTGAAATTTATCCCGGACACGGACAAAAATCAAATTTAAACGATGAACGAAAAACTATTGAGTATTTTTTGAGATTTTTTAGATAAAAAAATATCCGTGCCAAAACAAATTTGACACGGATTTATAAATTTTTAAGTTCTTGTATTTTTTAATTAAATGATTTTGACGCCATCATTCTTCGTGTAAAACTCTCTCATAAGTTTTACAAGCTTTTTCGTGACCGCCGTCACAAGCTTTTTTTAGCCAAAGCAGGGCTTTATCGTGATCGTGTTCTGCGCCTTGGCCGACAGCATAAAAAAGTCCTGCCCTATAACAACCATTTAGATTATGTCCTGTTTCACAAGCATTTTCGTAAAGTTGGTGTGCTTTTTCATGATCTTTTTCTAATCCGTCTTGACCACGATAATATTTCATACCTAGCTCAACACACTTTTCCCAATCCCCGCCGTCACAGGCTGCTTGAAGTTCTGCGTTTGCAAAAACCGCACTTAAACTTGCTGCACAAAATGCTGCAATCAAAAACATTTTTTTCATTTTTAATCCTTTCGCATTTTCTGGATTTAACTTTTTAAATGCGAGTGCATTATACTCTGAATTTTTAAATATATATTTACTTTTTTAATTTATTGATAATTTCTATATGATATATCGTAAAAGTATAATTTAAATTTGCGTCCAAATTTACGGACGCAAATTACTTTTTATTATTCGTCTTCGTGCAAAACCCTATCATACATTTTGCATGCTTTTTCGTGATTTCCGTCACAAGCTTTTTTTAGCCAAAGTAGGGCTTTATCATGATCATGTTCTGCGCCCTGACCGATAGCATAAAATGCTCCTGCTCTATAACAACCATTTAGATTATGTCCTGTTTCGCACGCTTTTTCATAAAGTTGGTGTGATTTTTCGTGGTCTTTTTCTACACCGTCGCCTTTGTAGTATTTTATGCCAAGTTCGACGCATTTATCCCAATCTCCGCCATCGCATGCCTTTTGTAGCTCTTCGCTAGCAAACAAACTTGCTGCCCCTAACAACGCTAAGAAAACTAATTTTTTCATAACCTTGCTCCTTTTAAACAAAAAATTTCTCTTTTCAAGGGCGCAATTATACTCCAAATTTTTAATTTTGGAGCAAATTTTTTATAAATTTTTTGTTTTTTCACATAGTTTTTTTATAAAAATTATAAGATATTCTAAATCTGCCCTGTTTTAGGCATAGATTTGTAAATTCAAATGAAATTTTTTCTGAATTTTTCAGCAAATTTAGATTGAAATTTTAACATAAACCCTTTTTGGTGCGGGGTAGTTTTCGATCGTCAAATTTGGATTATTTGGATTTAGAAAATTTTCTAAACTTTGCCCTAAAATCCAATCCGTTTTGCGTTGCTCGTTTAGATCTGTCGGCTTAGTTTCTAGCACTTCAAAACTGCTAAATTTGGCTCTTTCGCACCAGTTTTGTAAAGCGTTTATGGTAGGCACGAAATAGATATTTGGAATTTTTGAGTAGGTATTTTTTGGCGTAAGTGCAAATTCACCGTCCCCGTCAATATACATAGTATCCAAAAAAACTTCACCACCATTATTTAGGCTCTGTTTTAAATCTTTGAGCATTTTTATCGGATCGCTTCTGTGATAAATCACGCCTAGACAAAAAATCGTGTCAAATTTATGCTCGTAATTACTCAAATCTTCCACGCCTTTAAGCTCGTATTTTATGGGACTTTTGGCAAATTTATTCAAAAAACTAAACTGCAAAAATGTCCGCATGCTCGGATCAAATCCAACTAGCTTTTTGGGCGAAAGTTCTAGCATACGAAACATATAGTACCCATTATTGCACCCGACATCTGCTACGACCTTACCTTGCAAATTTAGATATGGTTTTAGGATATTGAATTTAATCTGGCTTTGCCACTCGCTGTCGATAAATGTCTCAAAAATCTCAAAAGGACCTTTTCGCCAAGGGCGTAAATCCATTGCTAAATCATAAATTTGCTTTTTAAATTCAGCGTCTGCGTTTTGATTAAAAATTCGCACGACATCGCCAAAATCCAAATCTGCGTCCAAATTTGGCAAATTTTCAATTTTTTTTAAAAGTTTGGTTTGTATTTTGTCAAATTTCATAAATTTATCCTAAAATTTTTGTGTTATACTAGCGTTTTTTAAATTCCAAAAAGGTTAAAAATGCAAAAAATTATGAGTTATTTTAGGCAAATTTGCGAGATTCCGCATTTAAGTTACGAAACCGAAAAACTGCGCGATTTTTTAGTGAAATTTGCAAAAAAGCACGAATTTAGCGTGGAAGTTGATAACGCAGGAAATATTTATGTCTGCAAAGGTGAGCCAAAAATTTGCCTGCAAGCGCACTATGATATGGTTGGAGTAGGACTTGCGCCGCAAATCGAGCTAGTAGAGCAAGATGGCTTTTTAAGTGCAAAAAACTCATCGCTTGGGGCTGATAACGGGATTGGCGTAGCAATTATAATGGCGATGATGAGCGAGTTTGAGAACTTCGAAGCGGTCCTTACAAACAACGAAGAAGTGGGGCTCTGGGGCGTTAGAGAATTTAACGCAGATATAAAAAGCAAAAAAATGCTAAATTTAGACAGCGAAGATGAAAACGAAGTCATAATCGGGTGCGCAGGAAGTGCCGAAATTCGCGCTTTTTGCGACAGCGCGCGCGAGAAAAAAAGTGGCTTTTGCTATGAGATTTTTATCGATGATTTTCCAGGCGGTCATAGTGGAATCGAAATTCATAAAAACCTGCCAAATGCGATTAAATTTTTAGCCGAATTTGTCGCTAAAAACGGCGGTAAAATCGCCAAATTTAGCGGCGGCGAAAGGGCAAATTCAATCCCTGCAAAAGCTAGTGCGACTGCAATTTTTAAAAATGAAATTTCAAATTTTCCATATTTTATTAAACATAAATTTTTAGGGTTTAAAGAGTGCGAAATTTATGAAAATTCGGACAATATTTTAAATCTCATTTGCGAATTTAAGCAAGGCGTTAGGGATTTTAACGATGAGTTAAATTTGCCCGGGACTAGCATAAATTTATCTTTGGCTGGTGAAAAAAACGGCAAATTTGAACTTTTGTTTTACGCTAGATCGATGAGCGAAAAGGGCTTAAAAGGGGTGAAATATCAAACCAAAATGTCGGCTGAGAATTTTGGCTTGGAGTGCGTTTTTGACGAAACTAGTCAGCCGTGGCAACCGCAACGAAGCGAATTTAGCGAATTTATCTTAAAAAATTTGCAAAAATTTGTGCCAACTGCGAAGCTTGGTGCCGTCCATGCCGGATTAGAGTGTGGCGTTTTTATCACAAAAGATAGCGCTATACAGGTAGCTTCGATTGGTCCAAATATCATTTCACCACACAGCACGCATGAAAAAGTCGAGCTAAAATCTGTCGAAAAAATCCTAAACGCAGTGCGTGAGATAATGACAAACACGCAAAATTTATAAAATTTTATCCTTGCTTTTGCAAAGGTGTGCTAAAAAGCACTCTTTGCAATTTGGTTTTACAGCTTTGCAAGTATATCGCCCAAATAGCACCAAAGCTTGGTGCAGATAGTTTAAATCGCTTACAAATGCCTTTGTAAGGTCGTTTTCGGTAAGTTCTGGCGTTTTTGCGTTACTTAGCCCAAGCCTGTGCGAAACGCGAAAAACATGTGTATCCACGGCGATAAAATTCGCCCCGCAATGCTCGATTAGCACGACATGGGCTGTCTTTTGCCCGACCCCTGCAAGGCTAAGCAAATCCTTTTCATTTAGCGGGATTTCGCCACCGAAATTTTCCACCACAGACTTTGCCATTTTGATTAAATTTTGCGCTTTGTTGTTAAAAAAACTGCACGAATTTATCAGCATTTTAACTGTGCCTAAATTTGCATTTGCCAGCGAGTGTATGTCAGGAAACTCCCTAAATAGCGCAGGTGTGATTAAATTTACCCGTTTATCGGTGCATTGTGCGCTAAGCATAACGCAGACGATTAGCTCGTAAAGATTGCGAAATTTAAGCTCAGTTGTTGGCTCGCCAAAGTACTCTAACAATAAATTTTTAATCTCTTTTATATCTTTTTTCGTTCTCATAAGCACCATTTTACACTAAATTTAATAAAAATAATTTAATTATTAACCACATTTAGCTATAATTTTCGCGAAAATTTTTTTATTAAGGAATGTAAATGAAAAAGATTGTTTTTTCTGCACTTAGTTTGGCTGTGGCTGTAAGCCTAAATGCGACCGTTTTTGCAACCGTAAATGGCAAAAATATCACTGAAAATGAAGTTATTCCGATGTTAGCAGGTAGTGGTATAGCTCCAAACGAACTTGCTAATATGCCAGCAACTGCCAAAAAAGAGATACTTGATAGAGTTATTACTCAGCAACTTTTAGTCGATCAAGCTAAAAAATCAGGCGTAACAAATGACGAACTTTATAAAAAAGAGCTTGAAGTTCAAAAAGATATTTTGGCTGTCCGTGTTTGGCAGGCAAAACAAGCAAATAACATAAAAATAAGCGATAGTGAAGTTCAAAATTTTTATAACAAAAATAAAAGCAAATTCGTAGAACCGCCTTTGGTTCAAGTTCGCCACATTTTGGTTAAAACAGAAGCCGAAGCAAAGGGAATTATCGGCGAGTTAAAAGGTCTAAATGGCGCTGCTCTTACTCAAAAATTTGCTGAAACTGCTGCTGCTAAATCAATCGAACCGGCTGCTAAACAAACAGGTGGTGCGTTGCCTCCGTTCCCAAAAGAAGGCGCTATGGTTAAACCTTTTGCGGATGCAGCTTTTGCTATGAAAAAAGGCGAAATCTCAAAAAATCCTGTTAAAACTGAGTTTGGTTATCATGTAATCTTAAAAGAAGATGAAAGAGCGCAAAGACAAGTGCCTGTAAATGAAGCAAAACCTATTATCGAGGGTGTGATTCGCCAAGAAAAAGCAGCTGCAAATTTACAAAAAACAGCACAAGATTTGTTTAAAAAAGCAAAAATCGAATATAAATAATAAATTTTAGGAGGTTGGGCTATGGGAGTTTTAGATATTGTAAAGCCCGGAGTTTTATTTGGCGATGAAGTAAGCAAACTTTATAAGTACGCACAAAGCGAGGGTTTTGCAATCCCTGCTGTAAATGTTGTCGGAAGTCACTCTATAAATGCTGTTTTAGAAAGCGCAAAAAAAGCCAGTTCGCCTGTGATTATCCAGTTTAGTAATGGCGGAGCGAGCTATTATGCTGGCAAAGAGTGCGAAAACGGCGCTATTATGGGTGCAGTTAGTGGGGCTATGCAGGTTCATTTATTAGCTAAATATTACGGCGTGGCGGTAGTTTTGCACACAGATCACGCCGCAAGAAAACTGCTTCCTTGGATAGATGGCTTACTTGAAGCTAGTAAAAACTATAAAAAAGCTCACGGAGTGCCGCTATTTAGCTCTCACATGCTAGATCTTAGCGAAGAGAGTTTGGAAGAAAATTTAAGCACTTGTGAAGAGTATCTTAAAAAAATGAGTGAGCTAGGAATTTCCCTAGAAATCGAGCTTGGCGTAACAGGCGGCGAAGAAGACGGCGTAGATAATACAGGTGTGGATAACGCACTTTTATACACACAACCAGAAGATGTCGCTTTGGCGTATGAAAGATTATCAAAAATTAGTCCGAATTTTAGCATTGCAGCAAGTTTTGGAAATGTGCATGGCGTGTATAAACCGGGAAATGTCGTGCTAAGACCAGAAATTTTGCGAAATTCGCAAAAATTTGTAAAGGAAAAATTTGGTTTAAATGACGAAAAACCTGTAAATTTCGTTTTTCACGGCGGAAGCGGTAGCGAGATAAAAGACATTAAAGATGCCGTTAGTTACGGCGTGGTTAAGATGAATATCGACACCGATACGCAGTGGGCATTTTGGGACGGAGTAAGAGAGTATGAGCTAAAAAATAGGGCATACTTGCAAGGTCAAATCGGAAACCCAGAAGGCGAAGATAAACCAAATAAAAAATACTACGATCCACGCAAATGGCTAAGATGTGGCGAAGAAAGTATGGTAAAAAGGCTTTTAACGGCGTTTGAGAATTTAAATTGTATAAATAAAAACTAAGGCAAATTTCATGGAAAACAGAAGTAGCGAAGTTTTGGATTTAACACTGCCCGAAAACAACGAACGCTCCCAAATAGGAGTCTATCTAAAAATTGTTTTCGTGCCGATTGCGATTTTTGTGGTATTTTTGCTCGGATTTTTAAAAGTTATCGATTTTAAGGTCGAGCTTCACTCGATTGTGATGATGGCGGTTTTGCTTGTCATCGCGCTTATTTTGGCGCGTCATAACGCAGAATACGGTTGTTGCGCATTTGAAAGCAGGATCGATAATTTCAAAAAAGAGCTTAAAGAGTTCATTATGTCGCACCTTTTAGTCATCGCAGGTAAGAAAAAAAGCGACGCTAAATTTGAAGATTTTAGTGATGAATACGCACTAAATTTGCGAAATCCAAACTACGCTTCTGTTGCAGCAGGAATTTTCCCAATGCTAGGAATTTTAGGAACCTTTATCAGTATTGCCATTTCTATGCCGCAGTTTTCTTCAAGCGATATAAATTCGCTCGAAAAAGAGATTGCTCAGCTTCTTGGCGGCGTTGGAACGGCGTTTTATGTCTCTATTTATGGTATTTTTCTTGCACTTTGGTGGATTTATTTTGAGAAAAAAGGCATTAGCAAATACCAAAATTTGGTTACAAAATACAAATTCGCTACAAGAAACTTTTTTTGGCATAAAGATGAGATTATGCAAAGCTATTTGCAAGAAATTTTGGATAAAAATGAAAAAGTGGCAAAGCACTTCGAAAGTATGGCAAGTGGCGAATTTAACGAAAAACTTAGCAGGTCGATTGAAGAAAAATTCCAAAATTTTCAAAAGATTGTGAGCTTAGAAGAAGAGACACTTAGACTTACTTCTGCCGAGCTTGAAAAATCAAACGAAATGCTTGTAAATTCGAATATCACGCAAAAAAGAGTAAGCGAAAGCTACGCTGAGATTATTTCGATTTTAAAATCCGTTTCGCAAAATTTAGCCTATATCCAAAAGGGCGTTGCCGACGAGCAGGTCAAATTCGCAAATTTTACCACGCAAAAAACGGATAAATTTGAAAATATTGCAAATTCGTTATCACAAGAGTTAAAAAATTTGCAAAGTTCGCTTGGTTCGCTAAATTCTCAAATTTTGCAAAATAAAGAAATTTTAAATCAAAGCGTCAAAAGCGAAATAAAAACAATAGTCGATGATTTTAAACAAATTTTTAAAGACGAAAATATCGGTAAATTCGATAACTCCGACATTATCGAAGAGCTTAAAAAATCCCTTGCCGATATTGATTTAAAAGAAAAAGAAAATGAAAACTAACAACGAAGAAAGCTCATTTTGGGTCGTTTATGCAGACTTGATGGCTGGTTTGCTATTTGTTTTTGTTTTGCTTGTGGGCGGGATTATCGTTAAATATTTTTTAACTCAAACCAGCCTAGAAAGCACCGAAAGCGCCCTAGAACAGCAAAAAAAAGATTTCGCAAGTGCGATTTTAAGTCTGCAAAATGAAGAGAAAAAAACCGCCGAGCTAGAAGCGTTAAATAAAATTTTCAACGAACGACTTGAAGAGCTAAATGTCGAAAATGTCGATTTGCGTAAGCAAAACTCGATATATTTTATCCAAATCGAAGATCTCACCGAAATGGCAGAAAAGCTGAAAAAAGAGAATTTCGATATGAACGAAATTTTGCGAAACCTAGAAGCGCAAAAAAACGAAGCCAACGCGACAATCACACAAAACGAGCTTAAAATCGCATTTTTGCTCGATCAACTCAGCCAAAAAGAGAGCGACTTCAACCAAATTTTGCGTGATTTAAATGTTACAAAAAACCGAATTCGCAACCTAACGGGTATGAAAGTTAAGGTCATAGCCGACATAAAAGAGAAACTTAGCGATAAAATCAGCATTGACGAAGAAAGTGGCGCGATAAAACTTTCATCGCAAGTGCTTTTTGACAAGGGCGAAGCAGTCTTAAAAGACGAAATCAAAAACGAGCTTGAAACCACGCTAAAAAGCTACTTTGAAACGCTTTTAAACAACGATGAGATTAGAGCAAATTTAGATCAAATCATCATCGAAGGGCACACTGACAGCGACGGCGAGTATCTTTATAACCTTAAACTATCGCAAAATAGGGCATTGGAAGTGATGAATTTCATAAATTCATGGAACACCGACGAGCGACTTCGAAAATATCTCATCGCTAGCGGTAGAAGCTTTATGTCGCCTGTGCTAACTGGTGGCGTCGAAGATAAAGACGCTAGTAGGCGAATTGAGATCAAATTTACGCTTTCGAACAAAGAAGCGATGGAAGAAATTCGCAAATTTTTAGAATATGACGGAAACAAAACAGCAAACTAGCCTAAATTTCGGCACTTTGCGCGACCACGCCTTTGAATTTGAAAATCCAAAAATAGAGCAAATTTGCATTGACGGCTTTAAATTTTGGCTTTTGCGGGACGACCTGCTGGGCGTAATTAACGGCAACAAAGCCAGAAAACTGCACTACTATCTAAACGCCGATTTAAGCAAATTTAAAAAAATCGTCAGCTACGGCTCATCTCAGTCAAATGCGATGTATTCATTAAGCGTTTTTTCTAGGCTAAAAGGGCTTGATTTCGAGTTTGTAGTTGATCACATAAGCGAAAATTTAAGGCAAAATCCGTGTGGAAATTTCAAATTCTCGCTTGAAAATGGTATGAAAATTTATGAAAACAAAAATCGCCGCCAATTTGCGCTAAGTCTTTGCGATGATAGTGCGATTTTTATCGAAGAGGGCGTAGCGCAGGGCGAAGCTGAGTTTGGTTTTGCCGTGCAGGGCGAATTTATCGATAAATTTGCCACCACGCACGGGCGAGATTTTGACATTTTTTTGCCAAGCGGAACGGGGGCGAGTGCGTGTTATCTAGCAAAACATACCAAATTTAGCGTTTTTACCACGCCTTGTGTGGGCGACAGGGCGTATTTAAAAGAGCAAATTTTAGCCCTAGATAAAACTTCAAAAGTGCAAATTTTGCCCCCACCACGCAAATTTCACTTTGCAAAACCTTACGCCGAACTTTATGAAATTTGGGAAAAAGCCCACGCACAAACCGGCATAGAATTTGATCTAATCTACGACCCTGTGGGACTTCTCACGCTTTTAGCTAACCGCGAAAAATTCGCAAACGAAGTTTTATATATCCACCAAGGAGGAATTCTCGGCAACATTTCGCAACTGCAACGATACAAGTATAAAAATTTGATGGGCAAGGAATAAACTATGGTAACACAATTAAATAATATTACAGGTATTAAATTGCAAGGAAATAATTTTGATAGTGAAACTGTATTACAATTATTTCCATATAAAGTTCCAAAGGAAGAAAAAGAAGAAAAAAAAGATAAAAAGGAAATATCAGTAACAAGAATAAGTCTTATTTATGGTAAAAATGGTTCTGGTAAAAGTACCATTGCTACTTCATTTAATAAGATTAAAGGCGATGATATTCGAGATATTACTACGGCAGAACTTATCGACAAAGATAATAATGTAACTAACGATGATAAAAATAATATTTTTGTATTTGATGAAACATATATAGACAATAATATTCGTATCAAAGAAGATGGTTTAGATACCATTGTTATGTTAGGAGATATGGTAGATATTGAAAAGCAATTAAAAGATGAAGAAAACAAAAAAATTGAATTAGAAAATGAAAAAAAAGAACAAAAGAACAAATGTGATGATTTGAATGATGATAGAAATGAAAATTCGCCAAATTATTGGTTTAAAAAAATGATGAGCAACCTGAAAGGTCAAGATAATCAAGGTAATAAAAATTGGGCAGAAAGAGATTTTAAAATAAAACAGATTGCAGGTGAAAATCCACGCAGAGCGACTTCTGTTAGTGATGATAAATATAAAGATTTTATAAACTTATCTCCTACAAAATCACGAGATGCTTTGATTATAGAATATAACAAATTATTAGAAGAATTAAAAACTGTTCAAAGCGGTGCAAAACAGATTTCTGCCGAAGTGCCAAGCAATTTTTCTTTTACTTTTGATGAAAAGGGATTTATCGATTTATTATTAAAAAAAATTGAACAACCTAATCTTTCTGAACGAGAAAAATTTTTGCTTTCTATTATGAAAGAAAAACAAGAACGGCACTTACATGAGATTAAAGATTTTTTTGCGAATAATGAAAATGATAGATGTCCATTTTGTACACAAGAAGTTTCATCTACTCATAAACAAGAATTATTTGCAAGTATAGAAAAAATATTAAGTAAAGCCAACGAAGAACATAAACAAGAATTACAAGCATATAAAAGAGAAGAAATTACAATAAATTTTAATGATTTTTCTGTTTTAGATAAAACAGTTATTGAAGAATGTAGTACAGCATTAACACAATTTAATGATTGTGTAAAAATGATAAATAATAAAATTGAAGAAAAATCAGGAAATGTTTATCAACCTGTAACATTAGGATATACTGATATTCAAAATAAATTCGATACTCTTATATTAAAATTAAAACAGTTAGAAGGATTACGCCTTGAATATAACAACAACACTATTGATACAAATTCAATTAAAAATCAATTAAATGCTATAAATGATAACATTGCTTATTATGATATATGCAATGAATATAAAAAATTTCAAGAAAAAGAAACAATAAAAAAACAAGAAGATGATAAGTTAAAAAATGATATAAAAAATTTAGAAGAATGTGAAAAAACTATTAAAAAATTGATAGCAGATAAAAATAAAGTAGAAATTGCTGTTGAAGAAATTAACAAAGGATTGCAATATATATTCTTTGCAAATAATCGTCTTGAAATTGAATATCGTGATGAAAAATATTGCTTAAAATCTATGGGTAATAATGTTAAACCTAATAAAATTTCTACTGGTGAAAGAAATGCGATTGCTATGTGCTATTTCTTTTCTCAAACAATGAAAGATAAAGAGCAAGGAGATTATAGCAATCCATATTTATTGGTTATTGATGACCCTGTATCCAGTTTTGATATGGAAAATCGTATTGGATTATTATCCTTTCTACGCCATAAATTAAAACAATATCTTTGTGGTAATGAAAATACAAAAGCAGTTATTTTCACTCACGATATACAAACATATTTTGATTTACAAAAAGTAGCATCAGAAATAGTTGATTACTTTCCTAAAATTAGTGGATATAAATATATATATTCATTATTAGAGTTAAAAGGAAAAGAAATAGTAGATTTCCCTTTTAGAAAGCGACATGAATATACAAAATTACTTAATGAAATATATGACTTTGCATTAAAGATTGATGATAATTCATCACTAACTATTGGTAATGTAATGCGAAGAGTATTGGAAGCATACGGAACATTTATCTATAAAAAAGGTATAGAAGAAATTTCAACTAATAAAGAAATTCTATCAATTATTGAAGATAGTGAAATTTCAAAATATTTTGAAAATCTTATGTATCGTTTGGTGCTTCATGGTGAAAGTCATTTTGAAGAAAAAGCAAAATCAATGAGTTTTTTTGACTTTGTTCCAGATACAGAAAAACAAAGAACAGCAAAATCTGTTATATGTTTCTTATATTGCTTAAATAAACTTCATATTCTTACTCATTTAGGAGTAGATAAAGAAAATCAAATTAAACAATGGATAGAAGATATTAAACAAAATACAATATAAATAGCAGATTAAAATCGTAAAAATTTAGAATATTTATAAGTAATTTGTAAAATTTATTTTGGTTTTGGTGATTGCCACGATTTTTGCTAATGCAAAATCTCGCAATGACAAACGAAGTTCTGTGAAAACAAGCGAAGCGGTGCCATACACAAAGTGCGTGGCAGGTTTCTTGCGAAGCGAAGCGTAGCAGAGTAAATCAAACAAATTTGCAAATTTTATTAAATTCAAAACTAAATTATGCTATAAACTAAAATTTATAAAAAATTTAAAGGGTAAAAATATGAAAATTTTAAAATCAAACGAAGCGGATTTTAAAGCCGAATTTAAAAAGCTTGTCAATCGCTCCGATATAGATATGAAAAGCGTTATGCCGATAGTTACGGGCATAATAGATGATATAAAAGCTAGGGGCGATGAAGCCTTAAACGAGCAAATCGCCAAATTTGACAAATGGGAAGTGCAGGGCAATCTCGCTATCACGCAAGACGAGATGAAAAAGGCTTTTGATGAGCTCTCAAACGAGCTAAAAAATGCCTTACAAGTGGCGTATGATCGCATTTTTGCCTACCACGAAAAACAGCTTGAAAAAAGCTGGATCGAATTTGGCAAATTTGGCGAAATGCTAGGGCAAAAAATCACTCCTGTCGATCGTGCGGGGCTGTATGTGCCGGGCGGAAAGGCGGCGTATCCAAGTTCGCTTTTGATGAACGCAATCCCCGCAATCGTCGCAGGTGTGAGTGATATAACCGTCTGCACACCTGCTGTGGGCGGTGCTGTAAATTCGCTACTTCTTGCTGCCATGCATGTGCTAAAAATCAAAAAAGCCTACAAAGTAGGGGGCGCAAGTGCCGTCGCCGCGATGGCGTATGGCACGGAAACGATAGAAAAAGTCGATGTCATAACAGGTCCCGGAAATATTTTCGTAGCGACTGCTAAAAAGCTAGTTTTTGGCGATGTAAATATCGATATGATCGCAGGTCCTAGCGAAGTGGGCGTCCTAGCCGACGGCTCGGCAGACGCCTACCACACGGCTGTTGATTTGCTTAGCCAAGCCGAACACGACGAAATCGCAAGTAGCATAATGGTTACAAGCGATGAAGCGTTCGCAAACGCCGTGAAAGATGAAATTTATAAAATTTTGCCTACATTAGAGCGCGAGAGTATCGCTAGAAAGAGCATTGACGATAAAGCGGCGATTATCATCGCTAAAAATTTTGACGAAGCGATAGATTTGATGAACGATCTAGCCGTCGAACACCTTGAAATCGCCACCGACAATGCCTATGAGATACTACCACGCATAAAACACGCAGGGGCGATTTTCTTAGGACACTATACGCCGGAAGCTTTGGGGGATTATTTAGCTGGACCAAATCACACTTTGCCGACTGGTGGCAGTGCGAGATTTTTCTCGCCGCTTGGGGTTTATCACTTTATCAAACGAAGTTCTATCATAGCGATGAATAAAAAAAGTGTCGATGAACTGGGCGCAGCTTGTATGGCATTAGCCGAAGCAGAGGGCTTAACGGCGCATAAAAAGTCGGTTGAAATAAGATATAAGAAGTAAAAATTCGAATTTTGTTTAAAGGCAAAATTGCGTTTTTTTGTTTTTTTGTCATTCTGAGCGAAATGAAATGAAGCGAAGAATCTCGTAGGCTATGCGAGAATTTATAAATTTGCAAATTATCGTCAATGCGAGATTTTTTTCGTAGGAAAAAATCGTGGCAATTTCATTTTAAAACGCAAATTTGTAAATTTGTTTTTTTGTAATTTTTTTGAGATTCTTCGTTTCGCTAAGCTACACTCAGAATGACAAATTTTTTGGCAAACCAAAAAATTCATAAAAAATATTTGGTTTAATGATAAAATTTACAATTCGCTATCAAATTTAAAATTATCACCAAGATAGTATTTTCGCACATTTTCATCGTTTGCGACCTGTTTGGCTGTGCCGCTAGTGAGCAACTCGCCGTCTTTTATGACATAAGCTCTATCGCAAATCGCCAAAGTTTCGCGGACATTGTGGTCGGTTATCAAAATCCCGATGTCAAGCTCTTTTAGGCTTCGCACGATGTTTTGTATGTCGCTAACTGCGATAGGATCGACCCCCGCAAACGGCTCATCAAGTAATAAAAATTTCGGCGTTATCATTAGACTTCGCGCGATTTCGCAACGCCTTCTCTCGCCACCGCTTAGGCTCACGCCTTTTCGCTCCCTTATTGGCTCGATATTTAGCAAATTTAGCATTTCATCGACTTTCTCGGCAGCTGTTTTTTTGTCTTTATAGGTGATTTCAGCGGCAAGCATTAAATTTTCTTCTACGCTTAAATCCTTAAAAATGCTACTTTCTTGCGGCAGGTAACCAATGCCAAGTTTGGCGCGTTTGTGAAGCGGGACATTGCTAATGTCCTTAAAATCAAGAAAAATCGCACCGCTCGTGCTAGAAATAAGCCCACAAATCATATAAAATGTCGTTGTTTTTCCTGCGCCATTTGGTCCTAGCAAGCCCACGACTTCGCCGTTTTGCACTTCGAGCGAAACGCCTTTTATGATTTGCGTTTTTTTTATCGTTTTTGTTAAATTTTTAACTTCTAGTATATGCATTATTTACCTCGTATTTGCGTTTGTTGCCGTTGATTTCGATTTTTACGATACAAAAATCAAGCAAATATTTTTTTAACAGCTCGATTAAATTTTCATCTGCCCACTCGACGATATGAAGCCCCTCTTCAAAAAAATTCTCAAAAAGACCGTTTTTAAGTAGTCCTGACGAGCCGTCATTGTAAATGTCATAATGATAAATTTGCCCATATTTTTGCATAATCGAAAATGTCGGCGAATTTACGATTTTTTCGTCTATGCCGTGAAATTTGGCGATTGTCTTAACTAGCGTTGTTTTGCCACTAGCTAAATCGCCCATAAGCAGTATTATCCCTTTTTTTGGCAAAATTTCTGCGATTTGCGAAATTTCGCTAAGGCTAAGGACAAATTCGAACTTCTTTGACATATTTTTCTTGCTCACTTTTTGGCGTGTTTTTTGTAGTCGGAAAGCTCAAAACTTGATAACTTTTATCTTTTTCTAAAAATTTTATTGTGATGACATCGCCGATTTTAAGCATTTTACTAGCTTTTGCTAAAACGCCGTTTATATAGACAACGCCACTTTTACACATATCTTCGCTGACGGCTCTGCGTTTTGTGATATTTACTGAATTTAAAAATTTATCTACTCTCATAGGCGTTATAATACTAAATTTCATCTTATATTTTGCCAAATTTAGGTAGAATTTGGAGTTTTTAGTTTTTCAAAATGGGGAGATAAAATGGCTAGTGATAGAGAATTATTAAAATTCACACAAGAACAAAGAGAAATTTTAAAATCTGCTGTAAGTGAATTTGTAAGGATAATTGATAATCGTAAGGAAACAGATAAAACAACAGGAATACCACAACAAATAGAACCAATAAAAGAAAATTTGAAAACAAAATTTGATAATATTGTAGTGGATATTGGTGTTGGTAGCGGTAAGTTAAGTAAAACTCCAAATATTTGTTTTTGTAGAAAAGATATTTTGCAAAAATATTTGGTAAATACAGATAATTTCACTCAAAAAAAAGGATTTTATGTAATTTTAATATATAATCATAATGATAAAAAATTCTATACTATGATAGGTGGAGCAATAGCAAACGATATATATTGCAATGCTTATAATTTATTAAACCAACGAGATAAAAAAGAAAATTTCAAAGGTAAAAGAACGGCTTGGTATCAAAAAGAATTTAATGAAATATCAGATGATATGATTACAGAATTAGAAAATTTAATAAATATTTTTAATGAATTTAGTGTTGATGATTTTAGACCGATACAAAATACTAATCAAAATTTAAAAATACAACCAAATAGTGAAAATAAAGGGGAGAAAATGAAATTCCCACTAAATCAAATTCTTTACGGACCTCCGGGGACTGGTAAGACTTATGAAGTTGTAAATTTGGCTTTACAAATTTTGGGCGAAAGTCCTTCCGAAAATAGAAAGGCTAAATTTGATAAATATCGCCAAAACGGACAAATCGAGTTCATAACTTTTCATCAAAGTTATGGCTATGAAGAGTTTGTCGAAGGCATAAAGCCTGTGTTTGATGATAAAAATTCCCAAAGCGGCGAGTTAAAATACGAGATAAAAAACGGAATTTTTAAAGAAATTTGCGAAAGGGCAAATTCTATACAAAATTTAGACAAAGAAAAAACTTTATGGAGACTTTATACGCTTCCTAACGGCGAAAAAGAAAATGATTATTTTGATGAGTGTATAGAAAATAAGTATGTTTATACTTTCAAGAATTATGGCTATGATGAACTTAAAAATTCGGCTCAAAATGGACATTATATAGTTATCCCAACTTCTACAAATGGCAAAAGTAAAACAATACGAGCATTTGGCATTATAGAAAATATTATAAAAGAAGAAAAGGAAAAAATTTATAGAAAAATTAAGTGGCTTTGGTATGCAAAAGATACGGATAGCTATATAAAATTCGATGAAGTTAATTTTGGCATAAAAACATTTCAACAAGTAAAAACAAATAAAAATTTAATTATCGAAGCCATACAAAGAATTAAACAAGAGCCATATATCCTAATCATAGACGAAATCAATCGCGGAAATATCTCAAAGATTTTTGGCGAGTTGATTACGCTGATAGAAGAAAGCAAACGCATAAAAAATCCCGAAGAATTAAGGGTTGCGTTGCCGTATAGTGGCAAAAAATTTGATAACGGCAAAGGTTTTGGAGTGCCAAAAAATCTTTATATAATCGGCACTATGAATACAGCGGACCGCTCTATCGCCTTAATCGATACCGCTCTTAGAAGACGATTTGAGTTTGTGGAGATGATGCCAAAAGCTGAAAATTTAAGCGAAAATATCGACGGCGTAAATTTGCAAAAGCTTTTAAATGCGATTAACGAAAGAATAGAATTTTTGCTCGATAGAGAGCATACAATCGGTCATGCTTATTT
This sequence comes from Campylobacter sp. CN_NE2, assembly GCF_027797465.1. Classification (NCBI taxonomy): domain Bacteria; kingdom Pseudomonadati; phylum Campylobacterota; class Epsilonproteobacteria; order Campylobacterales; family Campylobacteraceae; genus Campylobacter; species Campylobacter sp. CN_NE2. Next base: position 594,027 of record NZ_CP115608.1, on the reverse strand, counting down.
TATCGGCGTTGCGAATTTAAGCGATTTGCGAAAAGCCTTTAAAAATAAAATTATTCCGCTTTTGCAAGAATATTTTTATGATGATTATGAAAAAATTCGAGCTGTTTTGAACGATAATGGTATGATAACCGACAAACCAAAGCCTAAATTTAACGGAGAATTTAGCTTTATCGATGATGGTAAAATGGTTTATCAAATTTGCAAATTTGATGAATTAAATGATGAAAAATTTATAGAAATTTGTAAAAATATTTATGAATAGTTTGCAAATTGCCGAGTGGCAAAGATTTGGCGAAAATGAAATATCTGGCGTAATTGGAAGCGAAAAAGCTAAAAAAGCCTTTGCTGAGCTTGTGGATTTCGCTCACGGCTACGGCAACGATAAATTTATCGGTTTTGTAAATTCGCATACCTTAAAAGCTAAAAATTTCGTCGGCTTAATCCAAACCAAAAGCGGTTTTGTTTTGGAGATTTTGCCAAAAATTTTTGAAAAAGATGATGAATTTGATAGCAAAAAATCCCGAGATTTGCTTTTTAAAATGCTAAAAACGCTTAAAAATTCGCCGTTTAAACGGACACAAATGGCAAATTTAAAAGCCAAAAACTTTCCGCTCTTAGAAATTTTTGCAATTATGTTCTTAGATGAACTTGATATAATCATAAAAAGTGGTATCAAAAACAACTATGTCGAAATCAGCCAAAACAGGCACTTTTTAAAAGGAAAATTACTTTTTAACGAGCATTTAAAGGCAAATTTAATCCACAAAGAGAGATTTTATACAAACGCCGATGAATTTATAGCAAATATACCTGAAAATCGCATTATCGTAAGTGCGTTAAATTTGCTTTTTAAATTTGGTTTTAGCGCTAAAACAACGGCAAGATTAGCAAATGCGAAATTTGTTTTTTCTGATATTTTAGAGAGCAAAAATTTAAGCGCAGATTTCTCAAAATGCCAAAGCTCACGCCATTTTAGCAGATATGAAATCGCCCTTGCGTGGTGCAAAATTTTCCTAAAAAACGAAAGTTTTACGCAGTATAGCGGAAGCGATAAGGCTTTTGCCCTGCTTTTTGATATGAATTTGCTTTTTGAGAGCTTTGTGGCGGACTATTTTAAAAAACATAGCGAATTTGAGATAAAAACGCAAAATTCGAGTAAGTATCTTTTGGCGGATAACGGCGGAGAGAATTTGTTTAAAATGCGACCCGATATTTTGGCGATTAAAGGCGAAAATACTATAATTTTGGATACAAAATGGAAAATCATAAAAAGCATAAAAGATGATATTTCGCAGAGCGATTTGTATCAGATTTTTGCTTATGCCGAAAAATATAAAAGTCAAAAAAATGTTTTGATTTATCCAAAAATAGGGAAAAAAGATGATTTAAAATACTTTTATAAAGCAAATAAAAAGGAATTGCAAATTTTGTTTTTTGAAATTTTTGATGAAAATGCGATAAATTCACAGATACAAAAAATTTTAAATACAGAAAAAATGTAAAAATTCCAATATTAATAAATTTCAGAAGTTTTAAACAAAATTTTGGCTAAAATAAGCAGTTAAATTTACTTAAAAGGTTTAAAAATGGCAGAAAAAAATAGCGTAAAAAAGGTAGTTTTGGCATATTCCGGTGGGCTAGATACTAGCATTATTTTAAAATGGCTTGGCGATAACTATGGTTGCGAAGTGGTTACTTTCACAGCAGACATCGGTCAGAACGAAGACCTAGCGCCCGTAAAAGACAAAGCCCTAAAACTAGGCATAAAAGCAGAAAATATTTTTATCGAAGATTTGCGAGAAGAATTCGTCCGCGACTATGTTTTCCCTATGTTTAGGGCAAATGCGATTTATGAGGGCGAGTATCTGCTAGGAACTAGTATCGCTAGACCGCTTATTGCAAAAAGACTTGTCGAAATCGCAAATAAAACAGGGGCTGATGCTATCAGCCACGGAGCTACCGGCAAAGGAAACGACCAAGTCCGCTTTGAGCTTGGAGCTTATGCGTTAAAACCTGATATAAAGGTTATCGCACCATGGCGTGAGTGGGATTTAAATAGTCGTGAAAAACTTTTAGCATACGCTAGCAAACATGGCATAGAAATCGTAAAAAAAGCAGGAAAATCGCCGTATTCGATGGATGCAAATTTGCTTCATATTTCGTATGAAGGACTAGTTTTAGAAGATCCAAACCACGCCCCGGAAGATGATATGTGGCGATGGACAACCGATCCTAAAAAAGCACCAAATGAGAGTGAAATCATCGAAATCGAGTATAAAAATGGCGATCCTGTCGCATTAAACGGCAAAAAACTAAAACCACACGAAATGCTAAATGAGCTAAATAATCTTGGTGCAAAACACGGCATAGGCAGACTTGACATCGTCGAAAATCGCTTCGTCGGTATGAAAAGCAGGGGTTGTTACGAAACTCCGGGCGGAACGATAATGCTAAAAGCTCACAGAGCGATTGAAAGTATTACGATTGATAGAGGTGCCGCTCACCTAAAAGACGAACTTATGCCAAAATATGCCGAGTTAATCTACAACGGCTTTTGGTTTAGCCCTGAACGCATTATGCTTCAAGCTTTGATAGATAAATCGCAAGAGTGCGTAAATGGCACCGTTAGGCTTGAACTTTACAAAGGAAGCGTAAGCGTAATAGGCAGAGAAAGCAAAAGTGATAGTCTTTTCAATGTCGATTTTAGCACATTTGAAGAAGATGCAGTTTATAACCAAAAAGACGCAGAAGGCTTTATCAAACTAAATGCTTTGCGTTTTATCATCGCAGGAAAAAGCGGTCGAAAATTCTAAATTTAAAAGGAAAATTTGATGAAAGTTTTACTTATAAAAGATGTCAAAGGGCTTGGAAAAGCAGGGGAAATCAAAGAAGTAAAAGACGGATACGGAAATAATTTTTTAATCGGAAAAGGCTTTGCACTGGCTGCTACAACCGAAGTTTTGCGTAAATTTGAAGCAGGAAAAAGAAAAGAAGCCGAGCTTAAACAAAGTGAAATCGAAACACTAAATTTGCTAAAAACTCAGCTTGAAAAAGTGCGTGTAAAGGTGGCAAAACAAGTCGGCGAAAATGGCGGACTTTTTGGAGCTGTTACCAAAGATGACATCGCAAATGCCCTAAAAGAGCAAAAAGGCTTTGAAGTCGATAAAAAAATCTTGGAATTTGGCACTATCAAAACCACAGGAATTTACGATGTGAGTGCTAAATTTAAACACGGCATAAGTGCTAAATTTGAAATCGAAGTGGTAGGTTTGTAATGTTTGAAGCTACAACCATACTTGCCTACAAAGGCAAAAATGCTTCTGTTATCGGCGGAGACGGGCAGGTTACATTTGGAAACACCGTTTTAAAAGGAAAAGCGACCAAAATTCGCAAAATAGGCAAAGATGAGAGCGTTTTAGCAGGGTTTGCAGGAAGCACGGCTGATGCGTTTAATCTTTTTGATATGTTTGAAAAATGCCTTGATAACGCAAAAGGCGAACTTTTAAAAGCCGTTGTCGAATTTAGCAAAGAGTGGCGAAAAGATAAATATTTGCGAAAACTTGAAGCCATGATGATAGTTATCGATAGAAAGCATATTTTCTTACTAAGCGGCACGGGCGATGTCGTCGAACCGGATGACGGAAAAATCGTCGCAATCGGAAGCGGTGGAAACTACGCTTTAAGCGCAGCTAGGGCTTTAGATAAATTTGGAAATTTAAATGAAGAAGAACTAGTCAAAGAGAGCCTAAAAATAGCGGCTGAAATTTGCATTTATACAAATGAAAACATTAAAACTTATGCAATCTGGGACAATAAATAAATGATGACACCAAGAGAAATAGTAAAAAATTTAGACGATTATGTAATCGGTCAAAGTAAAGCCAAAAAGGTTATCGCAGTAGCACTTCGCAATCGCTATCGCCGAATGCAACTAGATGATGAGATGAAAAATGAGATAATCCCAAAAAATATCTTAATGATAGGCTCGACGGGCGTTGGAAAAACTGAAATAGCGCGAAGACTTTCAAAGATGTTTGGTTTGCCTTTTATCAAAGTCGAAGCTAGCAAATACACAGAAGTCGGCTTTGTGGGACGAGATGTCGAATCTATGGTTAGGGATTTGGTAAGTGCAGCTATAAATTTGGTGCGAAGCGAAGAATTTGAAAAAAACAAAGAAAAAATCGATGAATATATAGAAAAGAAAATTTTAGAAAAACTTCTTCCGCCACTACCGCGTGGAGCAAGTGAAGAAAAAAACGCTGATTATGCTAAAAGTTATGAAAAAATGGCAACTAAATTTAAAAACGGCGATTTAGATGATTTGATGATTGAGATTGAAATCAGCGAAAATACATTTGAAGCAAATTCAAATTTACCGCCTGAAATGGCAAATATGCAAGAAAGTTTTATCAAAGTCATCGGTATAAGCAGTAAAAAAAGCAAAAAAGAGATGAAAATCAAAGACGCAAAAGTGGCTCTTAGAAACGAAGCAAGTGATAAAATTTTAGATATAGAGCGCATAAAGGCAGAAGCCGTGCGAAGAAGCGAAAATGAAGGTATTATTTTTATCGACGAGATCGATAAAGTCGCTGTGAGTGCAAATTCGGGCTCTCGCCAAGATCCTAGCAAAGAGGGCGTTCAAAGAGATTTGCTTCCTATCGTAGAAGGTTCGAGCGTTAGCACAAAATATGGAAATATCAATACAGACCACATTTTATTTATCGCAGCAGGGGCGTTTCATATAAGCAAACCAAGCGATTTGATTCCTGAGCTTCAAGGTAGATTTCCTTTGCGTGTAGAGCTTGATAGTTTGGACGAAAATGCGCTTTGTGAAATTTTAACAAAACCAAAAAATTCGTTAATCAAACAATATATCGCGCTTCTTGCCACAGAGGGTGTAGAGCTTGAATTTAGTGATAGCGGAATAAAAGCGATTGCAAAAAATGCCGCAAAAACAAACGAAAAAGTCGAAGATATAGGCGCTAGAAGACTTCATACGGTGATGGAAAAAGTGCTTGAAGATATTAGCTATGAAGCCGACGGATTTAAAGGTCAAAAAGTGGTAATCGATGATAAATTTGTCGATGAAAAGCTTGATGAAATCGTCAAAGATGAAGATTTAGCGAAGTATATATTATAATGAAAAGTGGATTTGTTAGTCTAATCGGTCGCACAAATGCAGGGAAAAGCTCATTTTTAAACTACATTTTGGGCGAAAAAATTTCGCTTGTCTCACACAAAGTAAATGCAACGCGCCGTAAAATCAACGGAATAGTTATGCACGGCGACGACCAAATTATATTTGTCGATACGCCGGGACTGCATGAGAGCAATAAAATGATGAATAAAATCATGGTTGAGGTTGCACTAAATGCGATCGGGGATAGCGATTTGGTGCTATTTTTAGCACCAATCCACGATAGCACTGAAAATTATGAAAAGTTTTTAAATTTGCATAATGGTGTAAATCATATCGTGCTTTTAACTAAGATTGATGAAGCAAATGACGAAAAAATCGTGAAAAAACTAAGTGAATATCAAAAATTCCAAGATAAATTTGGCGCAATAATACCTATAAATATTAAAAAAAATGTTTTCAAACGCCAAATTTTAGATGAAATTTGCAAATTTTTGCCAGAACATGAGTATTTTTATGACCCCGAACTCATAAGCAGCACAAATTTAAGGGATATTTATAGGGATTTTATCCTTGAAAGTATCTTTGAAAACACAAACAGCGAACTTCCGTATTCGACAGATGTTATCATAGAAAAAGTAAATGAAACTCCAAATTTAATTTCAATTTATGCCAAAATTATAACTGATACGCAATCTCATAAACAGATTTTAATCGGTAAAAACGGCGATACAATCAAGCGAATAGGCATAAAATCGAAAAAGTTAATTTCAGCTTTTTCTAAGGTTAAAATTTATGTCAAATTAAGCGTTTTTGTTAAAAAATCGTGGAAAAACGACGAAAATAGCATAAAAAGCCATTTTATCTATTGACATTTTGTTTGTTTTTGATTAAACTATAAGCAAATTTCTTTATAAAGTGGAAAAAAGATGGCTAAGAATAGTAGTAATGCAAACTCTATAGTTGCAATTAACAAGGTCACGCAGACCATATTCGGGTTAAGTGGCAACGAGATCTTTGAACACGATTTCGGAAGATCTAGCCGAGCAAAAGAGACTTACATCTCTTATATTCCTTTTAAAGACATTATAACGACAACCGTCGAGATTCCGCGATCTGTTGAAGATGCGGATTTGTTGGATGCTATCGTTATTAAGGTCTATGAAGAGCTTGGGCTTGATGCTACTTTGGATTACAAGATTACATATCTTGAAGTTGTCGGTGCAAGTAGCGACGAGAGAGCATTTAATGTTTTCGTCGTCGATAACCAACTTTTAAATACTCAGTTTGATGCGATTGCTGCACGAACTGGTTATCTTGATTATGTTGCGATTGCGCCTTTCTTGTATGAAAGTCTATATAGCAGAGGGCTTTTGACAAAAGAAGGGACAGATTGTTTTATCTATTTGCAACGAGAAGATGCGTTTTTGGTTGTGTATCAAAACGGCGAATATTTTCAATCTCGCCAACTAAGATACAATCTTAAATTTTTAAGTGATAAATTTGCAGAATTAACTGGAAGTAAGCTTGAAGAAAACACATTTAATATGATGTTATCCACTTACGGTGCAAATTTGGAAAGTCCGGCTGAACGAGATTATATGATTCAAATTTTTGATGATATGTTCTATTATATTAACGATATTATCAATTCTTTGAACAAAATTTATAATATCAGAATCCAAAATATATATTTTGGTAGTGATGTTGGTAAGATTCCAGGTATCGAAGTTTTTGTAGAAAATACGCTAAATTTAACATATAAAGAATTTAATTTTAGTGTTGCAAAAAATGCCAAAGAATTTGAGCTTACACAGCTTGATACTTTGATGTTTTTAACGGCTCAAAATTTCCTTGCCAATAAAGACGAAGAGCACAACTACTCTCCGTTTAAAAGACCACCGCCGATAACACAAAGAAATAGTGGTAAGCTTTTTGGTTATATCGCACTTGGCCTGTTGCTTGGTGCAGCTTATCCTTTGTATCAATATGGTCATGGGTACTACAATAGCTTGATTTCAGATCAAAAAGAAGCAGAGTATGCGCAAGTAAATGCTGAACTTAATAAAGTCAAGGGTATTGATGAAAATTTAAATAAACAAATTACGCAAACAAGAGAAGATTTTGCAAGAGAAAATAAAATATTGACAGATAGGCTTAGTTTGTTGGATGGAATTTTTGATAAAAAGATAAATTATGCGATGAAGGCAATTGCTATTCATGATTTATCGAATATGGTTGTTGGTAGTCAAGGCAATATTCAAAGCATCAAAACAGATGATAGAAACTTAACGGTAAATGTCAATACTAGAAATGATAAACAAATGACTGAGCTTTTGAAGAATATTAGTGAGACTAGACCATATTCTGTTTATACTAGATCTATTATTTTAAATGAAAATGAACATACAGTTGTTTATGACAGCAATGTTAGCGTGGAGGTGGAGTAATGAGAAAGCAGACTACACTTGATAAAATTGATTCTTGGTTTGAAAGCAAAGGAAGTAGTGCAAATACTTACTTGGTGTTAGCGTTATTTATTGCTGGCGCTCTTGCTTATTTGGCTCTATCGACTGGTTCGCAGGAATATTTTGATAGTGAGCAAAACAGGTTAAATAAAGCTACCAAGAATCTAAATGAGGCTACAAATAGTCTAAATGCTTTTGGACCATTGGGGAATGGAACTTATAGTCAAATTAAAAATAAAGAAACTGTATTAAAAGGCGAACAAGCAAGGCTTAATGAAACGATTGATTCTAATCAGTACGTTGACAATAAACTTAGAGAAGTTTCAAATGTTACATACAATAGAGAGAATTGGGCTGAGTTTTTAGATAGCCTAACAGAGATGGCTGTAAAAAGCAATGTTAAGGTTTTTGCTATAACTAGCGAGGAAAAGAATATAGACCAAAAAACATTAGTTTTAAAACCACAGGCTATGCTTGATGTAGGCGTTGTAATGGAAGGTACATATCATAATGTTTTGCGCTATATCAATGCTATTGAAGAATCAAAGATGATAGTTGATGTAAATAAACTGGATGTTAATAAATCTACGACTGACGGTAAGGTTGGTGGAACTATTGGAATATCTATATGGGGGGTAAGATATCAATGAAAAAGATAATTTTATTTTCTATGTTTTCCGTTTTACTGTGTTATGCGGAAGGTATAAATAAGGCTGCCTATGATGATAAATTTAATACCCTAAGTAAGCCAAGGATTGGTTTATCAGATGATAAAATTACAGCACTTAAAGATCCATTTTACCCATTAAAACCAAAACCAAAAGAAGGCGAAACACAAGTTGTAGTGGATAAAACATTTGATTTACAACTACGCGGAATTTTGGGAGATAAGGTTAAACTAAATGAGGCTTGGTACGAGATTGGGGATTATATAGGATCGTATCAAATCGTTAAAATAAACGAAAATAGTGTTTTAGTTGCAGACGGCGACAATAAAATTGAAATAAAAATGAATCAAGGAAAGAAAAATGTCATTATTTCATATAAGTAAAAAAGTTAGTATAGCGGCTTTGCTTGCTTTATCGGTGACAGCATCTAGTTTAGTTGCAGCGCCTGCAACTTCTTCGGATTGTGAGAGAAAAGCTCTTAATATCAAAGTTAATGAAACTGTTACACTAAATGAAATGTTATCTCAACTTTCAGATATGTGTAAATTTTCTTTTGTTGCAAAAGATGCTATGGCTTCGGAAGAACTTAATAAAGAGCTTCAAGGTATAAGTATAAAAGATATGTCTTTAAGGGAAGTTTTTAATCTTCTAATTTCTGAAAATAATTTAGATTATGAATATTCAAATGGAATTTTAAAGGTTTCTGCCTTGGATACTAAAACTTTTAAAGTTGATTATATAACTTCTGTTAGAGAGGGAACTGCTATTACTAAATCAAGTGTAGATTCAGCCCCTATTGAAGTTGGTAATGATATAGATGATGAAAAATTACAAGAAAATATGATTAAAACACAAGAAAAATTTGATTTTTGGGAAAAGATTAGTGAAGAAATTACTCTAATTTTAAATAACGGAACAGAAAAATATGTTGCCGTTGCTCCTATTATAAATCAAAATGCGGGTTTGGTAACAGTAACTGGTATGAAATCACAACTTAAAAGAGTTGAAGCGTATCTAAAAGGTATGCAAAAAAGGCTTAGTAGACAAGTTTTGCTTGATGTAAATATTGTCGCAGTTGAGTTAAACAACGACTACACTACAGGTATTGATTGGTCAAGATTTCAACTTGGTTTCTCATCTTATATTGGCAATCCATTAGGTGTAGCAAAAGATTTATCTACTGGAAGATTAATGAATGCAGACTATGCTTGGACTGGTTATAGCAATGGAGATTTTGGTCATCGTGGCAGACATACTGGCGAAAAGCATGATAGTGCCACTTGGACATTTGGTGCTGGTTTGAACTTTAATATCGATGGAATGATAAATTTCTTAGAAACAAAGGGTAAAACTAAGGTTATTTCTAGTCCAAAAGTTACCACTATGAATAATCAACCCGCTATTATCTCAGTTGGCGATAATATCAATTACCGTGTTTTAAAAGAAAGTACAAACAACAATACCATTAGTGGTCAAACTAGCATAACATATACTCAATATTCTACATTTATTGGAATTTTACTGAATATATTGCCTGAAATTTCCGATGAAAATAAAATTATGCTTAGAATAAATCCTAGCCTAAGCAGCTTCAAGTATGAAGATGAAAATGTTAGACAAACTGGTATTAGAGAGATTGCGCCAGATACTTTGCAAAAGAAAATTTCAAGTGTAGTTTGGGTAAATAATGGCGATACTGTTATTCTTGGTGGTTTGATTGGTCAAACAAAAACTAAAGATAATACAAGCGTTCCAATGCTTAGCTCTATTCCTTTGGTTGGCAATCTTTTTAAAAGCACACATGATAAGTTGTCTACAACCGAGCTAATTTTTGTTGTTACTCCTAGAATTATTGATGATACTAGTGTTCCTTTAAGCAAATCGCTTAAAGAACTTGGATATTCAAAATCGATTTATGAAAATGAGTAATACAAATAATTATACAAAAATAAAGGATATTTTTATCGAGGATAACGAAGTTACAAACTTCGTTAATCTCGATAAATCCACGCTTGCTTACCACAAGATTTTAAATGCTTTGCAAAAGCCGTTAAAGCTTATATTGTTTTATGGAAAGCCAGGATGCGGGAAAACTTTTTTGTTAAATAAAATAAAAGTTGATTTAGAAAAAAAGGTAAAAGTAGTTTTTTTGCCACAGCCATTTTTTGACGAAACAGAGTTTTTCTTAGAGCTTTATTTTCAAATTTTTGGTGGTTATCCTAATGAAAACATTGATAACTATGAGAATTTTATGCGAGCTTATAAGGAAAAAACGCAAATTTCTGAGAAAAATATTCCTAGCGTAAGTCAGGTTGTTATTTTGCTTGACGAGGCTCAGCTCTATCCGGGAAATTTAATAGAAAAAATTCGCCTTATGGCTGATACGAGATTGTTTAAATTTTTATTTACGGTTCATAAAACCGATGAAGAAGATAGGCTCGCGAAAGACTATTTTAAAACACGAATTTGGGAAAGTATTGAACTTCCAAATTCAAATTTGAGCGAGATTAAACTATATATTGAGAAAAAGCTTGTTTTTCAAGGCTTTCATCAATATTTTCTGATGTTTGGCGATGAAAATTTCGATTTGATTTTGGAACTAACGGACGGAAATTTAAGAAATATCAACAAACTTATGTACAAGATGTATGAGTTGTTTGAATATTACGAAGTTAATAAGCCAACTGAGATTAGTTTGTCTCAGATCAATAACAAAATTATAGAAATGGCAGCGATTAGTGCGGGGATTATAAATGCTTGAATATTATGAAGTTAGTGAATTAGAAAAACGCTGGGAAGAGTATGATAAAAAAAGGAGGCAGTTTTCTTTTTTAAAAAATAGTAAATCTAGCAATACTTCATTTAAATTTGATAAAACTATTTTAGCGCTTTTGCTTTTTATTTCAGTTGCAATTGGAGCTATTGTTTGGATTTTAAAAGATAGTAATGATGATAAGATTTCGATGGCGCAAATAAATCAAAATAGCGTTGAAGTTCAACCTGAAACTCAAATTCAATCGCAAGGTTCGCAAAATAGTCAAGTTGCTATTGCAAATCAAAATGAAAATATAGTATATACAAAATCTGACTTTAACATGAGTGCGCCGATTGCTTCAAATTCTAATGCTACAAATGCCGAGCGACCTACTTTAAATTTAAACGATGTAGGAATTCATTCTAGTGAAGATTCTGCGGGATTTAGTATTACAAATAATTACCAAAATAATAATTATCAAAATTTTCCACAACCGCAGTTTGTTCCGCAACAACAAAATCCTATTTTTAATTCGGTTCCACAAAATGAAATCATAGATTTCGGCAATGCTCCTGTATCGCCTAGATCAAATTCGGTTGCAAACACTCAGGCTGCTCCAAAACGGCCTACGAGTCCGATTTCAAGTAGAATTCAAATAAGCACTTCAAGGCTTGATCCTAATAAACAAAATTTGGAGAGCAAATTTTATGCTACAAAAAATATTGAGTATTCATTAGCCCTAGCCGAACAAGCTTACAATAAAAAAGATTACGACGGTGCTATTAAATGGGCTTTAACATCAAATGAGTTAAATAAAGATAATGTTCAAAGCTGGATGATTTTTGCTAAGGCTAATTATAAAAAAGGTAGAAAAAATGATGCTTTATATGCACTTGAAACATTTAATTCAAGGGCAAATGATAAAGATATAGCAAATTTGATTTCACAGATTAGAAATGGATCGTTATGAGATTTATAATTTCATTTTTAGTTTTTGTTGGTTTTGCTGTCGCTGTCGATATTGAAGATGTCAGAAATTGGGATCAAATTGGGCAATACAATAGAATTTGTCAAGAAAGTGTTCGAAATTTATTTATTGAGCAACAAAACGATTCGTTAGCAAATACTTATGCAAAAGCTTGTCTGAAAATGGATAAAATAAACGAGCTTATTATCCCGACTGTTATGCTTTATAAAAATAAAGAATCGCGCGAAAATGCGTCTTTATACTCGACAATTTTATTTCAAAAGAAAATGCTATATTTGGCACTTTGCGATAATGTTGATATAAGTTATATTAGAACGCCAAAGATTAATTATATTTTGTCTGAAATTTTTGATAAATTTGTAGAAAAAGATTATGTAAAAAAGAGTGATACATATATCTTTACTTTACAAAACGGAGACAGGGCTGAGCTTTTCATCAAAGATGAAGGTGGCATAAAAAAAATGGTTGTTGCCCTTTATGTTGATGACAAGGTAAATTCTATTAAAATGTATTGGTGATATGTATGACAAAAGTTGAAGAGTATATTATAAAAATTCTTATTAAAAACGGAGTTTTGACTCCCGATATCATTCCTGAGATTAGCGAAAAAATGGATATTGGGCTTACACTAGGCGAGGTTTTAATTGGTGATAACTATATTGATCAAGATCAATTTGCCTGTCTTTTGGTAGATATTTATAGACGAAAACAAATCACGCTTGAAGAGGTTAATGAAAAATTTTATATCGACACAAAGACTTTTTTGCAAAGTTTAGCTGGTAAATTTAAGATGACTTATATGAATCTTGACGATGTGGATGTAGATTTTAGAATTTCAGAAAAAGCACCTACTGCTCAGCTTAAAAAATACGGTGTTATTCCTGTTAAAGAAGATGATCTCAATATGTTTGTTGCATTTTCAGATCCTTTTGATATGGATGCGCAAGATAGAATTCAAGGAATTTTTAATAAAAAACTTGTAAAAATCGTAGTTGCTGACCCTAATCAGATCAAAAAATATCTTAATAAAATAGAGTTGTCTGATAGTATCAGAGGTTTGGTTAATGAAATTCGTAAGGAGCTTACAAATACAGGCGGTAGCGGTAAGGACGATGATAGTTCAGCTATTTTGCAACTTATTGAAATGATAGTTAAACAATCAATTATCTCTCGCGGTAGCGATATTCATATTGAGCCATCTGAAAATAACTGCGTCGTGCGAACCAGAATTGACGGTATGCTAACTGAAATTTTTATCTTTGATAAAGATATTTATCCGCCTTTGGTTTCAAGGCTCAAACTTCTTTCGAATATGGATATCGCAGAACGCAGAAAACCGCAAGACGGTCGTTTTAGTATGAAAATTTCCGGACGCGAGTATGATTTTCGTATTTCAACACTTCCTATTATCAATGGTGAATCAACCGTTATGCGTATTTTGGATAAATCAAAGGTTATTATTAGTCTTGAAAAATTAGGTATGCACCCAGAAAGCTTTAAAAAATTTAATAACGCAATGCATGCGCCTTATGGCGTTATATTGGTTACCGGGCCAACTGGTAGCGGTAAATCAACTACGCTTTATGCGGCACTTAATGATGTAAAAAGTGTTGATACGAAGATTATTACCGTTGAGGATCCTGTTGAGTATCAGGTAAATTTGATCCAACAAGTCCATGTTAATGAAAAAGCAGGGCTTACATTTGCTGCGGCTTTGCGTTCTATTTTGCGTCAAGACCCTGATATTATAATGATCGGTGAGATTCGTGACCAAGAAACATTGCGTATCGCGATTCAAGCGGCACTTACTGGACACCTTGTATTTTCAACACTTCACACAAATGACGCAATTAGCGCAATCCCTAGAATTGTAGATATGGGTATTGAAAGTTATCTTATAAGCGGTGCGTTAATTGCGGTTGAAGCACAACGATTGGTGCGAAAACTTTGTCCAAAATGCAAACAGCCAACAATGCTTCCAAAATCTATGCTAGATACTCTTGCGCCGTATCTACCTGAAAAATATACATTTTATAAACCTGTTGGTTGCGATGAGTGTGCTGGAACTGGATATGCAGGACGAGAGATGATAAGCGAGATTTTACCTATTAGTGATAGTATGCAAAGTTTAATAGCAAATGGTGCCTCTAAGGACGAAATGAAAGAGTTGGCTCTTAAAGAAGGTTTTATTGATATGTTCCACGATGGCGTGATCCGTGCGGCAAGGGGAGCAACAAGTATTGAAGAAATTTATAGGGTGGCAAAACAATGAAAAATTTTGAAGTAGAATATATTGCAAACGGAAAAAAACAAAAGATGTTTCTAAAAGCTGATAACAAAGTTGCGGCTAGAAATTTAATTAAGCAAAGAAACGGTGGCGTTATAACTAAGATTGGCGAAACACAAACTAGTAATGTTAGTGCTTCATTGGGAGATATTAAAACGCAAGTTACTAGACTTATGGGAGCCAGTAGTAGAGTTAGAATTCCTGCTCTTGTAGCTTCTATTAAACAACTTTCTGTTATGACAAATGCCGGTATTTCTATTCATGATTCCATTAAAGAGGTCGCAAATGCAACAGAAGATAGAAAATTAAAAGAGATTTTCTCTGCTATGAATGATGACCTTAATGCTGGTCTTAGCTTAACAGAATCTTCTGAAAAATTTAGAGGTGAACTTGGCGATGTCGTTATTGCGATGATTAGTCTTGGTGAAAGCACGGGTAATATGGCTGAGTCTTTGGCGAAACTAGCTCAAATGCTTGATGAGATTTGGGAAAACCAAAGAAAATTCAAAAAGGCTATGCGCTATCCTATGATACTTATGATAGTTATGGCGATTGCTTTTTCTATTTTGATGCTTTATGTTGTTCCTAAATTCCGTGAAATTTTTGAAGAACTAGGTGCTGATTTACCACTTCCTACACGAATTTTGTTAGGAATCGAATCTGTTTTGAGTAATTATGGTATATATGTTTTACTCGCGATTATTGGCACTATTGTGGCTCTTAAATGGGCGTATAAAAATAACGATGAATTTAAGCGAGGCTGGGATAAGGGAATTTTAAAAGTTTATCTATTTGGTAAGATTATTTTTTATTCTACTATGTCAAGATTTATGCTTATTTTCACTGAGCTAGTCCGAGCTGGTATTCCGATAGCAGATGCACTTGATACTGCTGTTTTGATGGTTGATAACGAAACGCTAAAAGAAAAACTCTCTACCATTAAAGTTGCAGTGCAACAAGGTGTTAGCTTAACCGATGCTATGCGAAATACTGGGCTTTATGAAAGTATGCTTATTCAGATGATTAGTGCCGGTGAGCAATCAGGAAGTCTAGATAAAATGCTAGGAAATGTAACTGATTATTACAAAGAAAAATTTGACGATATTATCGATAATATTTCAAGCTATGTTGAGCCGATTATGCTATTTTTTATGGCAGGTATGGTTTTGCTACTTGCGCTTGGTATCTTTATGCCTATGTGGGATCTTGGAAAAGCCGTCAAAAACTAATAACAAATTTAAACGCCCGAAAACTGAAAATTCGGGCGTTTTCAAATTAAATTTTAATTCTAAATTCGTTACAATGCTTCGTTTATAAATTTAAAAGGATTTATTATTTTAAGAGAATTTTATTTTATTATTTGCTCGGCTTTGCTTGTTTTTTTTGGACTTGCTACGATTGCTCCGGATTCTGCGTTAGTCGGTAGTATTGGAAATATCATACGCGCGTATAATACTGCACTTTTTGGTTATTTTGCAAATTTATATCCGTTTTTGCTTTTAATTCCGATTTTTATCGGTTATAAATATTTTAAAAAATTTGATCTACGCCTTGTCGAATTTATCGCAGGGATTATTTTGTTATTTTTTACTATTCTTTGCATACAAGGTGCTATTTTTGGTGAAAATGGTGGCGGTGCTATCGGCGCAGCTCTTATCGGCGAACTTCGCGCTATGATAGGTAGCGTTGGTGTTTGGATTTTTAATATTACTATTTTTATTCTTTCGCTTGTTTTGATTTTTGAAGATAAATTTACAAATATCGTCAAAAATTGGTTTATTATCCAACGCAAACCAAAAGAAGAAATTTATGAGCAACCGACCTTTTCGCAGCCACAAAAACCGCAAGAAACATCGACTAAAAAAACTCGTCTTGCTTCAAAAATGGCAAAAGAAAAGATAAATAAAGCACAAGAACGCATAAAAAAAGAGCAGGGCAAAAGTCTATTTGACGATGTCCAGAGCGACGATAGCGAAACACAAAGCAAAAGTAGCTCTTTAAAATCTAGCAAATTTGCAAATGTCGAGCATTTAAGAGAAGTAGCTGAAAATAAAATGCTACTTGACCAGCTCGAAAAAGGAAAAATCACAAAGCCTGATGATTTTATTTTGCCGCCTTTGGATTTTTTAAATTCTGCACCGAAAAAACGCACTAGCATAGACGAAAGCGAAATCGATAAAAAAATTTACGATTTGCTCGATAAACTTCGCAAATTTAAAATCGACGGCGATGTCGTGCGAACATACTCAGGTCCTGTGGTTACGACTTTTGAGTTTCGTCCTGCGCCAAATGTCAAAGTCGATCGCATTTCAAATTTGCAAAATGATCTAAAAATGGCTTTAAGAGCCGAAACGATAAGAATCCAATCCCCAATTCCGGGTAAAGATGTCGTTGGAATCGAAATTCCAAATAAAGACATAGAAACGATTTATTTACGCGAAATTTTTGAAAGCGAAATTTTCAAAACTGCTTCAAGCCCCTTAACTGTGGCACTTGGCAAGGATATTGTCGGTCAGCCATTTGTAGCAGATCTTAAAAAACTTCCGCATCTGCTCATCGCAGGAACCACAGGAAGCGGTAAAAGTGTCGGCGTAAATGCGCTTATTTTAAGCCTTTTGTATAGAAATTCGCCAAAAACCCTGCGTTTAATAATGGTAGATCCAAAAATGGTTGAATTTAGCGTTTATGAAGATATTCCGCATTTGCTAACGCCGATTATAACAGAGCCAAAAAAGGCGATTACTGCCCTTGGAAATGTGGTTGCTGAAATGGAACGCAGGTATCGCTTGATGGCAGATAATAAGGTTAAAAATATCGAAAGCTATAACGAAAAAATCGCAAAAGAGCACGGAGAAATTCTGCCTTATATCGTGGTTGTCATCGACGAATTTGCCGATCTTATTATGACGGGCGGAAAAGATGTTGAATTTAACATTGCACTTTTAGCGCAAAAGGCTAGGGCGTGCGGAATTCACCTAATAATCGCTACCCAACGCCCAAGCAAGGAAATTGTAACAGGCTTAATCAAATCAAATATGCCAAGTCGCATTAGCTTTAAAGTTCGCTCATCTATGGATAGCCGTATAATTCTCGATCAAATGGGCGCTGAGAGTTTGCTAGGGCGAGGCGATATGCTCTTTACGCCACCGACCGGAAGTGTTACTATTCGCCTGCATGCGCCGTTTGCGACAGAAGATGAGATAAATATGGTCGCCGAATATTTGCGTTCGCAACAAAGCGTGGTTTATGATGATAAATTTATCACCGAAAGCGAAGATGGCGGCGAAAACGGCGAATTTGGGCTTGATAGTAGCGAGATCGATCCTTTGCTTGATGAAGCAAAAGAGATTATATCAAATGACGGCAAAACTTCTATAAGCTACCTGCAACGCCGTCTTAAAATCGGCTACAATCGCGCTGCAACTATAATAGAACAGCTAGAAATGACAGGCTTTTTAAGCAAACCTGACGCCAAAGGTCAAAGGGAAATTTTAAGGTAAACACTTATTATGCCTATTTATATGTATTATTTAATTTTAAAGTAAAATTCTTGTTTTTTATCATAAACAAATATTTTTTTATCCATTTTATTTGCTTCAAAATAATCAAGTAGCTCGGTAACTTCCGAAAGCATATCTTTACTAATTTCCATATATGATATTTCTTCATTGTGATTTAAATGTTTTTGTTGCACTTCATAAGAATACATTGCAGGCATATTAAAAAACATTATATGAGCCTTTTTTTTAGTAATTAAATGATATTCATCATTGATTTTAATAACTTTTTGCAAATCCGAATATAACTTTTTAGTTTCATCGTCAAATTTGCAAGTAACATAAAAATCTACAAAGTCCAAATGCGAAAGTGTATAGCTAACATACTTTTTACAAGTTTTATAAAATTTATCTCTTTGTTTCTCTAAAATCTTATCATACTCCTTTGTTAGCTTTTCTATCTCATCATCGCTTTTATCTAATGCTTTAAGTTTAGCGTTATAATGGCTTTTTAAATAATACAACTCATAATTTATCAAATCATCTTTCATTGCTTTTATAATAAAAGGTTCTCTAAAAAATAACAAAACTATCGGTAAAAAATATATCATCGCCAATATAGTGATAAATTTAAAAAATTTTTTAACAAATTTACGCAAATTTTTTTCCTAATATTTAAATGACAAAATTCTGACCCTTAATTCACCCTTCGATATAGTTTTTAAGTTTTCGTCCGACTTTTGGGTGTTTTAGTTTTTTGATTGCTGAGCTTTCGATTTGGCGAACGCGTTCTCTTGTTACATTTAGCTCTTTGCCGATTTCTTCAAGTGTTCGGTCGCTTTCATCGTCCAAAAGCCCAAATCTCATACGAATAACCGCTTTTTCGCGTTCATTTAGCTGATCTAGCACTTCATCGATTTGCTCTTTTAGGTCTGCTTTTAAAATTTGATCTATCGGCGAAACCGAGCTTTTATCTTCGACAAAATCGCCAAATTTGCCGTCGTCTTCGTTTCCGATAGGCGCTTCAAGGCTGATTGGCTCTTTTGTGATTTTTATCACCTGTTTTACTTTATCTATGCTAAGCCCCACTTCATTTGCGATAAGAGCGATGTCAGGCTCTTTGCCTTCTTCTTGCATATATTTTCGCGTGATTTTGTTTATTCGGTTTATCGTTTCTATCATGTGGATTGGAATTCGAATCGTTCTTGCTTGATCGGCTATCGCCCTAGAAATGGCTTGACGAATCCACCATGTCGCATAGGTAGAAAATTTATAACCCCGTTTGTATTCAAATTTATCCACAGCTTTCATAAGCCCGATATTTCCTTCTTGGATCAAATCCAAAAACGGCAAACCACGATTTGTGTAGCGTTTTGCGATACTGACGACTAAACGCAAATTTGACTTTGCCATACGGGCTTTTGCGTCATCGGAGATTTTTTTGCCCCGTTTGATTTGCTCTAAAATAACTTTTAGCTTTTCAGGCTCTAAGTCAAAGCCTTGCTTGCTAGCTTCTTTTGTAAGGAAAAGTTTTTTAATATCCACATAGGTTGATACCATTGTAGCTTCCGGAACACGCGCGATAATGTCTTCTTTGCTTAGTTTTGTAATATCTTTTAAAATGCTTTGGTGATTTTTTTTCAGCTCTGCGCTAAACATAGGAAGTTTGTATTCCAAGCGTTTTAGCTCTTTTTCAAATTCGCTATCGCTTTTTAGCGCTGTTTCCATTGATTTTACGATTTCTGTTATGAGTTTGCTAGTAGGACCCAAATCCATTAGTTTTTCTTTTAAAACTTTCTTTTTGAAAGCTAAATTTAGTTTTGCTGAGATACTATCGCTTTCTTGAATTTCGATTGCATTTTTATCGGCAAATTTTTTCCAGTCTTTTTTTGCTTTTTCGAGTGCCTTAAAGCTTTCTATAACCTTTTCGGCTCGTTTATCGTTTTTGCGATTTAGTTTTTTCTTTTCTTCTTGATTTTCTTCTTCGTCTTCGGCGTATTCGTCTATATCGATGTCTTCTTCTTCGTCTTCTTCGCCTTCATCAAAGCTCTTAAAAAGCTCTTTTACGCGGCGTTCTCTGTTTATCAAAGGCTCTTTGTATTCTAAAATAAAATCTATCAAAAATGGCACAGAGCAAAAAGCATCGATGATAATATCTTCGCCAAGCTCGATTTTTTTGCTGATTTCGACCTCTTCTTCTTTTACGAGAAGCGGAATTTGACCCATTTCGCGTAGATACATACGCACCGGGCTATCAGAACGGCTCCACTCCATAAGCTCACTATCATTTGTTAGGTCAAATTCGCCGTCTAATTCGTCATCAAGTAGCTTTCTTTGGGCGTCTTGGCTGTTTTTAGCGTCTTCAAGGTTTTTGATTTTTGCTACTTCTGCCGATGAGATTAACTCAACATCGAATTCTTTGGCTAAAATTTCGATTTTTTTAACATTTGTCGCAGTCGGTGCTTTGTCAAAAAATTTGATAAGTCGTTCGTAGGTAATGTAACTTTTTTGGTTTTCGCTGAAAAATTGTTCCACTTTTGAAAAAAAATCTTTGGAAGTTGCCATGTAAGATTGCTCCTTTTTTGCAGTAAAAAAAGGCTATTATACCGAAATATTTTTAAATTTTATTAAATTAATTAAAATTTAGGAATTTAATTAAAATTTCAAAATTTCAAAATTTATTAAATTTGGTAATAAATTTAGCAAATTTAAATTTTTAAAAGGTTATAAAAAATTAAGTTCAAAAGTGTTAGAATTCGCCGAATTTTTACCGGAATTTGGCGGAATTTATGGATTATTTTTTATTTATTGCAACTTATGCTCTTATTTCTATTTTGCCCGGAATCAACATGATGTTTGCGATGAGTATCGGACTTAGTTTTGGCTTGAAAAAAGCGTTGATTGCGATATTTGGTCTGCTTATATCACTTGGAATTTTATCTTTTATCTGTGGCGTTGGTATCGGTGTATTGATAGTAAAAATTCCGATTTTTATGTTTTTGATTAAAATTCTAGGCGGGGCGTATCTTTTGTATATGAGTTATAAAATTTATAAAAGTTCTGCAAATTTAACGCTTCAAACTATACCAAATTTAAGCAAAAAAGAGCTTTTTACGCAAGGATTTATCTGTAATATGGCAAATCCAAAAGCGTGGATTTTCATCGGCGCTTTGCTTCCGAAATTTTTAGATAGCCAAAATATCTTAAGCGCAAGGCTTTTTATTTTAATCGCAATTATGCTTATAATCGAGTTTTGCTCGTTGATGATTTATGCTACGGGCGGGGCAGCATTTCGCAAATTTATGAGCGATAAAATTTCTATTATAAGCAAATTTTCTGCGATTTTAATCGCACTTGTAGCGATTTTGTTAATTTTTGAGTAGAATTTAATATTTTTTTAGTTAGAATAGTTGCCGAATTTTAAATTTATAAGGTTAAAAAATGTCAAAAGTTTGGAAATTTAAAGACAATATCGACACCGATATTATCATTGCGGCTCGTTATTTAAACACTTCTGATCCTGCGATTTTAGCAAGTCATGTTATGGAAGATGCAGATAAAGATTTTTCTAAAAAAATTTCACCGGGCGACATTATCGTCGCAGGGGAAAATTTTGGCTGTGGAAGTAGTAGAGAACACGCTCCTATCGCTTTAAAAGCAGCAGGAATTTCGTGCGTCATAGCAAAGTCTTTTGCTAGAATTTTCTACCGAAATAGCTTTAATATGGGATTACTTATTTTAGAATGCGACAAAACAGATGAAATCGGCGAAGGCGATGAGCTAGAAATCGACCTTGATAATGGCATTATCAAAAATTTAACGACAAAAAAAGAGTATAAATTCTCTCCAATGCCGCCGTTTATGCAAGAACTTTTGCAAACGGGCGGTTTGATAAATTATGCAAAATCAAAAATGTAAAAGGAAAATTTGTGAAAACTTATAATATTTGTGTTATCAAAGGCGACGGAATCGGCCCTGAAATCATCGAAGAGGCAATTAAGGTTTTAGATACCGTAAGCCATAAATTCGGCTTTGAGTTAAATTATGATTACAAGCTAATGGGCGGAGCAGCGTATGATGTTTTTGGTGAGCCACTCCCTGATGAAACGCTAAATGCAGCAAAATCAAGCGACGCCGTGCTTTTTGGGGCGATCGGTGGCGAAAAATGGGACAATTTACCACGCCATTTGCGACCTGAAAGCGGTCTTTTAAAAATTCGAAAAGAGCTCGGCGCGTTTGCGAATTTACGCCCTGCGATTATTTTTGATGAGCTTGTAAATGCTTCATCATTAAAGCCTGAAACAGTTAGCGGTGTTGATATTATGGTTGTTAGAGAGCTAACGGGCGGAATTTATTTTGGACAACCACGCGAAAAACGCGAAAACGACGCATTTAACACGATGGTTTATAGCCGTGATGAAATCGTGCGTGTTTCAAAAGTCGCTTTTGAAAGTGCGATGAAACGAAATAAAAAAATCACAATGGTCGATAAGGCAAATGTGCTAGAAACTAGCCAACTTTGGCGTGAAGTAGTAAGCGAAATGGCAAAGGATTATCCGCAAGTGGCATTAGAATTTATGTATGTGGATAACGCTGCAATGCAGCTTGTGCGCGATCCAAAACAATTTGATGTTATTTTAACAGAAAATCTTTTTGGCGATATTTTAAGCGATGAAGCAAGTATGGTTTGTGGCTCGATCGGACTTTTGCCAAGTGCTAGTATCGGTGGCAAGGTAGGAATTTACGAGCCTATTCACGGCTCAGCGCCTGACATAGCCGGGCAAGGAATAGCAAATCCGATTGCGACAATTTTAAGTGCTGCGATGATGTTAAGATACGCATTTAACGAAAACGAAGCAGCAGATGCGATAGAAAAAGCGGTAAAAGCAGTTTTAAAAGACGGATATAGAACGAAAGATATTGCGAGATTTGACGCAAAAGAGGTCTGCTCGACAACCGAAATCGGCTCAATCATCGCAGATTACGCAAATAAAATATGAACGAAATAATTTTAAAAGCACTTAGGTGCGAAGCAAACGGCAGATTTTACGAAGCTTTGGCGATTTACCGAAGTTTGATTCGTCGTGGAGACGAACAAGCAATGCAGTATTTTGATAAACTAAAATCAAAAATGCTTATGAAAAACAAGGTAAATTTAAAAATGCTAGATCTTTTTATGAGTAGCGATAAAAAGGATACTAGCGAGTTTAAAAGGTGGCTTTTACAACTATGAAACTAGAAGACATTGCAAAAACCGTAATCAAAGATTTAGAGAAGTTGGAGCAAGAAAAAAAAGGTTTAAATGAAAATTTGCAAGTTAAGAATTTTGAGCAAAATTCGGCGAATTTTAGTCAAAATTCGGCAAATTCTAACGATAAATTTTTAGATGACGATTTGGAAATTTATTCTGATATTGTGTTGCCAAATACCAAAAAAAGCGACCTAATAGCTTTTAATTTTCATTTTGAAAGTCTAAATTTTGGCTCTTCAAAAGATGAAGAAAAAAATCAAAACAAAAACGAAAGCTCAAATCTTGAAAATTCGAATTTAGCAGATGAAAAATATGATTTTGCCGATGAAAAATATGATTTTGCCGATGAAAAATATGATTTTGCCGATGAAAAATATGATTTTGACGATGAAAAAATAGATGAAACTTTACAAAATGTAACCCAAATTTCAAAAGATGAAAATTTGCAAAATGAGTTTGAAATTCCAAAAAACGAAAGTTTAAAAAGCGAATTTGAAATTTTTGAAAATGAAGATTTTAGCGAGATTTCTGACAATGATATTATAAATGATTTTGATGATGAAAAATTGGAAATCATAAGAGATGAGAATTTTGAAAATTTAGAAGATATGGATTTTAGTCAAAATCTGCAAGATCAAATTTCGCAAACGGAGCAAATTTGCGATAGTGAAAATTTGCAAAATTTAAATGCCGAATTGTCTGCTTCTATATCGAAAATCAACGAGCTTTTGGCAAATTTGAGCGAAGTTAAAAACGACGAAGTTCAGTTTTTAAGCGCCTTAAAAGAGCGAATTTTAGTGCTTTTTGAAGGCTTAAATGCTTTTGAAGGCGATTTGGAAGCTAGGGTTGAATTAAGTATCAAATTTATGGAATTTTTACTTGCAAGTATCGACAACAGAGTTGAAAATTTATCAAAATAGCGATTTTAAGGCTATTTTCAAACTTTTAAAAAAACACACAAAAAGAGCGTATTTTGTCGGTGGTTTTGTGCGTGATTTTTTCTTAAAGCGTGAAACCAGCGACATTGACATTGAAGTTTATGATATAAATCCCCAAAAATTCGATGAGATTATGAGTGAGCTTGGCGCACAAGGCGTAGGAAAAAGCTATTTTGTCTATAAATTTAAAAATTTTGACATTTCCCTGCCACGCACCGAACGCAAGGTCGGAGTAGGGCATAAGGCGTTTGAAGTCGAAATCACAAATGACGAAAAAATCGGTGCTAGGCGTAGAGATTTTACCATAAATTCGATGATGATAAATATTTTTTCGCTCGAAGTGCTGGATTTTTACGGCGGCGTGGCTGATTTGCAAAACCAAATTTTGCGCATGGTCGATAGCAAAACCTTTGTGGAAGATAGTTTGCGCGTATATCGTGGCGTGCAGTTTGCGGCAAGATTTAATCTAAAAATCGAACAGCAGAGCTTTAAATTTATGCGTAGTATCGATACGAGCGATTTAAGTGTCGAGCGAATTCGGGGTGAGCTAATGAAGCTTTTTGGTGCTAAATTTGCTGGTTTGGGGCTAGTAATCTTGCATGATTTGGGGCTTTTTGAGAAAATTTTTGGCGTGAAAATTTCTGGGGAGCAATGCGAAAAAATCGCAAAATTTATCGACAACGGACGAAAATTTGTAAAAGATGAAGCGTTTTTTTTATATGCTGTTTTAAATTTGCTAGGCTTAGACAAAAAGCAAATTTTAGAAAATTTAAAGCTAAATTCGCATTTCAAACGCATTTTAACCGAGCCGTTTCATAAAAAAATCGACGATGAAAAACTAATGCAAATCGCCTTGCAAATGCCTATAAATTCGTGGCTTGGAGCATATAATAAAACTCGCATAAATCGCGCTAAAAAACTTGGAATTTATGAGAAAAAATTTGCTTCAAAAGTAGGAAGCGAAGCCGTTATAAACGACGGATTTAAAGGTAAAGAAATCGCAAATGAAATCAAACGCCGTCAAGAAATAGAGATAAATGAGTATTTGAAAAATGTCAAATTTTTCTAAATTTTTATTTTATAGTGCTTACTCCATATATTTTTTAGCTATTTTGGCTTTATCCGCGATTGCTTTTATTGCAGTAGCTATATTGCTATTTTTTACAATCTATATAACAAGCATACATGAAACCAACTTTGTTAATGTAAGGCATAATAATTTATATGAAATTCGGCAATTAGGTAATTATAATCCAAAAGAACTTCTTTTGTATCGCAGAAAAATGCCTTTTAAACATGATAATATCAAAATTTGCTATGTAAGTTATATAAAATTAGATAAAAAACATGATATAGTGTCATCTAAACTGGAACAAAATGGTTTCGTGCAAGTTGAGCGGTCGGATTGTGTTGCAGATGCCAATGATTTGGCAAACTTAAATTCGAGTTTTATTACTCCAAATTTTCACTATTTGGGAACCGATGCGTATAAAAAAATGTTTTTAGTCTATGGTTCCATGAAAAATTTAAATATTACTTCCATTAGCGATACAAAAATACAAATTTGGCAGAAAAAAGGTTATGAAATTATATTTTATCCACAAAAAGATATTATTAGGGTCAATCGATTTGGCTTTGATTGTTTTAATCCGTCTGGTCTATGCGACTAAAAGCGTAAATTTAGCCTTTTTTAGCTAAAATAAAAGCTTTGTAAATAAGGGCAAAAATAATGAAAAAATATATTTTAAAAATCGATTGCAATGACGAAAAAGGCTTGATTTATCGTATCGCTGATACTGTTTTTAAATTTAATCTAAATATCGCAAAAAACCACGAATTTGTCGATCACGGCGTGGGGCGATTTTTTTTTAGAGCTGAGATTGACGCTGATGAAAAGCTCGATGTAGCAGGATTTTGCGGACTTTTAAATGCAGTGCTTGGTGGAAAAGCAAACATTAATTTCAAAGAAGCAAAAAAGAAAAATATCATCGTCCTAGCGACCAAAGAAACGCACTGCTTGGGCGATTTGCTTATCAAAAATCAAAGCGGCGAAATAAACGCAAATATCCTAGCGGTCGTGGCAAACCACGATGATTTGCAAAGCTTAGTTGAAAAATTTGAAATTCCGTTTTTTTGCGTTAAAAGCGACGGCATTGAGCGAGAAAAGCACGAAAAAATGGTGCTTGAAGTGATGAGCAAATTTGATTTTGATTATGCAGTTTTGGCAAAATATATGCGAATTTTAAGCCCTGAGTTTGTCAGCCATTATGAAGAAAAAATCATAAACATACACCACTCGTTTTTGCCTGCTTTTATCGGTGCAAACCCTTACAAACAAGCCTACGAACGGGGCGTGAAGATTATCGGTGCGACGGCTCATTTTGTCAATAACAACCTTGATGAAGGACCAATCATCACCCAAGATGTCGTGCGTGTTAATCACGAGATGAGCTGGCAAGAAATGCGTCGAGCTGGGCGAAATGTGGAGAGAAATGTCTTAGCAAGCGCGTTAGATCTTGTTTTTGATGATAGAATTTTTGTTTATAATAACAAAACGGTGATTTTTTAGATGTTTAATATAGTCTTAGTTAGCCCACAAATTCCGCAAAATACAGGCACTATCGGGCGTTTGTGCGTAAATGCAAATTTGAAACTGCATATCATTAAGCCAACCATTTTTGATTTAAGCGATAAAGCTGTAAGAAGAGCAGGGCTAGATTACTGGAAAAAGCTAAATCCCACTATTTGGGAGAGTTTAGACGAATTTATGAGTGCGAATTCGCATAACCTGCACCGATTTTTTTTCGCCACGACCAAAAGCGAAAAGCCTTATTTTCAGGCTGAATTTCAAAAGGGAGATTTTTTGTTTTTTGGCGGTGAAAGCACGGGACTTCCAATGGAGCTAATGCAAAAAAACTGGCAAAATGCCATAACAATCCCAATGGGAAAAGACGGCAGAAGCCTAAATTTGGCTATAAGTGTAGGTATTGTGGCGTATGAAGCGATAAGACAAAATTTTAGCGAATTTGGAGCAAATTTATGAAAAAGATTATCGTTTTTTTGCTTTTTAGCGTTTTTGCGTTTTGTGGTGAGCTAAAAATTGCAACCTACAATGTCGAAAACCTTTTTGACGGCGAAAACAACGGCAACGAATACAGCGATTATAAAGTTTGCAAAATCAAAACAAAAGAGTGTTTTTCCGAGTGGGACGAAGCAAAATATAATAAAAAATTAAAGCAAACTGCCGAGATAATAAAAGAACTAAATGCCGATATAATCGCACTTCAAGAGATAGAAAACAAAGCAGTTTTAAAAGAGTTGGCAAATTTAAGTGGTTATGAATTTTATGAATTTTCAGCTTCTAAAAATTCGCCAGTTGGCGTTGGATTTTTATCAAAAATAAAACCTAAAAATAGCAAATTTTATAGAAGCAAAGAGATAAAAACAAGAGATATTCTAAGGCTTGATTTTGAGTTTGAGGGCGTGGAAATCGCCGTATTTACGACACATTTTTTAAGTGCGAAAAACTCATTTTTAGATCGACGAAAAAATACGATTTTCTTAGGCGATAGCGTAAGCGGTATCAAAAATGCCGTTATTTTGGGCGATTTTAATACAGATTATGGTAAAAGTTCGCTTTTAAGAGAGATTATCGATACGCAAAATTATACTGATTTGTGGGATTTTATCTGGTTTAAAAAAAGCTCACATATCACAGGCAGGGCGTTAGATCATATTTTGCTAAGTTCTGAGCTTTTTGGTTTTGCAAGACTTGGCTATAAAAAAGATAGTTTTAAGGTTTTTAGAAGTAGCAACAACTCTTCCGATCACGACCCGATTTATTTTGTTCTAACGAGCGATAAAGATAAGGTTGTCAAAAAAGAATTTAAACAAATCATAATTGATGAGCAAAAAACGCAACCAAAAAAGGAATTTTCGTTTTTCAAAAAATCGCCAAAAAGTGTAAATATCGATGAAATTTACGGACAAGCGAATTTGAAAAATGAAGTTAAAATTCAAAATGCTGTGGTTAGTTTCATCGACAAAAAAGGCTTTGCTATCGCAAAAGACGGACGGGGCGTTTTTGTTTTTGGCGATAATAAAGCCGTGCAGGTTGGCGATAAAGTCGATATTTTGGTAAAAAAAGCTAAAATTTATAATTCAAATTACGAAATAAATGAATTTGAAATTCTTAAAAATCACGGAAATGACGGCGATTTAGAAAAGCATTTATTTAAAGGCGATTTTGCGAATTTGCGAAGCGGCGATGTTGTTGGCAAACTAAAAGGCGATGTTGAAAATGGAGTTATAAAAACCAAATTTGGCGAATTTTTGATTTATGGAAAAAACGGAAAGGTAAAAAACGGCAAAAATTTGGAATTTGAAAACGCATTTTTTACGATTTACAAAGGCAAAAAGGAATTTATTGTTCAATGATACATAAAATTTTACTGATTTTATTTGTGATTTTTATGATTTTTTTGGTTGTGGGTTTTAACAAACAGATGATAGAAAAAAAAGAAAAACGAAAACAAAATAAAAAGGACGAAAATGGAACTATTGATTGAAATCGGAGTTGAAGAGCTCCCCGCGATTCCCTTTTTAAAGGAGTTGCCAAATATCAGGGGCAAATGGGAAAGCATTTTGGATAAAAATTTGCTTGGTAGTGAATTTGAATTTGAGTATTCGCCTCGCAGACTTGTGATTTTTCACAAGGATTTTATGGAATTTGCACCCGATAAAGAGATAGAAAATATCGGTGCGCCAAAGGCTGTGGCGTTAAAAGACGGCGAATTTACAAAAGCGGCACTTAGCTTTGCCGCAAAATGCGGAATAAGCCAAGACGAGCTTAAATTTAAAGAGATTAACGGCAAGGAAGTTTTGTATCATAAATCGATTCAAAAAGGCGCAAAAAGCCGTGAAATTTTACCTGTTATGATAAATGAATTTTTGCAAAGTTTAAATTTTGGCAAATCTATGCGCTGGGGGACGGGCGAGTTTGAATTTATTCGCCCTGTACGGAGTGTGGCTTGTCTGCTTGGAAGCGAATTCTTAGACTTTGAAATTTTTGGCGTAAAGTCGCAAAATGGCTTTTTTCCACACAGAAATTTTGGCTATGATTTGATTAAATTTAACTCTTCTAGCGAATATTTTTCGCTTTTGGCTAAAAACGGCGTGATTTTAAAAGATATTATGCGAAAAGCAAAAATTTTAGATGAATTTGAAAAAATAGAGCAAGAAACCGGCTTTAAAATAGAAATCGATGAAGATTTGCTTGATGAAGTTGTAGCTATTACTGAGTATCCGACTGCCTTGCTTGGGGAGTTTGAGAGCGAATTTTTAAGTGTTCCAAAAGAAGTAATTATCACTTCGATGAAGGAAAATCAACGATATTTTCCTGTGTTTAAAAACGGCGAGTTAAGTAACCACTTCGTCGTCGTCAGCAACGCAATCAGCGATGATAGCGAACTTATCGTAAAAGGAAATGAAAAAGTTTTAAGAGCGCGTTTAAGCGATGCGAAATTCTTTTGGGAGAGCGATTTAAATGCCGAATTTAACGCAGAAAAGTTAAAAAGCGTGGCTTATTTAAATGAGCTTGGTAGCGTTTATGATAAAGAGCTACGCGAAGTAGCTGTCGCAAAAGCCCTTGCCGGGCGTTTTGATAGCGAGCTTAGGGCTGAATTTGGCGGAGATTATAAAGAAGCGTTAGAGCGAGCCGTAATGCTTAGTAAAGCAGATCTTACAAGCACAATGGTTGGCGAATTTAGCGAACTTCAAGGCATTATGGGAAGTTATTACGCAAATGCTAAAAATGAACACGCTCTTGTGGCAAAAGCTATAAAAGAGCAGTATTTGCCTAGTGGCGAAAATAGCGAGTTGCCAAGCGGAATTTTTAGCTCGGTTGTGGCAATGGCGGTGAAATTTGAAACGCTTTTTGCGCTTTTTAGCATTGATAAAATTCCAAGCGGAAACAAAGATCCTTACGCGCTTCGCAGGGCAGCTTTGGGGATAATAAAAATAGCGTTAAATTCGGATTTAAACTTAGATATTAAAAGCCTAAGCGATGAAGTTTTGGCTGGTTATAAAAAATTTGATACGCAAAAACTGCTAAATTTTATCAAAGATCGCCTTTATACGCTTTATGATTTTAATCCGTCTGTGGTAAAAGCGTGTATAAATAGTGGCGAAAATGATATTAAAAAGCTTGATAGCGCGATTAACGCACTTGGCGAGATTAGCGTTAGTAGCGAATTTAAGGACAATTTCGCCACTTTTAAACGCCTTGCAAATATCATAAAAGATGAAAAAATCGGTTCGCTCGATGAAAGTTTGTTTGAAAATGACGCAGAAAGGGCATTAAATTCGGCGTTTAAAGAGATTAAATTTAACGGCGATTACAAAGCTTATCTAAATTCGCTTTTTGGCTTAAAAGGCGTGATTGACGAGTTTTTCGATAAAGTTATGATAAATGTAAATGACCCAAAAATCAAAGCAAATCGCATAGCAAATATCGGTCAAATTTACAATGCGTTTTTGAAAGTCGCTGATATTAAAGAGATTAGTTTTTAAATTTTTAATAAAGGAGCAGGTATGAAAAAGCTATTTTTAGCAATTGTTGCAATGCTGTTTTTAATCGGTTGTGGCGGCGGCGGTGCCGAAAATGTGGCAAAAAGCTTCATAGAAGCTGCTTATAAAGGCGATACCAAAACAGCTGTTAGCCTAGTATATCTTAGCAAAGAGGATATGGAAAACGAGAGTGCCAGACCTACATTAGAGGGCAAAGTGGGTATGTTGGTAGGTGATGCTATGCAAGTAGCCAAAAAACATAACGGTCTAAAATCGATTGAAATCGTAGATAAAAATCTCGGCGAGGATGTCGGCACGGTGAAAGTGCGGATAGTTTTTAAAGACGGCAAAACGATAGATGATATGATGAAAGTGCGCAAAAATCACAAAGGAGCGTGGAAGGTGGATATTTTCTAAATTTATGAAATTCAAAATTTCGCTTCTTATTTTTTTGGGATTTGTGCTGTTTTGTGTGGTGCAAATCCCACAAATTCGCCAAATTTTTCCAAATTTTACTCTTTTTAAAAATTCAAAATCTAAAACCCTAACTCGTGAAGATTTGCAAAATTTGCCAAATTTTGAAGTAGGGGATTTGATTTTTCGGCTTGGTGATGAGTTTGATAGTTTGCTAATCGCACGCATCAGCGACTTTCGTTACTCGCATATTGGTGTGGTGATAGATACTGCCCCGCTTACTATCTTGCACGCTACTGTGGGCGGCGGCGAGACAGACAAGGAAAATGGAGCCGTGATAAAAAGTAGCTTTGATGAGTTTTTGGCACACGCTAGAAAAATTGGCGTGGCTAGGATAAATTTTTTAACTCAAACGCAAAAAAACGAGCTTGTGCAAAATTTAAAAGCCAAGCTTGGCGAAAAATTTATTTTAGCAAAATCGACTGAGCCAAATTTATACTGCACCACGCTCATTGAGCGTGAAATTTTTAAAATTTATCCAAATTTTACCCCAAAATATACACAAATTAATGCACCTATTTTTAAAGGTTTGTATCTTACACCAAAGGCTTTTTGGGAATATGACGGAGTGGAAATTTTATACGAGAGTTGGTAAAAGAAATAAAAAAAGCCGAGATTTCTCTCGGCTAGATTTACAAAACGATAAAAAAAGAAAATTATTTTCTTACGCCTTTATTATATGGGCGATTTGAAACAATCGGCTTTCCGTTTTGATATTTTTTAGCAACGGTATTTATAGGTGCTACGGCTTTTGCGTCACCTACATTGTAAGCCTGAGCGTTTGAAATATATTTTCTAAGTGTATCTTTTAAATTTCTAGTATATTTTGTAGCTTTTGGAGAATCATTTAAAATATCTTCATAATCATAAATTCTACCATAATAATCATTTGTTAGTTGATCGTCGATTACGATTCTAGCGTGATCTAGTGAAGCACCAACAAAAACACCTGTTTGTTCGCCAGGACTTACCATCCATGCTGAAATGTCAGGTAAATCAGTCGCTGCACCACTTCTATAACCTTCACCGATAGTTGCACCAGCATTTACTTCTAGTGTTTCCATGCCGTTAAATATGTCTTGATAAGATTTTGTAGTTTGAAAAAGCATTACAACATCACTTGTTTCATATCCTGCTTGAATTCCTGCGCCAAAACCGCGATATTTGATGAAAATCGGAGCGCTCCACTCGCCGTCTTCGCCTTTTACGCTAAAAATTCCGTCGCCGTATTGGATAGAAGCACCGGCTGCAAGGCGTTTAACATCGGTTAAAATAGCAACGGCTTTTGCATTTTTAATATATTGTGCAGAAACCCCAAAATTTTTGTCATGTGCAAACGATTTTACAACATTTGTAGCTGCAATTACTTCTTGGTTTGCGCTTACATCTGCATGTAAGTAACCACAAAGAACTAAGATTGTAGAAAGTAAAAGTTTTTTCATTTTTAATCCTTTTAAAATAATGCTTTCGCTATTATAGCAGTAAATTTGCGTTTTTGCGCCAATTTTTGAATAAAAATTCAACAAAAAATAACGAATTTAGGAAATTTTATGAAAAATTTAGTGATTTTAGCCCTTTTTTTAGTAAATTTGTTTTCGCACGAGATTATAAACGGCGATGTTTTAATACTTAAATTTGACAAAAAAAGTGTCAAAAGTGCCTTTTTGGACAAAAAAAAGATAAATTTGACTATAAATCCGCAAAACGATAGCGAATTTATCGCAATTTTACCTGCAAATTATCGCCAAAAAGATGATTTAAATTTAAAAATCACTACGATTTGGGGCGAAGAAAATGAAGTTGTTCATTTAAAACAAGGCGAGTATAAAAAAGAAGTTTTAAGTGTCGAACCAGCCAAAGTAAATCCGCCAAAATCCGTTCAATCTCGCATAAAAAAAGAGTATGATGAAGCTGTGGCGATTTATGCAAAAACCACGCCAAAATATCTATTTAACGAGCCTTTTATCGTGCCTTTGGATAGCAAAATCACTTCGAATTTTGGCAACGGACGCATTTTTAACGGAAGCGTAAAAAGCTATCACTCAGGCACTGATTTTCGCGCTGCTATCGGCACCAAAATCATCGCTGCTAACGACGGCATTGTAAAAATCGCAAAAGATAGGTATTATGCGGGCGGTTCTGTTATCATCGATCATGGCGGTGGAATTTACTCGCAGTATTATCATTTAGATAAAATTTTGGTTAAAGTTGGCAATAGCGTAAAAAGGGGCGATTTAATAGGACTTAGTGGCGCAACAGGGCGTGTGAGCGGTCCGCATTTGCATTTTGGTATCGCCATAAACGGAACTAGTGTCAATCCGATAAATTTCGTGGAAAAAATCAATAGAGCGATTTTTGAGGAGTAAATTTGCTAAATTTTAAATCAAATTTGTAAAATTTTAATAAATTTGGCAAATTCAACGCTAAATTTAGCTAAAAATCAAATTTGCTAAAACCAAAACCCAGCAAATAACTGCAATTGTAATGCTTAAAAAAACCCCTGCTGAACCGGCGTCTTTGGCTTTTCCTGCTAGTTCGTTCCACTCGGGGCTTACTAAATCTACAATCCGCTCGATAGCAGAGTTTAAAATTTCAGTTATCAAAACGCCAAAAAGTGCCATTTCAAGCACCAAATGAAGCGTTAAATTTATCGGCAAAAATAGATTTACAATGCTAAAAATCACGACAAAAACAAGCTCTATGCGAAAGCTCATTTCTGTTTTTAAAACATCGCCCAAGCCCTTCATAGCATAGCCCCAGTTTTTAAAAAATTTATATTTTATCTTCATAAAGTTTGCCTTTTTTAGATCGAATTATAGCAAAATTTCGATTTTAAACACTTAACCGAGCTTTAACAAAAATGATTTATAATTCGACTAATTTTTTACGAAAGGATAAAAAATGAAAACAAAATTTTTAGTTTTAGCTGCCGTTTTGGCTACTTCGTTAGTTGCGGCTGATTTTAGCGGTAAAACAAACGCAGAAGTTATCGCTTCAACAGATAGCAAAAGTCCTGCTTCACTAGCAAATTCAGCTTTTGAGTTAGATAAAAGAATCGGCGCTCAAAAAAAGGAAATAATGGAAACTTGTTTTAAATTTCATAATTTAATGAAAAATGAGCTAAACGGCAAAAGCCCGGAAGAAAAGAAAAAATTTATGAACGAGTTTCGCAAAGCTTATAATGCACAACTTGATTCGCTTTCAAGTGCCGAAAAAGCAGAATTTAATACACAGGCTTGTAAGTTTGGTTCAAAAAATGATAAAATAAAACATTTTAAAAAGGACGGTAAAGGCGGTTTTGGACATGTGCCAAAATTTGGAAAAGATTTTAACGGCACGAAGCCGGTAAGACCAAAATTTGGTAAAGGTGATGCTGAAATTCCGCCACAACCAAAACCAAAACTTGAACCAAAATAAGGCTAAAAATTTAAAAAGGAGACCGGGATGAATAAAATTCTTGTCTTGGAAGATGAAAATATGTTAAATGATATGATATGTGATTATCTATCATCAAAGGGTTTTGTTGTAACAGGGTGTAAAAGTTACGATGAAGCCCTTGACTTGGCTTACGAAGGAAATTTTGATCTGTGGATTTTTGATGTTAAGATTATCGGTGGAAACGGCTTTGAGCTTTTGCGTGAGCTAAGAGATGCCGAAAAACTCACACCTTGCATTTTTGTAACTTCCTTAAATAGCTTGGACGATTTAAACAAGGGCTTTTTAAGTGGTTGTGATGATTTTTTGAAAAAGCCGTTTGAGTTAGCCGAGCTTTTACTTCGTGTAAATAATCTTTTAAAGCGAAATTTTGCTCACAAAATTAACAAAAAAGATGATTTGGGCGACGGATATGTTTTTGATATTTACGACAAAATTCTCTACAAAGACGGAAAAATGATAAAACTATCCAAAAAAGAGCTTGATTTGCTTGCACTTTTGCTTCAAAAACGGGGACAATTTGTCAGCAGAGACGAAATTTTCAATGCCATTTGGAGTTACGATGAAATTCCAAGCGAGTTAAGTTTGCGCGTTTATATACGCAATCTTAGGCTCTATCTAAAAGATAAAATCGTATCTAAATCAAAGGTCGGTTACTCTTATGCAGATTAGAAAAAATCATGCTTTGCCGATATTTTTGTTATATATTTTGACAAGTTTGGTCTTTTTGGTTGCTTGTTCGTGGTTTTATTACTCATCGGCAAAACAAAATATCCAAAGAGAATCGGCAAAAGAGATTTTAAGTGCGCTTAGAGAAGTCGATATAGGGCTTAAAACCGGTGGAATAGAAAATATAAATTATGACGAAATTGACGATGACTTGCGTATTGATATAACGCCTAGTTCAAAAGAAAGCCCAAAACTAGGGCGTTTAAGTAAGGACGAATTTAAAAAGATAAAAAAATCTGAAAAAACCGATAAATTTAAAGTGGAAGACGGAAAAATGACCTTTAAGACATTTATTCCGCTTAGGCACGGCAGTAGTTATGAAGTATATATCGAAGATAGCGAATACGGCGAAGAAATTCGCGAAGTAATCGTTCAAATTGCCATTTTTGCGGTGGTTTGCGTGGTAGCATTTTTGCTTATTTCATATTTTATTATTCGTCTTTCATTTCGTCCGCTTTATCATCAAATAAATTCGCTAAAATCGTTTATCACGGACGCTACGCATGAAATAAATACGCCGTTAAGTGTCATTTTAATGAGCGTAGAAATGTTTGAAGCCAATCCAAAAAAATATCTTGCAAACATAAAAACTGCAAGTAAAACGCTTTCAAATTTGTATGATGATTTGGTAAATTTAAATCTTAAAAACGAGCCAAATGAGTTAAAATCGGTTGATATTAAGGTTTTGATAGAAGAGCGAATTTCGTATTTTAATATTATGCTAAATGATAAGAATTTGCAAATTAAAGCAAATTTAGAAGAGCTAAATTTACAAACCGATGAGAATAAATTTAAGAAAATTTTTGATAATATTTTATCAAATGCCATAAAATACTGCGATGAAAACAGCGAAATTTGCGTAAATTTGACAAAGAAATATTTTGAAATTCAAAACACAGGCGAAACCATTTCACAAGAAAATCAAGCTAAAATTTATGAAAAATTTGCCCGTTTTAATAAAGAAAAGGGCGGTTTTGGCATAGGACTAAGTTTGGTTAAAAAATACTGCGACGAGTTAAAATTTAAAGCAATCTGTCAAAGCGAAAATAAAATTACTAAATTTAGAATTGAATTTTAAATTTAATGTGTTTGTCGCAAGAATTTGCTAGTTTGCAAATTCTTGCGAGATGAAATTTAAAATATACTTGAATTTGAGTTTGGATTTAACGGGTCTGGTCCGTAATCATTTCTGCCGTTGTCGCCTTTTAGAATTTCCATAACCAAAATATAAATCGAAAATCCTATACTTGCAACAGCTAATATTAGCGCTAAAATAGGAATTCCGGCAAGTATCGAAGCAACAATCAAAAGAATAAACGGCACAAATATATACCAGCCGGGTAAATTTCTATCATGCAATCTTCTAAAAGTCACGGCAAAGCATGGCAGAAGTAGTGCTAAACTTACGATAGTGGTGATGATGCCAAGTATTTGTGGATTTCCGTATTTATCCACACCAAGTAAAATCTCCGTGCCAAAAACAGCGTCCAAAATGCTAGTTACAATACCAACTAAAACCATAAAAAGCACAAACCACCAATACTCGCTTCTACTAGCTCTGCCGCTAAATGTTAGAAATTTCTCTTTAAGGCAAACCCTAACTGCCTGAGTAAAACTCATCATTTTTTCTCCTTGTGTAAAAAATTATCTATTAAGTTCTGAAAAGTGAAAACTTAAATTTTTTAAATAATAACTATTGTTTGAAGCGTTAAATTCATCGCTTTCTTTTGTCGCTGCGATGATAAAGAGCGAATTTGCGATACTAGCAACGCCAGATAAAATAAGAGCTAAATTCGCGTTAAAAATGCACAGCGCAAAATGGGCAATCGTAAAAAACGCACATACAAAAAACGCCTGAGTGAAAATTTTGCGCCCCGAGCAATCATATAGCTCTTTATAAATAAACATTTCATAAATCACTATTAAAATGGTAAAAATCGCTCCAAAAGCTAGATATATCGCACTTTTATTGCCAAATAAAATCATCATCAAAGGGACTATGTTTATTAGTTCGATTATATTTAAAATGATAACATTTCGCATAAGTGTGCGAGAGCAAATTATATCGCTTACAAACCAAATTCCAACAGCACAACACACATAGCCGATGATTTGCGTAAATTTAAGAGTTTGAATTTCTATGCTAAAAAGCCTCAAAACAGCCATTAAAATCAAAATTCCACAACCGATATAAAGCAAAGTTTTAGCTGAACTTAGTTTGCTTTGCGTTTCGTTTTGGCTGAATTCATAGTGCAAATTTTGCAAATTCTCACTCGTCTTAACCACGCCTTTTTGGGCATTTGATTCATTTACCATATTTTCCAAACGAAAAAAATCGCTAATAATCCAAAGCAAGTAGATTAAATTTGGCAAGGCAAAGACGGTGGTTGATTTGATAATCTTACTTACGAATTTTTTATCTTCGGGGTTATTTAAATCAAAATTTAAATTAGGAATTGTGCTATTTAAAAATTCGATTGTATCGGGACTTGAAAATAAAAAAGCCACAAAAATAAAACCACTCCAAATCAAAAAACCAAATGCGCCTAACATTTGAAAAACTGCACTCACGGGACGACTCAAATAAAATCTATGTGCGCTAAAAAATCCCAAAAGCAAGTAAAACATATAAGCCGTATTTAGGCTATATTGTGCCGGATTTTGAATTCGTTGGCTTTGAATTTGCGAGTTTTGATTATTTTTGTCAAGGGGCAAAGAATTTTCTTTATTGTTATCAAAGGACAAAGAGTTGTCCTCGTTTTGCTCGTGCATTTGACTTCCTTTTTGTATTAAAGGCGAAATTCTAGCGAATTTAGAGTTTGAAATATCTTAAAATTTTTATTTACTTCAATGCAAATTAATTGGAAAAATTTAAAAATTTACTTCTTTTTCGGTCTAAAAACTTTCATTTTGCTTTCGTCTGTTATTATGTATGCTCCGCCGATGAGATCTATGCAGTATGGCACGGCAGGGAAAATAGGCTCTAAACACTCTTTTATCGCTTTTGGCTGACCGGGTAGATTTATGATGAGCGATTTGCCACGCACTCCTGCCGTCTGGCGTGATAAAATCGCCGTCGGGACAAATTTTAAACTCTCACTTCGCATTAACTCACCAAAGCCGGGTAGAATTTTATCGCACACGGCGACGGTCGCTTCTGGTGTTACATCTCTTGGAGCAGGTCCGGTGCCGCCTGTGGTAACGACCAAATCGCACCCAAATTCATCGCAAAATTTAATCAAATTTGATTTTATACTCTCAAAATCATCGCTGATTACTTCGTAAAAATACTCGTGTTCGCCGACAAGCCACTCATCTAAAATTCTCTTGATTTCAGCCCCGCCTAAGTCTTCGTAAATGCCCTTGCTGGCTCTATCACTTGTGGTTAGTATGCCGATTTTTACCATTATTCATCGCTTTCTTTTTGATTTTCAATTTCATTAGTGAAAATTTCTTTGACTTTTTCGTAGTCGATATACTCATAAACAAAAATTTGCTTTGAAATTTGAGTTAGTTTGCTTTGAGAATTGCGTAAAATCTCGCTAACTTCGTCAAAGCACTCATATAAAATTTTTGTTACATTTTCGCCGTTTGGTATGAAACTATCGCCCATTGCGTATTCAAAAACCATTTTTTGGGCTAGATATGTTGCGTATTTTATATCTTCGCTTCCGTTTGTAAATGTGTCGTTTTTATGAATTTTAAGTGCCGCGACACCGCTAAGTAGGACTTTTATTTGATTTAGTATTTGTGTTTTTGACTCGATTTCAGCTTCAAAACCGATGATTTTATCTTCCAAAAGTCCAATTCTATCAAAATCAAGCGAAAACCAAAACGCACTAAGAGCCTTTGCGCCTTGGTAAAAGCTTTGAATTTCCTTTTCGTATTCGCTTAAAATTTGCGACTTTTTGCTACCGAAAAGCACCTTTGTTTTTACATTTTCAAAATCGATTTGCTCGATAGTTTTGCTTTTGCGTTTTAGCGCGTTTATGGCTGCTTCATTGACAAGTGTAGCGATCCCTGCGCCACTAAAACCGACACTCATACGGCTGATTTTTTCTAAATTTACATTGCATTTTTTATCTTTTAGATAAATTTTCAAAATCTCAATGCGATCGTGGTAGTTTGGAAGAGAGATAAAAATTCGTCTATCAAATCTGCCTGAGCGAAGTAGGGCTTCATCGATCATATCGATTTTGTTTGTTGCAGCGATGACGATAACTCCGCTGTTATCTTCAAAGCCGTCCATTTCTGTTAAAAGTTGATTTAGCGTAGTTTCTCGCTCGTCGTTGCGACCCTCGCCACGACTTTTTCCTACGGCGTCGATTTCATCGATAAATATGATAGAAGGCGCATTTGCTTTTGCTTTGGCAAAAAGCTCTCTAACTCTTTTTGCGCCAACGCCTACATAAACTTCGGCAAATGTAGCTCCGCTTTGGTAAAAAAACGGCACCCCGGCTTCGCCTGCGACGGCTTTTGCGATGAGAGTTTTTCCAACTCCGGGAGGTCCGGCCATAAGAATTCCTTTTGGAAGTTTTATGCCGAAATTTTTGTATTTTGACGGATTTTTTAAGAAATCAACGATTTCTATAAGCTCGTCTTTAACTTCGCTAATGCCTGCAACATCTTTAAATTTAACTTCTGAAATGACGGAATTTATGACGGTAGTTTCGCTATTTTTCATCATTTGAGATTGAATTTTTTCCATTTTCGCCATTTCTAGCTTTCGGCGTTTTGCATTTATCGTTTCAAAATAATAAATCATTAAGAAAAAGAAAAATGTTATCAAAATGAGTTCAAATATCAAATACGAAGTATCCGAACTCTCGCTTTTTGTGATTAAAACATGATTTCCAAGCTCTTTTAAATCGACAATATCTTTTAAAATCGAGTATTTTCTGCCGTTATAAACGATTTGCAAAGTGTCGCCGTCGATATTGGCTTTTTCAATCAAATTTGATTCTACTAGCTTTTGATAATCTTCAAATTTTATATAATTTGTATCATTTTTAAAATAAACAATGCTAAGCAAAACAACCAAAACAAGGGAAAAAAATAAAATTATGTTTAATTTGTTAAACCTAAATTTCTGCCAAATTTGCGTTAGTTGTGATTTCATATTTTTTAATCTCCACCCATTTTTTTGCTAAATTTTGATTAGATTTTACCAAAATTTTATTATAAAATTGATCAAAACCTTCGTAAAATTCACCATTTTTACGCTCGATTAAAACATCTAAAAATTTATTATAATGTTTTTTTCTGAATTCTAAATTATTTAAAAGCACGATATTTTGAAGCATTTTTAGCCGTTTTTTAGCCGTTTCGCCGTTTATGTCGTGCGGAAGTGTCGCCGAGTGCGTGTTATCGCGTGGCGAAAAGATAAAAGCGTGGATATGCGTTATCGGAAATTTTTTGAAATTTTCGACTGCTTCGCTCCAAATTTCTTCGCTTTCTCCCGGGTGAGCGACGATAAAATCAGTCCCAAGAGCAAATCCAAGCTCTGCTAACTCGCAAAAAAGTTCTAAGTCTTTTAGCGCTTTATTTCTACGGCGCATTATGCTTAGCATTTTTTGCGAAGTGTGTTGAAGTGCGATGTGTAGGTGCTTTTCAAACCAACTCTCACGCAAAATTTCTCTAAAACTGCTATCGATTTGACTTGGCTCGACGCTTCCAAGTCGGATTCTTTTTACGCCTTGAATTTTGCCCAAATTTGCAATTAATTTTCCAAGAGTGGAGTTTTTATCTTTGCCGTAACTACCGATATTTGTGCCTGTTAGCACGATTTCAGAAAAACCATTTGCGACTAGCTCTTTTGCTTCGTTTATGATTAAGCTTTCATCGATACTGCGAGATTTGCCACGCACGGACGGGATAATGCAGTAAGCGCAGTTAAAATCGCAACCTTCTTGAATTTTGATAAAGGCTTTTGTGTGATTTTCGTAGCTTGTTACCAAATTTTTATCGCTGAATTTTAAATTTCCAAGCTCAAAAAATTTCTTTTGCGAATTTACAAATTCGCCGACTTTTTCCTTTTCGCTCATGCCAAAAACGCCAAAAACGCTACCTTTTTCAAAAAGCTCTTTTCCGCGACTAACTACGCCACAACCGGTTAGTAAAACCTTTTTGCCAAGCCGATTTGCTCTGTTTATGTAGTTTCGTACATCGCTATCTGCGCCGTTTGTAACGGTGCAAGAATTTACGATGATAATGTCGGCTTCTTTTTCATCGTGCGTTAAAACGGCACTTGTAAGCTCTTTTTTTATAAGTTCGCTATCATAGATATTTGTGCGACAACCAAATGTTTTTACAAAAACTTTCAAAAGAGCGTTCCCATATTTTCAGACATTTGCGCTATTTCGGGCGGAATTTTTTCTTTTTTTCCACGCCAAAGTGTGTAAGACGGATAAGCGATAGTTATGTCATCTTCTTTTTGTAGGGCTTCAAGGATTTCGCTAGAAATATTGCTTCTAAGTCCCAAAGTAGCGTATGAATTTGTCATATACCAAACTGAAATTTGAATTCCATAAGGCTCAAAAAAGCTAAAAATTCTAGGCTCCACATTTGGATTTTTTATGCTATATTGCGAACGCAGTTTTGACATTTGTTTTTTGGCTATGTCGGTGTAACCTTTTGAATATTTTCTTGCTATATTTTTTATTATATACATTGCTTTTTTGTGATTGCTATCAAAAGTTAGCATTATATCAATGCCGTCCCAAACGGTTTTCATACCGCTATGAGAATAATTTGAAATAAGATCTGTAAAAATATAGTTATTTGGTATAAAAATTATCCGTCCGGCTCTTTTGTTTTCCTTCCAAGTCGTATAGGTAATATCTTCATAAATGGTAATCCTAAGCACGGAAATATCGATAATATCGCCGACATACACAACTCCGTCTTTTTTGACCTTTATGCGATCGCCGACTCTAAATTCGCCCCCAAAAACGATAACAATCCAGCCAAGCGAACTCATAAACATATCTTTCATCGCAATAGCTAAACCAGCAGATGCAAAACCAAGCACAGTTACAAAATAGCTCATATTTTCGATATACGAAAGCAATAAAATAAGCGCAATTACCGAGAAATTTATGACATTTATGATTTTATTTGCGAGATAGAAATTTTCGTTATCTTTGATATATTTTTTCGCAATCGCCTTAAATAAAAATGATATTAAAATCGTTGCGATTATCAAAATAGCGATATTTAAAGCTCTTTTTGCCTGAGTTTTTATATCGCTTGTAAGAGTTGAAATTTGCTCATCGATTTTCTTTTCATACACGCTGTAAGTGGTATTTCCAAGCCTAAGGGCTGATTTAAATTCGCCAAGTTCAAATTTTAAATCCGAATATGCTTTTGAATTTTGAGAATTTGGTTCAAATTTAAGCAGTTGAGCAAAAATTTCTTCTTTTTGTTCTAGTCTTTCAGTTACTTGTTTTAGGCTTTCTATGCGGGATTTTTGTTCATTTTTAAGCGATTGTAAATTTTTGATATTCGAATAACCTGAAATAATAGCAAAAGGGTTTTTTATGCGTGAAATTTCATCGATTTCAGGCATTTGTACTACGCTTGAAAACGGAGTTTTTTCAAATTCGCTAAGAAGCGAAATTTGCTCTTGTAGATTTTGAATTTTGCGTTCTAAATCCGCTGCTTCTTCTTTATCTTTGGTGATTTCAAGTTTTTTTTGGCTTTCATTTAGAGAGTTTTCAAGCTCGTGATAGTTAGAAAAATTTGCAAATCGTATCAGCCAAACATCATCTTTTAGCTTTTCATCTATCGCTTCTATTTGTGTTTTTAATTCAGAAATTTGCGTAGCATATCTATTTTGCGTATCATCGCTTTGATTTTCATCAGCGTGTAAAAAACTAAAAAAAATCAGACCAAAAAATATAAATTTCAATGCTCTCATGCAAAATCTCGCAATACTTCTTTTACTAAAACTTCGCTAATATCATCTTTTATGATGAAATTTCCTATGCCATTTGGCAGGATAAATTTGATTTTTTTATTTTCGCTTTTTTTATCTAAGAAAAATAAATCATAAAATTCATCGACATTTTCTACTCTAAATTTACTCGGTAAATCAAATTTTTGCAAAACTTTGCGAATTCTTTCACACTCATTTTGAGTGATTAAATTTAATTTCAAAGCTAGGTTATTTGCCATTACCATGCCGATTGCGACTGCTTCGCCATGCAGAAATGTTTTGTAATTTGTCAAATTTTCAATCACATGAGCAAATGTGTGTCCATAGTTTAAAACGGCACGAATTCCTGCTTCTTTTTCATCTTTTTCGACGACACTGGCTTTGATTTTAACGCATTTTGCGATTAAATTTGCGATTTGCGAACTATCTTTTAAATCAGATTTTTCAAAAAATTCAAAAAATTCTTTATCAAACATAACTGCCATTTTAACGGCTTCGGCGATTCCTGCTGCAAATTCTCGCTTCGGCAAGGTCGATAAAAATCTGCTTTCGCAAAAAACGGCTTTTGGTTGATAAAATGAGCCGATTAAATTTTTGCCAAATTTGCAATTCACGCCTGTTTTACCGCCCACACTGGCATCGACTTGCGCTAAAAGCGTTGTTGGGATATTTATAAAATTTATTCCCCTTTCATAAATACTAGCGCAAAATCCAGTTATATCGCTGATAACACCACCGCCAAGAGCGATAAGTGTGCTTTTTCTATCTAGGCGAGAGCTAAAAAGTTGTTCTAAAATTTGACTAACGCTACTCATGTTTTTATACTCTTCGCCGTCGGGAATGCTAATGATAAATTTTTCATCGCACTTTAAATTTGATAACAAAAAATCAAGCCACAAACCACTTACTTTGGGATTTGTGATGATTGCGACTTTGCCTTTAAACTCTAAATTTTTAAACTCATCTATAAAAACGCTGTATGAATTTTTGCCTAAATCTATTTTAACTTCCA
This sequence comes from Campylobacter sp. CN_NE2, assembly GCF_027797465.1. Taxonomy (NCBI): domain Bacteria; kingdom Pseudomonadati; phylum Campylobacterota; class Epsilonproteobacteria; order Campylobacterales; family Campylobacteraceae; genus Campylobacter; species Campylobacter sp. CN_NE2. Next base: position 549,885 of record NZ_CP115608.1, on the reverse strand, counting down.
TTTTTATGCCTTAAATTTTAACAAAATTGTATCATAAATTTTCATATTCATACCCACTTGGGATAAAAATTTGATAATTATTTTTAAGTTTTGGATACATTAAATCCAAATCTTTGCTAAATGCTGCTGTTAAATTTTTGCCTAAAATTTTCTCATCAAACGGGACGAATTGTAAAAATTTACTATCTTTGCATAGTGTTAAAATCGGATTTTTGTTGCTATCATCGCAGATATGAAGCTTTTGCCTGAAAAGCTTTGCTAAATTTTTATAATTTTCTATAAAAGCCTGTTTTGTATTTAAATTTTGATTGAAAAAATATAGATAAATATCTAAATTTAATTGAGCACTAATGTCGAAAATAACGCTAGATTCCTCCGTTGCGTTTGCTCCTGCTGTAACTACAACGCTTTTTGTAATATCCTTAAAATCGCACTCGCCGGTTGTTAAAATCGGTATGTTTAAGATATAAAATTTATCTTTAAACATTTCAAATAGCGAATTTTCTGTGATAATCAAACCGATGTTGTATTTTTGTGTTTCATTTAAAAAATTTAGCTTTTCTTTTGTGGAATAATCGATTAGAATTTCGATTTTATCATTATCTTTAAGCATTTTTAAATTTTCAAATGTTTCATTTATGGTCGGATTTAAAATTCGCACAAAAAGTTTATGATTTTGTAAATTTTCGTTTAAAAGTTGTGCTGTTTGTAAAATTTTTTCGATTTGAGATTTGCTTATATTTTTCATATCAATCAGTGCGTATAAATTTAGCCCAAAAGGCGAAGGAAACTGCCCGATTTGCTTTTTAATCGTTCTAAAAAGTGTTCTAAGCGCACTTGGCTCGCCCACAACCAAAATGCTATCATTTGGCATAATGACTGTGTTTGCGTTTGTTACGATATAGCTATTGTGGCGATAAATCATAGGAATTTGAAATTTTCCCTGAGCTGTTAAGAGACCGACTTTTTTATAAGCATACGAGCTTCCGATTGGCACCTTTACTTCCATTATCTCGCCCTTTCCTATGCCTATATTATCGGCATAAACGGGGCTATCCGGTAAAAAGCCGATTAGGCGAGAGCTACAAAGCGAAAGAGCGTTTAAAACTTTTATATGATCTTCGTTTTTATACTCTTTTGCAAAGCCCCAAAAATCGACTATATAAAGCTCTAACTCAGGCGAGATTTCTTTTAAATTTGCAGTGGTTATTTTAGTATCAAATTCGCTTTCCATAACAACAATACACTGCATAAATTCGCTCTCAATTACTATTTGGCGCAGTTTTTCAAGGCTTGTAGGATCAAAGCTGTGAATTAAAAAATTTTCACTATCTTTTAACTTTTGTGGCACAAATTCGTCGCTTTTTGCGATTATTACATAATTATGCAAAACATTTTTTATCTTAAATACTCTTTCTAAGAAATGTTTTGCTAAAATACCGTCGCATATAATTAAAATTTGCTTCATAAAAACTCCAAAAAATAAAGGGAAATTATACAAAAAATGGAATTTAAAATAGATAAAACCGACGGAAATGCAAGGGCTTGCACTATCAAAACCGCTCACAGCGAAATTTTGACGCCTGTTTTTATGCCTGTGGGGACAGTCGGAGCCGTAAAAAGCCTAGATGCCTTTGATATGAAAGAAATTTTGGACGCAAAAATAATACTCGGAAATACTTATCATCTGTATTTGCGACCCGGTTCTAAAATAGTGCGTGAGTTTGGCGGACTGCATGGATTTTCTAAATTTGATAGAAGTTTTTTGACTGATAGCGGCGGATTTCAGGCATTTTCTTTGAGAGCCAATACCAAAAACGATGACGGCGGGATTAAATTTAAAAGCCATATTGACGGAAGTTTGCACTATTTTACGCCAAAAAGTGTGCTTGATACGCAGTATGATTTAAATTCAGATATTATGATGATACTTGACGATCTTGTCGAGCTTCCAAAAAATCCAAATTTACTTGAACCATCTGAAAAAGCAAAACTAAAAAAACGCATTGATTTAAGCGTCAAACGCACGGTGTCTTGGGCAAAAGAAGCGATTGAATATCATAAATTTAATCAATCTCGTGGCATTGGCGTAAATCAAAATATTTTTGGCATTATTCAAGGCGGAACGGACTACGGGGCTAGAAAAATTTGCACCGAAGCTTTGTGCGAAATGCCATTTGATGGCCTTGCAATCGGCGGACTTAGTGTGGGCGAAAAAAATGAAATAATGTATGAAGTGGTCGAAAATTTAATGCCATTTTGTGATAAAAATCGCCCAAGATATTTAATGGGGGTCGGCACGCCCGAAGATTTGGTCGAAAATGTGGAGCGGGGCGTTGATATGTTTGATTGCGTTATGCCTACAAGAAATGCAAGAAACGGCACTTTATTTACTAGTTTTGGCAAAATTTCAATCAAAAACGCTAGCTTCATAAACGACCACGAGCCAATCGATGGTGAGTGTGACTGCTACGCGTGCAAAAACTATTCGCGTGGGTATTTAAATCACCTTTTTCGTGCAAAAGAGCTTACTTTTTATCGTTTGGCAAGTTTGCATAATTTGCATTATTATCTAAATTTAGCAAAATCTATGCGAGAAGCGATTTTAAATTCAAAATTTAGTGAATTTAAAAAGGAATTTTACGCAAAAAGAGCAAAAAACTCTTAATTTTAAATTACCTAAAAATGGTGGTTTGGAATTTAGGCAAAATTTTGCTAAAAATTTGCTTAATGTTACACCTATATGTGAATAAAATTCAATTTTGATAAAAGCCCATTTTTAGGGCTTTTGTGTAAATAAATTTTAAAAATTTAGCGAATTTACGGGAAAGTTATTAACCGATTTATTCACATGTGAATATCTGAATTTTCTCTTAAAATTTTAGAATTTAAAAACTAAATTTTATGACTTTTATCGAATTTGCTAAACTTATGAAAAAATTTATGATAAAAAATATAAAAATAATCAACACAAGCGTTTTAAACGATTTTTTATTTTTTAAATTTTCGGATTGTTGCATATATTCTTGCGTTGATTTTTGCATATCATTTTCGTCCCAAAAGTCGTCATCTTCGAATTTATCGCTATTTTCTTTGTAGTTGTTTAAATTTAGGCTTTCAAAAGCGTTTTGTTTTTCTTTTTTGTCTGAATTTTCAAATTTATGCGAATTTAAATTGTCGTATCTATTTTGCCAAAGTTTTTCATCTGATGAATTTATCGCAGAATTCGGCTTTTGAGATGGGGCGGATTTTTCTATTAGTTTTGTTATTATCGCTCTGCTACCTTTTGGCGTAAATTCGACAATGTCGCCAAAATCCGCACCGATTTCGCGTAAATTTAAACTAGTGCAAAAATACTCTTTTTTATCATCTTGCGATACGAGAGTGTTTTCGCCAATAATCTGCCCAAACAAAATCTTACCTTACATTCCAAATATTTCTGCTGTCATTTTCGATTTGATTAACCATTATATACGAAATAATATAAAGCAGGGTTGCAAGTATGATACCGCCGAGTGTAAAAATTTTGAATTCTTGATAAGTATTTAAAATTTCAATAGCTAAAAAACCAGCAACACAAAGTAATTCAATCAAAATGGCGACAAAAAATAGCCAAATGCCTGAAATTTTACTAGCTTTATAAAACATTTTTAATTTATAAAAATATGTCAAAAGCAAGAGTAGCGCGATACCGCCGACGACTTCGAGCGAACTCATTAGGCTATTAAATCCAAAATAATATCCGCATCCGATAATGGCTAAAAATGTAAGTATAAAAAACATATTAAAATTCACATTTTGCTTTAAAATCGAAGTACTTCTGGAAGCATACGAAAAATTTGCAAATGCTGAGTGTAAAGGTATGATATGCGATAAAATCACAACCAAAAAACAAATCGCAATAAGTGCCAATAAAACAAAACTTTCACTTAGCATACCGATGTAGGCTAAGCCAAATTTAATGACTTGCGTTAATTCGTCTATAAAAAAGAAAATCGCTCCGATACAAATAAGTGGTAAAATCACCGAAAAAATACCAAATTTTTTAATATTTGAAATATAACTTTGAGTTAGAGAATTTTTCTTTTTATTGCGCTTTTGCGCTTTTTCGTCCATAAATTCAAATCCTGCAACCTTTGGATTATTGTTTGAATTTGTAAATTTTGATGAAACTTTTTGCGTAGAAGCATTTGGTGATGGTGCAAATGTATCTCTACGCGCAGCACTTGCTGTATCAAATTTTTCTATTTCAACAGCTCTTACACCCTGTGCTATAAAAGTTACTATATCGCCGTTTTTAAGCTCTTTATTTCCCATAACATCAGCTTGTGCATAAATATACATTTGATTGCCGTTCTCGCTAACAATCATCTTGCCATCAACTCTACCTCGCAGTTTTGTATCCACTTGTATATCCTTTATTCGACGGTTACGCTTTTTGCTAAATTTCTTGGCATATCTACATCGTTTCCTAGTCTAACTGAAATTTCAAGTGCAAAAATTTGCAAAATCAACATCATTTCAAAAAATTCGCTCATAGCGTGATTTTGTTCGCTTGTTTTTATAAAATCATCGCTTAGCTTAAATTCGCTCGGAGAAATCGCCAAAATATAAGAATCCCTTGCGGCTAACTCTTCGACATTGCTTTTTGTTTTATCGTATAAAATATTTTTTGGCATTAAAGCGATTGTAAAAAGCTTTTCATCGGCTAGTGCGATTGGTCCGTGTTTCATCTCGCCTGACGGATAACCCTCGGCGTGAAGATATGAAATTTCTTTTAGTTTTAAGGCGCCTTCAAGTGCAAGCGGATAAAAAATATCTCGCCCGATAAAGAAAAATCCATGTCCGTGTAAATAGTGCTTACTAAGGCGATGAATTTGATCGACCAAATCATCTTTTACATTTAAAATTTGCGGAATATGCTTCATAGCGGCGATTTCTTTTTTGATTTCGTCTTTGCTTATGGTTTTTCGCAAACTTGCCAAATACACAACCAGCATCCACAAAACCATAACCTGCGTTGCAAAAGCCTTTGTGCTAGCAACCCCTTTTTCGATTCCTGCGCGAGTTAAGATTACGCTTTCGGCAAGGCGAACAATAGAGCTATTATCGACATTGCAAATAGCAAGAGTTTTTAACCCTGCGTTTTTTGCGATTTTAAGAGCTTCGAGCGTGTCGGCAGTTTCGCCACTTTGAGAAATAACGATAAAAAGCGAGTTTTTATTTAAAAACGGCTCTTTATAGCGAAATTCACTAGCGACTTCGACTTTGGTGCGAATTTTTGCCATGCGTTCAAAAAGATAGCTTGAAACAAGTGCTGCGTGATAGCTTGTGCCACACGCACAAATGGTGATTTCATCAATATCATCAAACAATTTTTTATCAAGTTCATCAAATTTGATTTCATTTGCTTTAACGCGACCCATTTGTGTTTCGCCGATGACTTGACTTTGTTCGAAAATTTCTTTTTCCATAAAAAATCTAAAACCCTCTTTTTGGGCAAAACTTTTATCTTTTGGCAAATCCAAAAATGCCGTTTTAATCTCTTTTTTATCTTTGAAAATTTTGATTTCACCGGCTTTTGCATAGCCATACATGCCGTCTTCAAGGTAGGTTGCTGTTTTTGCTAGACCGATGAGTGGCGCATCTGATGAGCTAAAAAATATTTCGTTTTTGTCATCTTTGCCGATTATCATAGGGACTGCATTTTTAGCAAAAAATATAGTATCGCTTTGTGCTTTTGAAATGAGTAAAATCGCAAAAGAGCCTTTTAAGCGTCTAATCGTAGCTTCAAAAGCTTTAAAGGGATCTTTCATTTCGTTATTAAATTTTTCAAAGCTATGCACGATGACTTCGGTATCTGTTTGACTTAAAAATTTAACGCCAAATTCTTCAAGTTCTGCTTTGATTTCTGCGTAGTTTTCGATAATTCCGTTATGAATTACAAAGCTATATTCGCCTAAATGCGGATGAGCGTTTAGTTCGGTTGGTTTGCCATGCGTCGCCCACCTAGTATGCCCGATAGCCACGCCAAAACCGCTGCTAGAAAAATCTTTGGTTTTTTCTCTTAAATTGTCTAATTTTCCGACAGCTTTAAAATATTTTATATCTTTACCTTTATCGCTCATTACGGCGATTCCTGCGCTATCGTAACCGCGATATTCAAGTTCTTTTAAACCATTTATTATGATTTCTTTTTTTTCATCTTTGCCGATATAACCGACTATTCCGCACATATAAGACCTTTTTAACAAAAATTTGCTGTTATATTACTATGTTTAAAATTAAAAGTAAATATATCTAAAATATTCAAAAAATTTGCCTTTTTATAAGCAAAAAATGTATATAATTCCGCATTAAAATTTATAAATTTGGAAAAAATCTTGGAACTTATCGAAAAATTAGAAAATCAAGTTAGATTAAATTTTGACGAAGCTGTGAAATTATGGGATTTGGATTTGCTCCAACTAGCTAAATTTGCCAATAAAATTAGAGAGCAAAAAAACGGCAAAAAGGTTTATTTTAACTCAAATCGCCATATAAATCCGTCAAATTTGTGTGCCGATACCTGTAAATTTTGTGCTTTTTCAGCTCATCGCAAAAATGAGAAGCAATCTTATACGATGAGCGAAGAAGAGATTATGGCTATCGCAAGAGATGTCGCGGGGCGTGGCGTAAAAGAGCTTCATATCGTAAGCTCACACAATCCAAACATAACGCCAGAATGGTATTTTGGGATTTTTAAAAAAATTAAAATCGAATTTCCAAATTTGCATATTAAGGCAATGACAGCAGCAGAAGTGGATTTTTTCAAACGAAAATGGAAAATGCCTTATGAAGAAACGCTAAAAGCTATGATAGAAAGTGGCGTCGATAGTATGCCGGGCGGCGGTGCTGAGATATTTGATGAAGGCATTAGAGAGCAAATTTGTAAAGGAAAAGTTAGCTCAGAAAATTGGCTAGAAATTCATAAAATTTGGCATAAAATGGGTAGATGGAGCAACGCAACTATGCTTTTTGGGCATATTGAAAATTTTGCTCATCGCACAGATCACATTTTGCGAATTCGCGCTTTGCAAGACGAAGCTCTTAAAAACGGCAACGGTGGCGGATTTAACGCATTTATCCCGCTTGTGTATCAAAGAGAAAATAATTTTTTAGAAGTGCCAAAAGCTATGGGCTCGGCTGAGATTTTAAAAACGATTGCCATTTCTCGTATTTTGCTTGATAATGTTACGCACATAAAGGCGTATTGGGCGACTTCGACACTAAATTTGGCGTTAGTGGCGCAAGAATTTGGTGCTGATGATATTGACGGCACGATTGAAAATGAAAGCATACAAAGCAGTGCTGGTGCAAAAAGCAAAAAAGGTCAGAGCAAAAAAGATTTTATCGATATGGTGCAAACGGCAGGATTAATCCCAGTAGAGCGCGATAGTTTGTATAATGAAATCCAAATTTATGATAATTAAAAAATTTATTTAAGAAGGACAGAAAATGTTGAAGTTTTTTGAGTTGGACGAGAATAAAACTTCCGTCAAGCAAGAGTTAAATGCGGGAATTACCACATTTTTGGCGATGATTTACATCGTGCCTGTAAATGCCATTATTATGAGTGGCACAGGAATGCCCTATGAAGCCTTAATCACCGCAACCGCGTTGATTACTATTTTGGCGACACTTTTTAACGGGCTTTATGCAAATACGCCCGTTGCGTTAAGTGTTGGTATGGGACTAAATGCCTATTTTACATTCGGGCTTTGCAAAAGCGCTGAAATTCCTTGGCAAACTGCACTTGGGATTGTGTTTTTAAGTGGGCTTTTATTTACGATTTTATCTTTTACAAATTTCCGAATTTGGGTTATAAAATCTATTCCGCTTGATTTACGCCGTGCAATAAGTGCTGGTATTGGTGCGTTTATTTGCTTTATTGGGCTAAAACAAATGGGCGTGATAGTCGAAAACCCTGCTACTTTGGTAGGTCTTGGAAATTTAAAGGATCCAAATGTTGCACTTGGAGTTTTTGGGCTTTTAATCATAATTGCACTTTTTGTTTTAAAGGTTAGAGCTTCGTTTATTTTGGGAATTTTGATTACTTCTGTTGTGGCTTGGGTTTTTGGAATTTCGCCTAAACCAGAAGGCTTAGTTTCGCTTCCGTCATCTGTGGCTCCTATTTTTGGGCAACTTGACATAAAAGGAGCGTTACAACTAGCATTTTTGCCGTTTATCATCACATTTTTTGTAACTCATCTTTTCGATAGTATCGGCACACTCACAGGCGTAGGAAATAGGGCGAAAATTTTTAGCGATGAAGATCCAAAAGGTATGAAAAAACTTGCACGAAATTTAACAGCCGATGCCGTTGGCTCAGTCGGTGGAGCAGTTATGGGGACTAGCACGGTTACGGCTTTTGCAGAAAGCGCAAGTGGTGTGGAAGCCGGTGGTAGGACTGGACTAACTGCTGTATTTGTCGCACTTTGCTTTATTTTGACACTATTTATGCTTCCGCTTTTTAAAGCAATTCCAAGCAATGCGATTTATCCAGTGCTAGTAATGGTTGGAATTTTAATGTTTTCTGAGCTTGGAAAGCTTGATTATAGCGATGTTGGAATCTTAATACCTGCGTTTTTCATCGTTATGCTTATGCCTTTTACTTACTCAATTACAAATGGTTTAAGCTTTGGATTTATAAGCTATTTGTTCGTTAGACTTCTTCAACGCAGATTTAGCGATATAAATTTGGGTGTTTTAGTCTTAGCAGGAATTAGTCTGCTTGTGTTTGCGGTCGCATAGGGAGTAGGGCGATGAGATATTATGGATTTGAAGAATTTGATAAAGATGTAAGAGAGATTTCAAAACGCGTCAGGGACGAATTTGCCCCTGATTGTATAGTTGCGATTGCTAGGGGTGGGCTAACTTTTGCTCACGGTATTTCAAATGCACTAAATTTAAGGAACATTAGTTGTATAAATTCTATCCATTACAGCGATGTTTATGAAGAGATGCGAAAGCTCGATACAATCGAAGTTTTTAATATCCCTGATCTTAGCAAATTTAATAAAGTCGTCTTAGTCGATGATATTATCGATAGTGGCGATAGCATGGTTGAGATCAAGCGAATTTTGTTGGAGAGATTTCCACATATTGACCTTAAAACGGTTGTGATTTTTTATAAAACTAATGCTTTGATTAAGCCTGATTTTGCGGTTAAACAAACGGACGAGTGGATAAATTTTTTCTGGGAAAATATAACGATTTAGCAAATTTGGAGTGTGAATTTGAAAAATTTTAATTTGCTCATTTTGTATTTTTGCACGGTTCTTACGATGTGCGTCATGTATGCCACGCAGCCGTTGCAACCACATTTTGAGCAAATTTTAGAGATTTCTAAATTTCAAGCCTCCATTTTTACAACTGCGATTTTAGTTCCACTTGCGTTTGCGTCGATTATTTATGGCTATTTTTTGGAAAAAATTTCTATACGAAAAGTGCTAATCGGCGTATTTTTTATATTTTCTGTGAGTGAATTTATCTTTGCATTTTGCGATTCATACGCTGTTATGATTAGCATTAGGATTATGCAAGGTTTTATCGTTCCTGCTGCGCTAACAGGCATTATGAGTTATATTTCGCAAAGTGTCAGCCACGCAAAAGTAGCTTCTGCGATGGGAGCTTATATCGGTATTACCATTGCCGGTGGTTTTATCGGGCGGTTTTTAAGCGGATTTTTTACAGATGTTTTTGGGTGGAGATTTTTCTTTATTCTGCTTGGAATTTTAACGCTCATTGCTTGTGTTTTATTGCTTAAAACGCTAGATGAAATAAAGACCAAATTCGTAAAACCGCGCCTTAGAAATATATCGCAAATTCTCTCAATCCCACGAAATATTTATATTTATTTAGCGATTTTTGGCGTGTTTTTCGTTTTTCAAGCCGTTTTAAATATATTGCCTTTTGAGCTAGTCAGGCTTGATGGCGCATTTAGCGGATCAAAAACAGGCTTTATGTATGTAGGTTATATTATCGGAATTTTTATATCTTTTAATGTAGCAAAAATCGTAAATTTAAGCAAAACTGCGAGCAATGCTATTTTTATCGGCATTATTATTTATATCATTTCGCTTGGATTTTTGATGATAGAGAGCTTTTATGCTATCTTTGCTTCTATGCTTGTTTTTTACGCAGGAAGTTTTACTGCTCACTCGGTGGCAACGGCACATGTAAATAAAAAAGCGACTTCGCACAAAGGCATTACAAACGGACTTTATGTTAGTTTTTACTATGCAGGCGGCGCACTTGGTAGCTTTGTGCCAGGTGTGATTTATGAATTTGGCGGTTGGAATATGTTTTTGAGCGCATTGGCGATTTTGCTGTGTGTTTCGCTGTTTTTTATTTGGAAGTTGAAAAAATATGAAAAATCAAAAAATTTATCATAATGAAATTTTCGTAATTTCGCTTTTATTTGTCGTAAGTTTTGGCTTTTTGCTTTTTGCGATTTCAAATTTAAGCATTAGTTTTTACGAAGCCGACATTTTATATAATGAAAAAAGCCTTACTTCGCTAGTGGCGAATTTATCGTGCAAATTCTTTGGCCACAACGATTTTGCTTTGCGAATTCCTTTTATTTTCATACATTTTGCAAATTGTATTTTGCTTTATAAGGTTTCCAAATTTATGCTAAAACGCAGATTTGATAGGGTTTTAAGCCTTATTTTGTATATGTGTTTGCCGGGCGTCCTAACGAGCGCAATCGTCGTAAATCCCGCAGGAATCGTGATTTTTATCACGCTTTTGATTTTATATTTTGAAAGCAAAAATTTGCAAATTCCGCTTTTTATTTCGCTTTTTATTTCGCTTTTTGTCGATAAATCTTTTTCTATTTTCTATATTTGTCTATTTTTGTATGCGGCGTATTATCGCAAAAAAGAGCTTGCGATTGCGTCGATTTTGCTTTTTGTAAGTAGCGTTATTTTTTATGAAGTCGGCACGAGTGGAAAACCGCGTGGGTATTTTTTAGATACGATTGGCATTTACGCAGCTGCCTTTTCCCCTGCCGTGCTTTTTATTTTTATTTATACGATTTATAGAATTTGGCTAAAAGATAGAAAAAATTTGCTTTGGTTTGTCGTAAGCGGGACATTTTGTTTGAGTTTGATTTTCTCACTTCGTCAAAAACTAGAACTTGGGAGCCTGCTTCCTTTTTGTGTGATTTCAGCACCGCTTATGGTGCGTGTTTTTTTAAATTCATATCGAATTAGACTTCCTGAATTTAGAAAACCACATAAAATTTCAGCCGTTATTGCGATTTTATTTTTGCTAATTAGTGCAAATTTGATTATTTTTAACCAAATTTTTTATCCTATTTTGTTTAAGGATAAACCACAAAAACATTTTATTTTTAAATATGACATTATAAAAGATTTAAGTTTAAAGTTAAAAAAGCACGGAATTTATGAGATAAATTGTCAAAATTATGAAACGCAGTTGCGTTTGAAATTTTATGGGATTGAAAAAAATCCAAATTTAATGCTTTTTGAAGATGAAGTAGATTTTTATGATAATAAGATTGAAGTGCGTAAATTTGGGAATTTAGCCGATGAATTTTATATCAAAAAGGCATTTTAATCATTTTTATGCTAGAATAGGGGGCAAATTTTTATAGAGGTAAAAATTATGAAAACTTTTAGAGCTTTTACGATGATTGAGCTTGTTTTTATCATCGTTGTTGTCGGAATTCTAGCCGCAGTTGCCATACCAAAGGTAGAGCGTAATGGCTTAATCGAAGCAGCAGATCAACTCTCTTCTCATATTCGCTATACGCAACAACTTGCGATGAATGATAATAAATTCAATGCAAATGATGATAATTGGCATAGAAAAGGTTGGAGAATTGAGTTTGACGGAACTAGATATTTTATTTATAGCGATATTGACGCTAGTGGAACCCCGCAAGCTAATGAATATGCAGTTGATCCGATGAATCCTGCTAAGTTTTTAACATCGGCAGGGACTGGAACTGACGCTACTAATCAAAATAAAAAATTAAATTTAGCAAATACATATTCTATAACAAATATAGCTCTTGAAAGTGGTTGCGATGGAGAAAATCACATTATGTTTGATTTCAAAGGTCGCCCTATGGCTGATAATGAAAATTTATATGACGGGCTATATACTGCTACTTGCACTATAACTTTGACAAATGAAGCAGGGCAAACAGCGACAATCTATGTTCAACCAGAAACAGGCTATGTGGGAGCAACTTCTACACAAAGTCCAAACGGCGATATTTTATACGCTGGACCTGGATTTTAATATTAATGAAATTTGCTGAAGCCTTTACGATGATAGAGCTTGTCTTTATCATCGTAATCGTCGGCATACTTGTAGCCGTTGCGATTCCTAAAATCGAACGCAACGGTTTAATCGAAGCAGCAGATCAAATCGCTTCTCATATTCGCTATACTCAACAACTTGCGATGAGTGATAATAAATTTAACGCAAATGATCCAAACTGGCATAGAAAAGCTTGGCGAATTCAGTTTCACAATCACAATTCGCAAGGTTCGGCTTCTGGTTGGCGTTATACCATTTTTTGGGACAATTTCAATCCTACAACTGATAATGCAGGAAATCCAAATAGCGAAAACGAACTTGCCGTTGATCCTATGAATCCAAATAAATATCTAACTTCTGGTTTCGCAAGACAATCTTTTAATAAAAATCATGCAAAAATGAATAAAAAGCTTAATATACAGGAAACTTATAGTATAACAAATGTAGTATTTGGCGGGGCTTGTGCTAGAATGACTACGATTTCTTTTGACGCAAAAGGTCGTCCTATGGGGCAACTTGCAAATTCTGCGATACCTTATGACAAGCTCTTTCATAGCGATTGCACTATTACTATTTCAAACGATAACGGCGATAGCGCCGTAATCACAATCACAAAAGAAACAGGATATGTGGAATATACGCTAAATTTAAGATAAATTCATAAAATTTTACGCAAAATTTTATGAATTTTAATAAAATATTCGCTCTAAATACAGCCCATTTGGCGGTGCAGGTATGCGTGTGAGAGCTTTTTTGAAATTTATTTTTTGCCCCGAATTAAGTGATTTTAGGGCGTTTGCCACCATTAAGCGAACTTGACTTCGCAAAAAGCCGTTTGCCTTAAATTTGATAATCGTCAAATTTTTGTGTCTAAAAGCATAGGCTTTATAAATTTCTCGCACGGGAGATTTTATTTCGCTTCCTGCTTTCATAAACACGCTAAAATCGTGTTTGCCGATAAAATTCGATAAAGCTAAATTTAGCAAATTTATATCCAAATTCGGATAAAAATGGCAAAAATCAGCCAAAAACGGATCAAATTTGCCGTGATTTAGTATATACCTATACGAACGAGCCTTAGCAGAAAATCTCGGGTGAAAATTCTCATCAACAAATTCAAGCTTTTTTATATAAATGTAAGGAGTAGCGTGGCGATTTATAAGCTCTTTTAAACGGCGTAAATCCCAAAAATCAGGGCAGGGCGTGGTGCTAACCTGAGAAAGCGCATGAACGCCTTTATCGGTGCGAGAACTTGTGGTTAGTGAGCCAAAAAGCCCAACATGGCTAAGGGCTTCTTTTAGGGCATTTTCTACGCTTAATCCATTTGGTTGGCTTTGCGAACCACAAAATTTTGCGCCGTTGTAAGAGTATGTGATTTTTAGCAAATTTTCGCCCAAATTTAGCGAATTTTTAGTAACGAGAGGCAATTTTAACCTTATAATAAATATATGAAGCAATCAAACTTATAAAAAATGTTACAGGCACTGCAACTTGCGGTATCTTAGCTAGTATCATAATGAGTGCAAAATATACAAACAAAACGCCAAAAATTCCGCCATACACGAAGCCTTTTTCGTAGCGATAAGTTACAATCCCAAAGCTTAGCGCAAAAAACACACTGGCAATCGGAAATAGCGAAACTAGCACATAAATGCTAAAATCTTTTTTGCGTTTTTGGCTGTTTTTCATATCTTTCCAATACTCCACAAAAGCACCGACTTCGCGGACACGAGAGTTCGCCAAAGTGCGGATAATCAGGCTTTCAAACTCCGTTATATGCCAGCTATCACTTCGCATAGTGTAGGCTTTTCCGTTTTCAAGTTCGACCAAAAAATTTGCTTTGATATGCTTAAATTCGCCATTTTCGGCGATAATCATCTGCTCGTTTTCGTTTTTTTTACCCGGATTATACATAACTAAATTTTTGTAAATCGTGCGACCGTTTTCGTTTGCTTCATTTTCGATAAAAACAAGCCAGTCGCCGAATTTCTGCCCAAATTCGCTAGATTTTATATTTAGCGTTGCTTTTGCTTTTTTATAATCAATAAAATTCTCTTTTAAATTCTCTGCTATCGGCATCATTACAAGCGAGATAAAAAGTAAAAAAGCAGTAGTTATAAATGCAACAAAAAAGAAAAACGAAGCGATTTTGCGTGTTTCGTATCCGATAGTAAAAATGACGATAGTTTCGTTTTCTTTTGAAAGGCGAAAAAGCGCCATAGTAAGGGCAACGAAAAAGGCAATCGGCACGGTAAAGATAAGAATTCTAGGAAGCATAAACAAATAAAGTTTTATAAGCTCACTCAAATTTATCTCAATAAACGATGTAATGCGTGCGATTTGCAAAAAAAACACAATCGACATTATGATAAAAAGTGTGCTAAAAAGCGACGCAAACGAACTTACAAAATTCGAAAACAGATACTTTCTCGTTCTATCCATTAGATCAAAATTCCCACATCTTTTAAAAATGTAACGATTTTTTCGCCAAACATATAGGTTATGAGTAGCCCAAGTGCCAAAAACGGCACAAACGGAAGCTCATAGTTTTTTTGATTTGCGATTGCAAAGGCGGGAATTGTAAGCAAAGCACCGATTAGTATGGCTAACGAGCCTTGCGAAAGCCCTAAAATCGCCCCCATAACAGCGACTATGTAAATATCTGCTTCGCCTAAGGCTTGTTGTCCTTTGATTTTCCAAACGATTTTGCCAAGTAGCCAAAACGCAAACGCAAAAATCGCACCCGCGATAATGCCGTCGAAGCTAAATTCGAATAAAAGCGAGTAAATAACGGCTAAAACCAAACTTACATAAAGAAGCGAATCAGGAACTGCTTTGTATTTAAGGTCGATCGCCGAAAGAGCTAAAAGCACGATAAAACAAAGCCCTAAAATCGCGGCTTTGATTAAATTTGGTTCAAAATAATATGCAATCCACATAAGCAAACCGCCCAAAAGCTCGACAAGCGGATATTGAAAGCTGATTTTTTCTTTGCAAAATGCGCATTTTCCGCGTAAAAATATCCAAGAAAAAAGCGGAATATTGTGATAAAATCTCAGTGGCGTGTTGCAACTCGTGCAGTGCGAAGCGGGGAAATTTATGCTTTCGTTTCGTGGCAAACGATAAATCAAAACATTGCTAAATGAGCCGATACAAAGCCCTAAAATAAAAAAAACTACGCCGTAAAGTGTGTCTAATTGCATTTTAAAATCCTAAATTTAGTAAATTCGCAAATTCTTAAATTTGCAAAATATTATTTTACAATGATTTGGCTAAATTTTGGGCAAATTTGGTTTTAAATTTGAAAATTTAATGCAAATTTAGGCTTAAATTTTTCAGACTACTTTTCGCAAAATAGGAATTTTTGAGAGTATAAATGCCAAAAGTGCAGAAATCGTAAAAACTGCCAAGCTTAAAAGTGGAACCATTATTATAGGATTTAGCGTGGTCGTCGTAATTTGCATTTTTTTAACTATAAAATCTAAAATCGCAGGATGAATAAGGTAAATTCCAAAACTTAATGCCGAAAGCTTTGTTATGATTTTTGCAAATTTGCTGTTATTTTGGAATTTTGCAAATAAATTTTTAAAGAAAATAAAAACGCCGAAGCTAGTTAGCATGGTGCTTAAAATTTTATAACCATAGAAAAAATCCTTTTTCTTTTCGTGGTGCAGGGCAAATTCTGAATTTACATAGGTGGCAAAAATCAGTCCGATAATAGCTAAAATGTAAAAAATAGTTCTAGTTCTTTTAGAAATTTCAAAATTTGCAAAGTAAAATCCGGCTAAAAAATATATCAAATAACCACTGAATTCAGGGACACTTGAACGAAAATATAGAGTTTTATTTAGAAAAAATTTCAAAAATATATTAATAAAATCATAACCACAACAAAAAATCGCTAAAACAATGAGTAAAAGTTCAAAATCTTTTTTGCTTAAATTTCGCACCAAAACTTGCAAAAACGGGGCCAAAAAATAAAGTCCGATTATCATATATAAAAACCAAAGGTGAAATTTTGTGCTTTTAAATAAAAAGTCGGTTAATCTAAATGGATTAGTGTCAAATTTATTTGATAAAAACATATCGAAATATATATAAAAAATACTCCAAACAATGAGCGTAACGGATAATCTAAAAATATTTTTCTTTAAAATTCGGTTGAAATTTTCGCTCACGCTTTCACTATATCGCTTGAAATCAAGCAAAAACATACCGCTAACCATAACAAAAACAGGCACACACCAACGAACTAATCCGTCGTAAAAATTAAAAACCTGCCACTGGAAAGTATTTGGCTTAAAAGCATACCATTTATATGCAGCTACATGCAAAAATATAACCGCAAAAATCGCAAAAACTCTTAAAAAATCAGGATAAAAAACCCTTTGCGGTGTGTGTGTGTGTGTGTCAGAGACTCTGTTGTGTTGCGTATTTTGTGCCGTAGAATTATTCAAATTTTCAAATTTTTCATCGTAAGCCCTTTGCGTTTTTTGAAACATTCTTTGTGTTTTCCAAGCCATAATTATAATCCTCCAAATCTGCGATTTTTGTTTTTAAATTCGCTGATGATTTGCGATAATTCTTCGTTAGAAAATTCAGGCCACAAAGTATCGCTAAACGCAAGTTCAGCGTAACTTGCCTGCCAAAGCAAAAAATTTGAAATGCGCTTTTCGCCACCTGTGCGGATTAGCAAATCCACATCGCCGCTTCTAGCGGTATCCAAATGTGCTGAAATTTCGCTTTCGCAAATTTCGCCATTATTTGCTAAAATTTTTTGGCAAATTCGCACGATTTCATCACGCGCGCCGTAATTTATCGCCAAATTTAGATTTAAATTCGCACAATTTTGCGTAAAATTTTGTGTATTTTCAAT
Source organism: Campylobacter sp. CN_NE2 (assembly GCF_027797465.1). Lineage (NCBI taxonomy): Bacteria > Pseudomonadati > Campylobacterota > Epsilonproteobacteria > Campylobacterales > Campylobacteraceae > Campylobacter > Campylobacter sp. CN_NE2. Next base: position 532,673 of record NZ_CP115608.1, on the reverse strand, counting down.
CTTTTCTTTTAAATCATCGCTAAATTTCGTTATATCGCCGACAGCTTTGAAATTTATGCCGTTTTTTAAAAAACTCTCTTTTTTATCAACCAAAAATTTAGCCAAAAGTTTCATCAAAAAATCAACTTCGCTTTTTGGGCGTTTCCAGTTTTCGGTGCTAAAAGCATAAAGCGTGAGATTTGGGATTTTTTCTTTTATGCAAAATTCGCAAATTTGCTCGACTACCAAAGCCCCTTTTTCATGACCCTTAGTGCGAACGAGCGCGTGGGCTTTCGCCCAACGCCCATTGCCGTCCATTATGATAGCAAGATGATTTAAATCGTTCATTTATAGGCTTTTTGTAAGTTTTGCGATTTGAAATGCTACTTCATTTTTAGTTGCAGTTTTGATTTCGGTTTCACCTGTTTTGGTTATATAGGTTATGCGAGTAACATCGCCGCCAAATTTAACCACATCGTCTAAGACATTTAAACAAACCGCATCAAGCCCTTTTTCATTTAGCATTTTTTTAGCGCCGTTTAATGCGCTTTCTTTGTCAGTTTCAAGCTTAAAGCCTATTTTTTTAACTCCCATTGCTCTAAAACTGCTGATAATATCGTCATTTAAACCAAGCCTTAAATTCCAAATTTCGCCGATTTCTTCTTTTTTCATTTTTTCTTTATAGCGAACCTTTGGAATATAATCACTTACGGCTGCTGCCATTATCAAGTATGAATTTTCTCTAAATTTGGTGCTTTCTAACGCACTTTTTAAACCAATCGAGCTTTCAAATTTGACAAGTTTGTATGGAAGTTCGTCGTATTCGATACTAGAAATTAAAATAACTTCTGCACCCAAATAATAAAATGCATCGGCCAAGGCTTTTGCTAATTTTCCGCTTGAAAAATTTGTTATACCGCGCACATTGTCGATTTTTTCGATTGTAGGACCACCGGTAATGACGACAAGTTTGTTTTTATAAAATTTATCTTCATAAATAGCTCGTTTGACTTCGCTAACAATCATCTTAGGTTCAGGCAATGCACCTTTTCCAAATTCGCCACACGCCAAAGTTTTTTCAACAGGATCTATAAGAATCGCATTTGTTTTGGTTTTTAAAATCTCAATACAATTTTTTGTGATAGGATTTTCAAGCATTTTTGTATTTGCGGCAGGTGCGATGATGAGTTGCGCTTTTGTCGCGATTAGGGTTTGCATAAAGACATTATCACAAACGCCCCAAGCAAGCTTATTTATAGTATTTACACTAGCAGGAGCGATTAACACCAAATCAACTTTGGCATATTCTATATGATTTACGCCCTCTTGCCAATCTTCCGTTTGAGAACAAAGTACAGGGTGATCGCAAAGTGCCTCGTAAGCTTTGTAATTAACAAATTTCAAAGCTCCTTCGCTAAGCATAACATAAACATCGAAATTTTCTTTTTTTAGCCTTGAAAGAATTTCAAAAGATTTATAAAAACTAATACTTCCGCAAACTGCCAGTAAAACCTTCTTTTTTGCCATTATTCACTCCTAAAAAATTTATAAAAAAACTCTTTTTTATTTTCTTGTTTTGTTCTTGAAATCGCCAAACTTCCCTTTGGCACATCGCTAGTTACCGTCGTTCCTGCTGCGATTAGGACATCGTCTTCGATTTTTACAGGCGCGACGAGTTGGGTATCTGAACCGATAAATACATTTTTACCAATGATAGTTTTATATTTTTTCTTTCCATCATAATTGCAAGTAATCGTGCCACAGCCGATATTTGTACCGCTATCAATCTCGCAATCTCCCAAATAGCTTAAATGTCCTGCTTTTATATCATTTACTTTGGCTTTTTTTAGTTCTACAAAATTTCCGATATGAGTGCCACAAATTTCGCAATCAGGGCGAATATGCGCCATAGGGCCTATGTCTGAATTTTTTATAACGCTACTTTCGATAACGCTACTACTTTTTATAATGCTATTTTCGATAACGCAATTTCCGATAATGCTGACATTTTCTTGCAACTCGCACTCGCCGATAAATTTGGCGTTACAATCGATATAAATCGTATGCGGAAGTCGCATTAAGACACCTTGTTTCATCAAATTTTCTTTGATTTCATCTTGCATGATATTTTCTGCGATAGAAAGTGCAAATTTATCGTTTATCCCCATAAAATTTTGCTCATCGACCATTACGGCGTTGCATTTTAAGCCCATATTTTTGGCAATCTCAATCGTATCGGTCAGATAAAACTCTTTTTGCGAATTTTCATTTTTAATCATAGGTAAAATTTGCTTTAAAACTTCGGTTTTAAAGCAGTAGCAACCCGCATTTACCGAATTTACAGCTTTTTCGCTCTCGTTTGCGTCTTTTTGTTCGACGATTTTTTGGATTTCGCCGTTTTTTATGATAACCCGTCCGTATCCGTAAGGATTTTTCGCTTCAAAAACGCTTAAATTTATGTCAGCTTCCCCACTAGAAAGCCTTAAAAGTTCAGCCGTTTTGATTAATGGCATATCGCCACATACGATTAAGGTTTTTTTTGCGTTAAATTCGACATCTCTTAACGCTCCTGCGGTGCCGGGAAATTTCTCAATATCTTGTTTGTAAATTTTTGTATTTGGAAAATTTTTTAAGATTATCTCTTTGATTTCGTCAAATTGATGAGATAAAATAACGCTAACATTATCCGTGATTTCATACGATTTTTGCAAAATATGACAAATCATTTCCCTGCCACAAAGTTTAAATAAAACCTTTGATTTGCTTGATTTCATACGAGTTCCAAAACCCGCAGCTAAAATTATTACTTCTAAATTACTCATATAAATTCCTAAAATAAATCTCACTATTTTACCAAAAAAAGGTATAAATTTATATAAAATTATCAAGAAAAGTGCTAAAAATCGGCAAATTTCTTATAAATTTTCAAAATTTATTAAATTTGAATTTAAAACAGCTAAACTTAACATAAATTTCAGTTTTTTATTTTAAAATTATCGTAAATTTTTTATTAAAGAGTAAAAGATGAATAAAAAGATTAAATTTATCATTGTTTTAGCTATTTTAGCGTTATTTGGATACTTTGTTTATTCTAAATTTTTTGTTAAAGTTGAGACTCCAAAGGTTATTACAACACAGCTTCAAAAAGGCGACATACGAAGCATAGTCAGTGCTAACGGCGAAGTTTATGCTAGGGATTTGGTCGATGTCGGTGCACAAGTCAGCGGTCAGATTAAAAAACTTTATGTCGGAGTAGGCGATGTCGTCAAAAAAGGCGATATGATAGCCGAAATTGATTCTGTTAAACAAGAAAATGAGATTTCAAGACAAAGAGCGCAACTTTTGATACATGAAGCAAATTTGGCTGCAACTGAGATTTCTGCCAAAAATGCCAAAGTTAAATACAATCGTGAGTTAAATTTGTATAATAAAAAAGCAACTTCGCTTGAAGCTGTGGAAAATGCTAAAAATACAGCCGCTTTGCAAGAAGCAAATTTAAAGCAAATTCAGGCGCAAATCGAGCAAACTAAGCTTGCCTTAAATACCGCAGAAACCGATCTTGGCTATACTAAAATAACCGCTCCAATCGACGGCACGATAGTTTCGGTTCCTGTTGAAGAGGGAAAAACGATAAATGCAAACCAAAGCACTCCGACAATCGTAAAGATTGCTGATTTAACAAAAATGGAGATTAAAATGGAAGTCGCAGAAGGCGATATTTCAAAAATAAAAAAAGGCATGAAGGTCGAATATACAATCCTTTCGGATTTAAAAAATGTAAAACACTCGGTAATTTCTACTATTGATCCGGGTCTTACTACGCTAAGTGACGGAAGTTATGGAAATTCAAATTCGGCAAGTTCAAGCAACAGCGCTAAATATTTTTATGTAAAAGTTTTGGTTGAAAATGACGACGATTTCCTAAAAATCGGTATGACAACAGAAAATTCAATCATCACAATAGAAAAAGAAAATACTTCATATCTGCCGACCTCTGCATTAAAAAGAGACAAACAGGGCGATTTTGTTTATGTATTAAAAGGTGCAAAAACCGAAAAAATTTATGTTAAAACCGGTGCTAGTGATGATTCGAATACCGAAATTTTGGAAGGTTTAAACGATGATGATATTATCGTTTTAAGCGGTGATATAGGCGGAGCTAAATTCGCAAGTGACGGACGGGGTGCCAGGAGTGGAACACCGCCGATGAGATTTTAAAAATGATAAAGCTAGAAAATATAAATAAAATTTTCACACTCGGTGAGAATAAAGTCCATGTCCTAAAAGATATAAATTTGCATATAAAAAAAGGCGAATTTATTTCTATCATCGGGCAGTCAGGCTCTGGCAAATCGACACTTATGAATATAATCGGTTGTCTTGATACGCCAAGTAGCGGCAGTTATTTTATTGACGGAAAAGATGTGGCTAAATTTAGTAGTGATGATCTAGCAAATTTACGGAGCAAAAAATTCGGTTTTGTTTTTCAACGCTATAATCTAATCGCAACTATGAGTGCGGCTGCAAATGTCGCACTTCCTGCCATTTATGCAGGTATGAGTGCAGAAATTAGAGATAAAAGAGCAGTAGAGCTTTTAAGCGGACTTGAACTTGGCGATAAAACGCAGAGCTATCCAAATAAACTAAGCGGCGGTCAGCAACAAAGAGTTAGTATCGCGCGCGCCCTTATGAACGGCGGAGAAATCATACTAGCAGATGAGCCAACCGGGGCACTTGATAGCAAAAGCGGCGAAACTGTTATGCAAATTTTGTGTGATTTGCATAAACAAGGTCATACAATCATAATTGTAACACATGATAAAAATATCGCTGAACACGCAGATCGCATAATCGAAATCAAAGACGGCGAAATTCTAAGCGACAGAAAAAAATCAGAAAACATTTACGAACTTAAAAAAGAAAAAGTAGGTGAAAAAAATGCTTTATTTGCCTACAAGGATCAATTTTTAGAGAGCTTTAAAATGTCTGTGAGTGCGATATTTTCGCATAAACTTCGCTCAATGCTAACTATGCTTGGTATTATTATCGGTATAGCTTCTGTTATCTGCGTTGTTGCCTTAGGTAATGGCTCACAAGAGAAAATTTTAGCTTCGATTAAGTCTATCGGAACAAATACGATCACCGTTCAAGCAGGAAGAAGTTTTGGAGATATGCGAGCAGGGTTTGTTAGCACTCTAACCATTTCTGATTCAAATGCTTTGGCAAGACAGCCGTATATTGATTATTCGACGCCAAATGTAAATTCAAGCGGAACGCTAACTTATGCAAATTTTAACTCTCGAACCGAAGTTAGGGGCGGTGGCGAACACTCGCTTTCTGTTAGCGGAATAGAAATAGAAAGCGGACGAAATTTTAGCGCAGAAGATATAGAAAGCTCTGCTTCTGTGGTCGTGATAGATCAAAATACGAAAAAGCAGTTTTTTAAAAATGAAAATCCGCTTAGCAAAACTATCACATTTGCAGGAAAACCGCTTCGCATTATCGGCGTTGCGGCTGATGAAAAAAATGCTTTTGGTGTAAGCGAGAGTTTGCGAATTTATGTGCCGTATTCGACTTTGATAAATAAAATTTCAGGCAATCGTAGGATAAATTCAATCACCGTAAAAGTAAAAGACGATGTTGATCCGCAAATGGCAGAAGAAAGCATTACTCAGCTTTTAATGCAAAGACACGGCACGAGAGATTTTCATACACGAAATTCAGACACTATAAGACAAACGGTCGAAAGCACAACAGGAACTATGAAAATTCTTATCTCATCGATTGCTGTGATTTCTCTTATTGTCGGCGGAATAGGCGTTATGAATATCATGCTTGTTAGCGTTACCGAACGCACACGCGAAATCGGCATAGCTATGGCAATAGGCGCAAAAGAATCAAATATCTTGCAACAATTTTTAATTGAAGCCATTTTGCTTTGCTCTCTTGGCGGATTTATCGGCATTTTGCTTGCACTTACGCTAGGATATGGATTTAACAGCATTAGCTCAGATTTTACGATGAAATTTACAACTGCACCTTTTGTGATTGCCTTTGTCGTTTCATCGGCTATCGGCATTATTTTTGGCTATTTACCGGCTAGAAATGCAAGTAAATTAAATCCGATTGATGCACTAGCACAGGAGTAAAAAATGAAAAAATTTATATTTTTTGGAATTTTGGCGATTTTTTTTGTAGGTTGTAGCGTTAAGGGCGACTTAAAATACGAGCCGATTGACAATTATTATGATGAAAATGAAAGCTATATCATCGATACGCAGTGGTATAAAAAATACAATCAGCCATATTTAAACGAACTTGTAGATTTGGCTTTGCAAAATAATTACGATTTAAAAACAGCAGCCCTAAATATCGCCACGGCGTATGCAAATTTAGGTTTAAGTGAAGCTGATTTATTTCCGACAATAAACGGAAGTTTGGGAGCTAGTGCTAGTAGAAATGTCGCCCATAGCGATGATTTTAGCAAGTCGTATCGCGGTGGGCTAAGTGCTAGTTATGAGCTTGATATTTACGGCAAAATTCGTGCTAGTGTAAATTCTAGTCAGTGGAGTGCGATTTCTAGCGAATACACTTATGATGATTTAAGGCTAAGCATTATAAATTCGGTTGTTGGTGGTTATTTTCAAATGCTTTATTTAAATGACGCACTTAAATTTACGCAGCAAAATTTGAAAAATTATGCCGAGCTAAAAGATATAGTCAAAGCCAAATATGACTACGGCAGGGGCGAATTTATCGATGTCGAGCAAATGCAAATGAATATTTTAAGCCTAGAAAATAGGGTGCTAAATTTAAAAAGACAGATCGAAAATAATAGGCTTTTGCTCAGAAATTTGGTAATTCCTGATAGTGCGGAAGCAAATTTAGACAGAAGCGACAGCAAGGTTTTGGTGCCGAATTCGCAAACTGCCCTAAATTCGACAAAATCGCCTTATAGCGTGGCAGGAGATAGATATTTGCAAATTTTAGAATTTGAAAAAAATCTAAATTCGATTAACAGCGTTAAATTTTTAGGCGTGGATTTAGAAGTGCCGTTTTTAGCACTTTCAAATCGCCCCGATGTGCGAACTGCCTTAGCAAATTTAAACTCAGGCTTTTATAATTATAAAGTTTCAAAGCTAAATTTTTTCCCGTCAATCACGCTTGGGGCTGGACTTAGTGGAAGCGGCGCAGAAGTAAATGACGCTTTTGACTTAAAGCTTTTTAACGGCACGCTTAGTGTGAGTTTGCCGTTTTTGGACTATCCAAGGCTAAAACAAAGGTTAAAAATTTCAGAACTTGCATTTGAAAAATCTCGCACTGCGTATGAAAAAACGCTTTCAAATGCAGCAAACGAAGTGCGAAATTTATACGAACTTTATGGCTTGGAGCTAAAAACGCTTGAAAATGCCGAAAAAACCTATAAATCACAAGCACAAATTGCTGAAATTTATCGCACCAAATATGACGCAGGGGCTATCGAATTTAGAGATTTTATAAATGCCCAAACAAGTCGTGTAAATTCGATGATAGATATGCTTTCACAGCGTTATAATGTCCTAAACACCGAAATCGCAATCTATAAAGCAATGGCTGGAAAATTTAGCGCAAAATAGAATATGTATGTAAGAACATAATATTTGGCAAACATATATTGTTTGCCAAGTCATATTTTAGCAATTTTAATTTAAGGTGTATAATGCGAAATTTTTTGAAATTTCAAGGTCTGATGTTTCTAACTCTTCTTGTTTTTGATATTTGCTTTATTTTGATTTTTAGCCGTTATTTTGGTATAACTTTTTGTGTTATTATTTTAGGATTTTTGAATTTTGGCTTTGTATTTAAATTCTGCCTAGCTTTGTGGCAATTTTACAAAGGCACATATAAAGAGCAAAATTTTAGCTCAAAATTAGTTATAAAAGAGTTTGCATTGTATTTTGTAAAGGCTTTATTATTGGGATTTTGGCTTATTGTAGAAGCAATTTGTGCTCTTTTTTCAGCACTTGGATAAAATTTATTGGCAATTTAAAATATAAAAACTATCTTTTTTAACGCCACAAAGGAAATCATATATGTGGCAATGAATGCAAAAAATTTTTAGTGCTTGATAAAAAAAATAATAAAATGGTGCCCGGAGCCGGAATCGAACCGGCACGGAGTTGCCCCCGCCAGATTTTGAGTCTGGTGCGTCTACCAATTTCACCACCCGGGCAGTTTTGATAAATTTAAAAATTCAAAAAACAAGAACCAAATTATATAGAAAAAAATTTAAAATAAAATAAAAAAGTCCCACACGAAGTGGGACTATGAAACATTTTTCAAAATGCTAGAAATTATTTTTTCTTTTTAGCTTTTGCAACAGCTTCTTTTAGTTGTTTTCCAACTTTAAATTTAACAACTTTTGTAGCTGGTGATTTGTAAGTTTTGTTAGTTCCAGGAACTTTACCTTCTCTTGCAGCTCTTTCAGCAACATTGAAAGAACCAAAACCAATAAAGCTAATTGAATCACCTTTTACAAGCAATTCAGATACTACTGCTAATGCAGAATCCACAGCTTTAAGAGAATCTTTTTTAGAAAGACCCGCTTTTTCAGCAACTAGTTGAATAAAATCAGCTTTTTTCATAAAAAATCCTTTAAAAATAAAGTGTTTAACTTCGTCCATTTTACAACACTTTTTTAAAAAAAACAATACTTTTTTAACAAAAAATAGCCAAAATAGGCAAAAATATTCAAATTTTGCTATAAATTTGCCATTTTAAGCCATTTTCAAAACTTAAAATTTTATAAATTTAAAGTATATCGTATGTTATAAGAATTTGATTTTTTATCTTTTTTATATCTTTTAGTTGCAAATTTGTAAAATTATGCGCTAAAATCTTTTTATTTGTGTCAAGTTTATGGATTGCGATCTCTTTTAGCACTTCGCCACGCAGTTGTTTTGCAAAATGGCTTAGAACTTTTCCGTTTTTTATAAATTTCATTGCCAAATACTCTTTTTTTGGTATGTAAAATTTTTCGTAAAATCCCGCACGCAGGTCTAAAATATCATCATTTTCTACAAATTTATCGATTTGAGTGCTAAAATTTTCAAGGTAAAATTCAGGAATTTCCAAATTTAAAAAGCTCTCGCCCTGTTTAAGTTTATAATCCGGTATCTCATCTCTTGCCGATACTACGCCAAATAGATTTGAAAAAATCAAAACGCTTTCATCTATAAATTTTTGCGAATTTGTGTCTAAATTTCTGTATTGTAGTGCTTTATATGCCGTTCCTGCGTATCGTAAAATGGCTTTTGTGCAACCGCTTTTAAAAATATCTTTCCTATAATATAGCAAATCTTTCTCTTTTTTTGTGCCAAAGAGTTTGCAAAGTGCCTTTTCGTCGGCATTTAAAATGAAATCATTATAAAGTGTTACGATTTGTAACCTTTTTTCATATAAATTTGGAAAAATAAAATTTTCTTTTTTTATAAATTTTTCACTTGCAACCCCGGTTTTTAATTCGCTTGGAGAAAATAGGATTTTCATTTGATTTGCCTTTGAAATATGGGGAAAATGGTGCGCCCGAAGGAATTCGAATCCCTGACCTTTTGAACCGCAATCAAATGCTCTATCCAGCTGAGCTACGAGCGCACGATATAAAAGAAACAAAAATTATACAAAATAACAGCTTAAATTTAGCAAAAATAGAGCAAATTTAAAAATTTTTATTTAAATTCAAGCTCAAATTTCTTTACAAATTTAAACTTTTCATAACCGAAAATATAATAGTATATAAAAATTTTTTTCAAAAGGTCATTTATGATACACAAAATTCTTATCGCAAATCGCGGTGAAATCGCCGTTAGGATTATCAGGGCGTGTAGGGACTTACACTTAAAAAGTGTGGCAATTTATACAAAGCCTGATGCGGATTGTTTGCATACAAAAATTGCTAGTGAAGCTTACGAAGTAGGCGATGAGCCGTTAAAAGGCTATTTGGACGCTCAAAAAATCATCGAAGTAGCAAAAGCGTGTGGCGCGGACGCTATCCACCCGGGATATGGTTTTTTGAGCGAAAACTACGAATTTGCAAAAGCCGTTGAAGAGGCAAATTTGATTTTCATCGGTCCAAAACCGGATGTCATCCGCAAAATGGGAAATAAAAATATCGCTCGTTATCTAATGCGTAAAAACGGAATTCCTGTTGTTCCGGGGACTGAGAAATTAAACAACGAAACAATGGATACTATTAAAGATTATGCACAAAAAATCGGTTATCCTGTTATTTTAAAGGCTAGTGGCGGCGGCGGCGGTAGAGGAATCCGCGAAGTTTGGAAGGAAGAAGATTTAGAAAGTGCCTATGAATCTTGCAAAAGAGAAGCTCTAACTTTTTTTAATAACGACGAAGTTTTTATGGAAAAACTAGTCGTCAATCCGCGCCATATCGAATTTCAAATCATGGGCGATAATTACGGAAATATTATCCACCTTTGCGAAAGAGATTGTTCTATCCAAAGAAGACACCAAAAAATCATCGAAATAGCTCCTTGCCCGTCAATCAGCGAAAATTTACGAAAAATTATGGGTGTAGTTGCGATTTCTGCGGCAAAAGCTGTGGATTATACAAATGTCGGAACGGTTGAGTTTTTGCTTGATGATTACAATAACTTTTATTTTATGGAGATGAATACAAGAATTCAAGTCGAGCACGGCATCACAGAAGAAATCACAGGTGTGGATTTGGTTGTTCGCCAAATTCGCATTGCAAGCGGAGAAATCTTAGAACTTGAACAAAGCGACATTAAACCACGCGGTTTTGCTATCGAAGCGAGAATTACCGCTGAAAATGTTTGGAAAGGTTTTGTTCCGGCACCCGGCACTATAACAGGATATTATCCTGCTTTGGGCCCTTCTGTGCGTGTTGATAGCCATATTTACAAAGATTACAAAATTCCGCCGTTTTTTGATTCGCTTGTAGCAAAACTTATGATAAAAGCGACTGATTATGATTTGGTTGTAAATAAACTTGAAAGGGCGTTAAAAGAGTTTAAAATCGAAGGCGTTAGAACGATTATTCCGTTTTTACTTGCTATTAGCCAAAGCAGGGAATTTAGACGCGGATTTTATGATACAAGCTTTGTTGAGACACACATGCAAAGTATTTTAGATAACACAGACGACCCTATGGAGCCAAAACGCAACAACGAAGTTATCGCGGCTACTGCGGCTGCTTTAAAAGATTTGGAAATGCAAGGCGAATAAAATGGATTTTTTAGATAGCTTAAAAGACATAAAAAAAGATATGTTAAAAGAGCAAAAAGCTTCGGTCGCGCCAAAGCCAAAGCCAAAAAAACCAAATCCAAATCGCGACGAATTTAAAGATATTTTCAAAGATGATTTGGAAGCGGATTTTTCAAATGAGAGCGTAAATGGGCGAGAAAATCGCCTAAAAGACGAATTTGAAGAATTTATCAAACACGCAGGTGTTAAGAAAATTTAATGAAAATCATACCTTTTTCGACACTTGATAGCCCCTGTCCGTATCTTTCGGACAGGGCTAGTAGAACCGAATATCACTACATTATAAATTGCGATTTTGCACACAATTCAAATTTAGTTAAACACGGATTTAGGCGATTTGGCAGATATTTTCAAAAGCCTGTTTGTTTTAGCTGTGATGAGTGTAAAAGTGTTCGAATAGATACATTTAACTTTAAATTTAGCAAGTCTTATCGGCGAATTTATCGCAAAAACGAAAAAACAAAAATTTTATATTCTCGTCCGATTTTAGATGACGAACATATCGAGCTTTTTAACAAATATCATGATTTTATGACGGCAAAAAAAGGTTGGCGAGAACATAATATAGATCCGCAAAGGTATTATGAAATTTATGTTGAAGGTTTTGGCGAATTTGGCAAAGAGCTTTCATATTATGATGAAAACGGGCGGCTTATTTGCGTTGATTTGATCGATGTTGTCGATGACGGGTTGAGCGCTATTTATTGTTACTGGGACCCTGATTTTGCAAATTTAAGTCTAGGCAAATTTTCTCTTTTAAAGCAGATAGAATTTGCAAAAAATGCCGGTTTGCGCTGGATTTATCTAGGTTTTTTGGTAAAAGATTGCCCGAGCCTAAACTACAAAGACGAATATAAGCCATATCAAACACTTTTGGATTACTGCGAAGTAGAAATTCCTGCAAAATGGGAGTTTTTAGAATAATAGTGTAAAAAAAATTAAAAATTCACAATATAAGCTTTTTTTGTTTCAAATTCGAAATTTGTAAATATTTATAAGTTTTAAAGCCAAATTTATGTAAAATCCGTAATTTTTAAAAGGGATTAGCAAGTTGAAAACCGACAAATTGCTTTTTTATTTTACAAGCGCACTTATCGCTATTGGCGTAGTTTTTTCGCTATCTCTTAGCGCATATACAGTGCTTTTATTTAACTATACAAATCACTTACACTTTTTTATTATGCAGTTTTGTGTCGGTATGTTTTGCATTCTTCTTATGTGGTCGATTTCAAGACTTAATCCTAATAAATTCCTAACTCCAATCGGCATAAGTCTTTTTTTGCTTATGTTTTTTACCATGTTTTTTATGAATTTTTTGCCCCCGTCGATGGTAACGGAAGTAAATGGCGCGGCTCGTTGGATACGATTGCCCGGTTTTTCTATCGCGCCGGTTGAGTTTTTCAAAGTCGGATTTATATATTTTCTAGCATGGAGTTTTAATAGAAAACTTGATTATTCTAAAAAATCTATCGCCACAGAAATTGCCATACTTTTTCCGTATTTGGTGCTTTTTGGTATTATTGTGATTTTAATCGGCGTTTATCAAAACGATTTAGGACAAGTCGTCGTGCTTTCTTTGGTGCTACTACTAATGTCTATGTTTGCCGGAACCAGTTTTAGGCTCATCGGTCTTAGTGCGCTTGGGATTATTTTTGCTGCATGGGTTTTTATCATAACTAGCGCTCATAGAATCGATCGTGTCAAATCATGGTGGGGCGGAGTGCAAGATTTTGCGTTATCGCTACCTTTTATAAGTCCGGAAGCCGCCGCAAAACTGCGGGTAGAAGATGCCGTTACGCCGTATCAAGTAGGACACTCATTAAATGCCATAAATAACGGAGAAATGCTTGGTAGGGGGCTTGGGTTTGGAAGTTTTAAACTAGGATTTTTAAGTGAAGTTCATACCGATTTTGTCTTAGCAGGAATCGCCGAAGAAATCGGATTTGTAGGAATTTTATTGATTACGCTTTTGTTTTATGCGGTTTTATTTAGAATTTTTCAAATCGCTTCAAAATCCGAAAATAAGGTAAATTATCTGTTTTGTTTAGGAATCGGATTTATGTTTTTGTTTTCATTTATTATGAATGCATACGGCATTACTTCGATTTCGCCAGTAAAGGGCATTGCAGTGCCGTTTTTAAGCTATGGCGGAAGTCATCTACTAGCAGCTTCATTTGCCGTTGGATTAGTTTTAATGGCGTCAAAAAGAGCTAAATTTTAAAGGAATTTAATATGATAGCAATCACAGGTGGCGGAACAGGCGGTCATTTAAGTATAGCAAGAGCTTTGGGAGCTGAGCTTAAAAATAGAGGAATTAAAGTAATTTTCATTGGTTCAACTCACGGTCAAGATAGAGCGTGGTTTGAAAATAGCGATTTGTTTGAAAAAGCATATTTTTTGCAAAGCTCCGGCGTGGTAAATAAAAAAGGTCTTGCAAAGCTAAATTCCCTTTTAAATATTTTTAAACTTGCATTTTTATCTCTTAAAATTTTTAAAACTCACGGCGTTGCAAAGGTTATAAGTGTGGGCGGTTACAGCTCGGCACCTGCGTCATTTGGTGCGATTTTGGGTAGAAAAGAGCTTTTTATCCACGAACAAAACGCACTTACCGGAAAACTAAATAAACTTTTAAAACCTTTTGCGAAAAAATTTTATAGCTCGTATGAAAAGCCAAAATTTGATTATCCCGTAAATTCGATATTTTTTGATACTGCTAGGGTGCGAGAAAGCGTGAGTACGATTATATTTTTAGGCGGTTCGCAAGGAGCTAGTTTTATAAATTCACTTGCTACCAAACTTGCGCCAAAGCTTGTAAATTTAGGATATGAGATAATTCATCAGTGTGGCGAAAAAGAATTTGAAAAAATTTCGCAAATTTACAAAGAGCAAAATTTAAGCGATAAAATCACGCTTGTGGGTTTTTGCACAAATTTACACGAACTTGTTGCAAAGGCGGATCTATGCGTAGGCAGAAGTGGCGCTAGCACACTTTGGGAGCTATGTGCAAATGGGATTCCTGCGATATTTATACCATTTCCTTACGCAGCAGGAGATCATCAGTTTTATAATGCTAAATTTTTGCAAGAGCAAGGTTTGTGTGCTATCGTTCGCCAAAACGAAGCAGATGAAGAAAAAATTCTGAATTTAATCCAAAATTACGCCGTTAAACAAATAAGCGAAAATTTACGCCATACTATCGATAAAAACGGCGCAAAAACCATAATCGACGATGTTTTGAAATGATTAGCCAAAAAATGATGATAAAAATCTATTTGCTTCTTTTTACAAAAAACAGATAAATCGCCGAACTTAGGACGATAAAGATAAATAATAAAATCGTGATTAAATGTAGTTTTTCTTTTATCAAATTTTCATTTTCGCCGATAAAATAGCCAAGAGCGAGTAAAATCGCTACCCAAATTCCAGCACCCAAGCCGGTAAAAATAGAAAATCTAAAAATATTCATTTTTGCTAAACCTGCCGGTAGGCTTATATACTGGCGAATTCCAGGGATCAAACGGCAGTTAAATGTCGAAATCTCGCCGTGGCGATTAAAAAAATCTTCAAATTTAGCAAATTTTTCATCCGTTATGCCAATAAATTTGCCGTATTTTTCTACTAAATTTCGACCGAAAAAATAGCATAAATAGTAGTTAAATATCGCTCCTGCTAGACTTCCGCCCACTCCACATAAAAATGCCGCCGATAAATTCATTTCGCCTTTACTGGCTAAATAACCAGCCGGAATCATCGCTACTTCGCTAGGAAACGGGAAAAAGCTACTTTCTAAAAACATCATGCAAAAAATTCCGATATATCCCCATGAGCTGACGGTTGAAACGATAAATTCGATAATTTGTGAGAGCAAATTTGACCTTTTTCTGTGAATTTAAAAAGGCGAATTTAACACAAAAATAGCATTAAATTCGCAAGATTTTAAAAATTATTTTTTAGCAGGAGCTGCTTTTTCATCAGCCTTTGGCGCAGGTAAAGGCATTTTGTATTCAACTTTTGCTTTTTCAAATAAATCATCGGCTTTTTTATCCAATGTTTCTTTGAATTTTTGACCTTTTAAACCTTCTTTAATGCGCTCTTTGAGTCCGTCAAAAGGCATTTTTTCGGCTTTTTTGCTTCCTTGTTTATAGATTACATGGTAGCCAAATTGCGTTTTTACAGGCTCTTTTGAGATTTCGCCGTCTTTTAGAGCAAATGCAGCATCTTCAAATTCTTGCACAAAGATACCTTTGCGAACAGAGCCTAAATCTCCGCCATTTTCTTTGGCACTTGGATCTATCGATTTTTCTGTTGCAAGTTTTTTAAATTCATCTTTTAAGCTCTCTTTTTTAGCTTTTGCTAAACTTGCGATTAACTCTTTTGCGACTTTTTCATCTTCAACCAAAATATGGCTAACGCTTACTTCTTCCGGATTTGTGAAAATATCGCCGTTTTCGTCATAATATTTTTTGGCTTCTTCATCGCTTACGCTAACTTTTTTGAATTCATTTTCTTGCCACATATTAAAGATAATACCTTCTTTTGCTAGTTCGATTTGTTTTTTAAATTCAGCGCTATCTTCGATACCGCTTGCTTTTGCTTCTTTCATCAATAATTTATATTTAATATAGCTATCAACTATATTTTTTTTGTCTTCATCTGTGATTTTGCTGGGTTCTGCGCCCATTGCGTGCATACTTTGTGCTTCTACAAGCGGAGCTATATCTTCATCGCTTACACTTATATCGCCTGCGGTTGCTAAAACTGCGGCATTTAGGCTCATTGCAACAGCCAAACTAAGAGTTGTGAAAAGAAATTTTTTCATTGTTATTCCTTAAATAAAAAATTCACGCTATTATAGAAAAATAGTTTAAATGATAATGCAATGCGAAGCGAAAATTTGGATTTTTTGTTAAATTTTGTATGAAAATTTGATAAATTTGCCCGAATTTTACGGGCAAATTTAGGTTTATAAATTTAAAAAGCAGAGATAACTGCGCCTTTGTATTGTTCGGCGATGAAATCTTTTACTTTTTGGCTTTGTAAGGCTTCATTTAGAGCTTTGATTTTTGGAGCGTTTTCGTTACCTTCTTTAACTGCAACGATATTTGTGTAAGGGTTACCTTCTGCGCTTTCTAACACCAAAGAGTCTTTAACAGGATTTAAATCTGCGTTAAAAGCGAAGTTTGAGTTGATAACTGCGATTTCGACATCATCAAGCGTTCTAGGAAGCGCAGGGCTTTCAAGCTCGATAATTTGCAAATTTTTTGGATTTTTTGTTATGTCGATTGGAGTGCGAAGCGCTACGCTCGTATCTACTTCAATAAGACCTGCGCTAACTAGCAAATCCAAAGCTCTGCTTTCGTTTGTCGGGTCATTTGGCACTGCGACTTTTGCGCCGTCGCTTAGTTCGTTAATAGCTTTGATTTTTTTGCTATAAACTCCCATTGGCTCTAAATGAACGCCGATAGTTTTAACTACTTTTGTGCCGTTATTTGCGTTAAATTCGTCTAAATACGGCTCGTGTTGGAAGTAGTTTGCGTCCAAATCACCACTATCTGTGGCTTTATTTGGCGTAACATAGTCGTTGAAAACCTTGATTTCAAGATCAAAACCTTTTGCTTTTAGATCGTCTTTTACAACCTCTAAAATTTCAGCGTGTGGAATCGGGGTAGCACCGACAACTAAACTCTCAGCCAAAGCTGAACTTACTAGGCTTGCACCAAGCAATGCTGTTAGAATTAATTTTCTCATTTTTTATCCTTTATTTAAAAAATTTCGTTATTATACAAAAAGCAAAAGTAAATGTCAAGTCTTTTTATAATATTTTTTATAATATTTTATAAAAATCCCTAAAATATGGATTTATAAAAATATATTATTTTACTATTTTTATATATAAAATATTTCTAAGCACAATTTAAATCGCTTTGAGTTATCATAAATTTCAAATTTTTGATAAAGGAGAGAGTATGAGACAATATGAAACATACAAATGCGACAAATGCGGCTGCGAAGTCGAAGTGCAAAAAGTAGGTGGTGGCACACTTTCGTGCTGTGGCGAGCCGATGAAATGTATCACAGAAGATCTAACGCAAGTAAATTTAATGAAAGCGTTTGCCGGCGAATCACAAGCTAGAAACAAATACGATCTTTACGGAGATTTAGCCAAAGAAGCAGGTTTTCACGCTATCGCAAGGCATTTTTACGAAGCAGCCGAAAATGAAAAATGGCACGCAAGAGCCGAGCTAAAAGCTCACCACGCAGCAGCAGGGATTCCGCTAGATAAAATGGATAAAAACCTAATCGACGCCGCAGCCGGAGAGAGATACGAGCATGAAAGCATGTATCCTGCGTTTGCTCAAATCGCGACAGAAGAAGGCAAAAAAGAAGTCGCAAGGCTGTTTAATGCTATCGGCAAGGTTGAAGTCGAACACGAACGCGAATACAACGAACTTCAAAAAATCTTGCTTGAAGAAGGATTTTTTGAAAGTTTTGATGAAGAAGTTTGGGTTTGCGAAATTTGTGGCCATGTGCATCGTGGCAAAAAGGCTCCGGGTGCCTGTCCTTTATGCAAAGCTCCAAAAGAGTATTTCAAAAAACAAAGATTAGTTTGATTTAGAAAATTTCGTATCACTTTTGGGTGATACGAAATTTAAAATTTGGCTAAAAAATTTAGATTTTATTTTTTCGTAACCTTATATAGCAAATCCCCAAAACTCTGAATAATCTGCACGATAACGATGAGAATAACAACCGTATAAGTCATAATATCAGGGCGAAAGCGTTGAAAACCAAAGCGAATAGCCACATCGCCTAAACCGCCGCCGCCCACAGTCCCAGCCATAGCTGTAAAGCCGATGATGACGATCAAAGTTAGCGTTATGGCGTTTATAATCGACGGCAAGGCTTCTACAAACATTACGCGAAATATGATTTGGGCTTTGCTGGCTCCAAAACTCTTCGCAGCTTCGATGATGTCGCTACTTACTTCAAGCAGAGCATTTTCGATAAGTCGTGCGATAAACGGAGCCGAGCCGATTGTCAGTGGCACGATGGCTGCTGTTGTGCCGATACTCGTGCCGATAAGAAATTTGGTAAATGGAAAAAGCACAACAATAAGTATCAAAAACGGAAAGCTTCTAAGCGTATTTACGACGACATCAAGCGTGCTATAAATGGCTTTGTTTGGCATAAGTCCGTCTTTGCGAGTCAAAATCAGCAAAATGGCAAGTGCTGAACCAATAATAAAAGCCAAAAGCGTAGAAGTAAAAGTCATATAAAGCGTGTCGATGACTGATTTTTGGAGTTCTGCATAAATTTTATCGTTAAATTTATAGCCTTTTAATCCCCAAAATTTTTCACTCCCAAAAAGCACCAAAAATGTAATAAATAGTGTTAAAGCAGTTTTAAAACCAAATTTCAAAAATAAATTTTTCTCGCTCATTTTCTCTCCACAATCTCGTAAATCACGCCTTTTTCGGCTACAAATTTTTCCACAGCTTCAAGCTGACTTGGAAGCACATTTATCACTAGGCTTCCCACGACGCTTTTATCAAGGCGCTCTAACTTACCCCAAACTATGTTGAAATTTATGCCAAGCTCGTGCGCCATGTGCGTAATAATGCTATCAAACGCCACACTCGGCGGAAAGAAAAGCTTAACATTTATATTATTTTGTGGCAAAATTTCTTCTTCGCCTAAAAATTCCTTCATGTTTTCATCAGGGTGCAAAAACAGCTCCACGATGTCGCCACTGCCCACGACAACGCCGTCTTTAAGCAAAATCGCACGATTTGCAATGCTTTTGACGACCTCCATTTCATGCGTAACAAGAACAATGGTAATGCCAAGCGTTTTGTTGATTTCTTTTAACAAATGCAAAATCTGCGTTGTGGTGTTTGGATCGAGCGCAGAAGTGGCTTCGTCGCTAAGTAGGATTTGCGGTTTTAACGCCAACGCCCTTGCGATCGCCACTCTTTGCTTTTGACCGCCTGAAAGTTCGCTTGGGTAGGCGTTTGCCTTATCTTTAAGACCGACTAGAACGAGTAGTTCGCCGACACGCTCTTTTATGTGATTTTCATCAAATTTCCAAAATCTAAGCGGTGTAGCGACATTTTCAAAGACGCTCTTTCGGCTCATCAGCGCAAAATGCTGGAAAATCATACCGATATTTTTGCGAAATTCACGGATTTCATCGCCTTTTAGGTTTGCGACTTCCTTACCTGCGACTTTGACACTTCCTGCTTGGTAATCTTCTAGCCCATTTATACAGCGAAGCAGGGTGCTTTTACCTGCGCCACTATGCCCCACAATAGCGAAAATTTCGCCTTTTTTAATATCGGCTGAAACACCTTTTATAATCTCGTTATCGCCAAAACTTTTATGCAAATTTTCGATTTTTATCACTAAATTTTCCTTTTAAATTTTCAATCCGATGGATTTTAACCAAATTTGCATAAATAGTGAATAAAAGCAAATTTATAGTGAATTTAGTTATTAGGTTGAAAATTGAATTTTCTAAATTTTATTTTTTTACTAAAAACTGAAAGAGTTCGTGGAATTTCATCTATATCCATATCGAGCCTTTCTATAAAATATTCTTTTAAATTTTGATATTCGTCTTTTGTGGTTATTAGAATATTAATCATGCGCAAATCGCTAGTTTCGCCGTATAGAACAAGCTGGTCATAAATGCCAAAAAATCCTGCACTTCCATTATGTAAATGCATAAAAAATTTTGTTCCAAAAAGATTTATCGCCACCACCACAAGCAGAGCCAATCCATCGTGAAATTTACCCATCATACATATTCCGCTAAACCAAAACAATAAAAATAAAATCATCGGCAAAGTTATCTTTTGGTGCTGTCCCCAACGATAATCAAAGCTTATAGCCATTGCACCAATTTGATTTAAATTTAAAGATTTATAAATTATATTCTCTTTGTAATATTCAACAACCGAATTTTTTAGCACAAAATACACATTATTTTGATGCCCCATACGAATAAAAAATATTATCAAAACAAAAGGTAATAATCTAAAATTTTCAACCTTAAATGATGGACTTGAAACCATAACTGCGACAAAAAATACAACACTGATAATCGCCGATATGATAGAATATTTCATATAATCGTAAAATGTATAATCCTTGATGATTATCGGCTCTTTGTCATAATCCCTTAAATTCGTAATTTTCAAATTCTCTTTGTCGTTTAAATTCACAATTTCTACTCAAAAATTCTTTTTAAATCTCGCCGTGCAAATTACAAATTCGCACGGCAATAAATTTTACAAAATCTCTTTTCTGAGCTGCTCAGGGGTTTTTGGCGAGATTAGCGCAGGTGCGATGTCAAAAATGCTAAATGCACCGCTTTTGCCCTCTTTATGCAGTCGGTGCGCCGCTCTTGCATACGCCACTAGCACGCTAGCTGTGAATTCAGGGTTTGAATCAAGTTTTAGGCTAAATTCGATTAGGTGTTTTGTCTCGCCGTGCTCTCCTGTGCTACCGCTTCTTAGCACGAAGCCACCATGCGGGATTCCGCCGTGTTCGCGTTTTAGTGTTTCAAGGTCGATAAAATGCACGGTCGTATCGTAATCAGCGAAATAATTTGGCATTGTTTTGATTTCGTTTTCGATTTTCGCCTTGTCTGCGCCGTCTTCTACTACCACGAAACACTCACGCAAATGCTTTTCACGGGTGCTTAAATTTGGATTTTCTCCGGCTCTGACACTTGCTAACGCGCTTTCTATCGGCACTGTGTATTGTCTAGCATCGACTACACCTTTGATTCGGCGGATAGCGTCAGAATGCCCTTGGCTCACGCCTTTGCCCCAAAATGTGTAGCTCTCGCCGCTTTCTAGCACGCTTTCGCCCACAAGGCGGTTTAGCGAAAATAGACCCGGATCCCAGCCAATAGCGATAATGCCGACATTTCCGCCGCCTTTGGCTGCGTTATCTACATTTGCGAAGTGTTCAGGGATTTTGGCGTGTGTATCGAAACTATCGACAACGCAGAAGTTTTTGGCAAACTCTGGCGTTTGAGTTGGCAAATCAGTCGCCGAGCCACCGCAAAGCACCAAAACATCGAATTTTCCCTTGAAATTTAAGATTTCATTCACACTATAAACACTCGCGCCGCAGGTTTTCACGCTAGCTGGCTCACGGCGAGAAAAAACGCCAAAAACTTCCATATCGCTTGTGTTTCGCACGGCTAGTTCGACGCCACGACCTAAATTTCCATAACCTAAAATTCCTACTTTGATTTTACTCATCTTTTGTCCTTTTTATTAAATTTTATTTCTGAATTTTGCCTATTTTGCGGGTTTCACGGAACCATCTCAAATCGCCAAAATCGTTTTGAAAAACCAAAAAATATCATAAAATTTCCTATTTTTTAAACATAAAATACACAGCCAAAACTAGAAAAACAAAGCTTATAATGTGGTTTATCCGAAAGGCTTCGCTTTTGAAAATCAGCAGTGCAAACACGCTAAAAACGCTAAGCGTGATGACTTCTTGCATGACTTTTAGTTGCCAAATGTCAAACGAACCGCCGTTGCCGATGTAGCCGTATTTATTGGCTGGGATCAGCAGACAATACTCGAAAAACGCCACGCACCAGCCAAATAGAATAATCCCAAAAAGCCCAAGGTTGCTAAAAAACGGGATTTTGGTAAATTTCAGGTGCGCATACCAGGCAATCGTCATCAAAACATTTGAAAAAATCAGTAAAATTATGGTGTAGTATGGTTTCATTGTGCGCCACCTAAATTTTTTTCTAAAAATTCTTTTAGTGGTTTTAAATAATCATCTTCAAAATTAAAAGCATTTCTTAGTTCGTCTAATTTAATTTTTTCGTAATTGGTTTTTAAACCACAAGCTTCTAAATACGCATAAATTTTTGATTTGTTTGATAGTTGCTGATTTATACACTTTTTGTATTTTTCAAAACACTCTATAAATTTTGTATTCGTGGCAATTTTTACATACAATGTTTCTAAATTTCCATTGTCTTTATTGTTTGGAAAAAGAAAAATTTCATATTGAGCATTTGAATTTATATTGCTTATTTGTTCTTTAATATTATCTTTGGCTGCTTCTAAATCATCATCGGCATCGAAAATAACCAAAAATTTATCTTCAATTTTTTCTATTTCATTGGTATGGATAATATTATCTTTTCCACCTTTTTTATCTTCTTCGCCTACGACTGTAATTTTGTAATTATCATTTATATTTAAATGTTCTAAATAAAATTTTATAAAAATTTTATCACTTTCGCCTTCAACAAAAATTCTCATTAAAAGCCCCTAATTTCATTATCTAAATCAAGTTCTCTAATAAATTCTTTTTGTGAATATTTTATATAATCAGTAGAACCGTCTTTTTGTTTAAAAATATTAAATACGCTTACCAAATCCCCAAATTTTCCACTATCTAATATAATATTTGCTTTTTTTAAAAATTCTAAACTATGTGTAGAAATAAAAAACTGAATATTTTCATTTTTTGCTTTATCAAATATTATATTTAAGACCATATCTAACGCAGAATAATGAAGTCCATTTTCTATCTCATCTATGATTATAGTTTTATCGCCACGCACAAGCAAAGCACAAATAGTAGCATAAAAAATAAAACCTTGACCCATTTGTTTTATATTTATTGGTTTTTGTAAAGAACGCATACGAATGTATAGATTATCTTTTTTTAATTCACACTCATAGATGTCTTTGTTTTCTTCGTCAAACATTTTAATATAATCTAAAAATTTTTCTTTTTTTTCATTGTTGTCAATAAGTTCATTGTATGCGTTTGCTAAAATTTTTGCTTGATGATTACTATATATTAAATTTGCAGTTTCTGATACATTCATTGGTTTATAAGTGCGTTGCACTTGTTGATTTGTATGAATTGTGTTACCAATAATCGGATCTTTTAGCTCATTGGTTTTAAAACTAAATGTTAAAGTTCTTAAATTTGTTTTTATGGTTACTTTATTATCTGTATTCTTACCGTAAAATAAACCTTCGAGTGCATCGTCATCATATATTTGTTGAATAATGCCATATTGTGAAATTTGCTGTTGCATAACTTTTTGTTCTCTAAATTCCAACATATTGTCAAAAGCATAATTTTTTGGTCTTTCATATAAGAGACTTAACGCCTCTAAAACACTTGTTTTACCAGTATTTGCTTTGCCGACAAATATATTTATATGAGATAAACCACTGATTTCAAGCTCTTTCATACTTTTAAAATTTTCTATTTTCAAATATTCCACCATTTTGACACTCCTTTTAATTTTTCACTCCCAAATTTGCGAGTTCCCCGCAAACTTTACTAAATTGCTCTTTTGCGTTTGCTAAGCCGTTGCGATTGGTTTCGATGACGCTAGCTGGGGCTGAGGCCATAAATTTCTCATTTCCTAGCATATTTTCTAGTTTGCTAATCTCTTTTTCAAGCTTTGTTTTTTGCGAATTCAAGCGATTTATGATAGGGTTTAAATCCACGCCTTCAAGCGCGACAAAGCTTTCTAAATTCGCACTCACATCACGCACGGCATTTGCCACAGGGGCGCTTACAAACTCAATTTCATCGCATTTGGCAAGAGTTTTGATATAATCTTTCGCCTCGCTTAAATCAAATGAGCTTAGCACAAAAGCCTTTGCGATTTTGGCATTTCCTAAATCAATCGTCGCTTTTGCACGACGAATGCTCACAATCGCTTCAATCACGCGCTCAAAAAGCTTTTCGATCCCTTCGTTTTGTGCCGAAGTTTTTGGGTATCTCATCATGGTTACGGATTCTCCGCTCTCCAACGAAGTGCCGCTAAGCTCATGGTAAAGATACTCGCTGATAAACGGCATAAATGGGCTTAAAAGCTTCAAAGCTTCTTTAAAAATCATACCAAGCTCAGGGATTGCAGCCTTGTTTGCTTTACTTAGCTCAATCCCCCAGTCGCAAAATTCGTCCCAGAAAAATTTATACAAATCAGTCGCAGCGTCGTTGAAGCGGTATGCGTCGAGATTTGCCCTGATCGAATTTACACACGCCTTAAAACGGCTTAGCATATACTCTCCAAGCTTCGTTTGAACCAAATTTTCGTCCAAATCACCGAATTTAGCCGAATTTAAAAGCAAAAATTTACTTGCGTTATAAAGCTTATTTACAAAATTTCTATAAATCAAAAGCTTATCATCGCTTAGGCGTAGGTCGCGACCCTGCACGCATAAAACGGTCAGGGTAAATCGCAAAATGTCGGCTGAATACTCATCGATTTTATCGAGCGGATCGACGATATTTTTGCTTGATTTACTCATTTTTTTGCCGTCTTTGTCCTTAACTAGGGCGTGGAGATAGACATCGTGAAATGGCAATTTGGCAGTAGCATTTTCGCATTGGAAAAACATTCTTGCAACCCAAAAGAAAAGTATGTCAAAGCCCGTAATCAGCATAGTATTTGGGTAAAACTCTTCCAAATCGCTCTCATGCCATTTTTCATCTTTTAGCGCGTCGCCGTTGCCCCAGCCAAGTGTCGAAATCGGCCACAAGCCGCTAGAAAACCAAGTATCAAGGACATCTGGGTCTTGCGTGAATTTCGAACTACCGCATTTTGGGCATTTGCTTGGGCTTTCATTTTCGTCCGCCCACTCATGTCCGCACTCGCAGTAAAACACAGGAATTCGGTGTCCCCACCAAAGCTGACGGCTAATGCACCAGTCTTTTAGCTCTCTCATCCACGCATTAAAGCTATTTATCCAGTGCGCTGGGAAAAACTCAGCCCCACCGTCATTTACCATTTTTATGGCGTTTTTAGCGATGTCTGATTTGACAAACCATTGCTTTGAGATATAGGGCTCGACGACATTTTTACAGCGGTAGCAATACCCAACTTGATTTTCGTAATCTTCGATTTTTTCGATAAAGCCTAGCTCATCAAGCTTTGCGACGATTTTATCTCTGGCTTCAAGGCGTTCAAGTCCTTTAAATTCGCCACAATATTCGTTTAAAATACCCTTTTCGTCAAAGATTGTGATAAATTCCAAATCGTGGCGATTGCCGACTTCGTAGTCGTTTTGATCATGCGCTGGGGTAACTTTTACGCAGCCTGTTCCAAATGCCATATCGACATGCTCGTCGGCGATGATTTGAATTTTGCGGTTTATTATCGGTAAATTTACGAACTTGCCGATTAGGTGTTTGAAGCGTTCGTCGTTTGGATTTACCATTACTGCGGTATCGCCGAAATATGTTTCAGGTCTAGTAGTCGCCACTACGATAAATTTATCTTTTTCGCTGTCTAAATAGTATCGCACATAATAAAGTTTGCCCTTATTTGCCTTGTGTTCGACTTCCACATCGCTAAGTGCGCCGTCGTGAGTGCACCAATTCACCATATAATTGCCTCGCACGATTAAGCCCTTTTCGTATAAATTTACAAAGGCTTTTCGCACGGCGTTTTTAAGCCCGTCGTCCATGGTAAATCTCTCTCTACTCCACGCTGGACCCACGCCAAGGCGGCGGATTTGGCGAACTATCGTGCCGCCGCTTTGCTCTTTCCATTTCCAAACATGTTTTAAAAACTCTTCCCTGCCGATTTCTTCTTTTTTTATGCCTTTGGCTAAAAGTTCGCGTTCGACGACATTTTGAGTGGCGATTCCTGCGTGATCGAGTCCTGGTTGATACAGCGCTTTGTATCCGTCCATGCGTTTATAGCGCGTCATAATGTCTTGGAGTGTGCAAGTCAGCGAGTGTCCTATGTGCAAAACGCCCGTTACATTTGGCGGGGGCATCATAATGCAAAATGTTTTGCCTTTTTCTTGGATATTTTTGTTGCCGTCGATCTCGAAATAACCGCGCTCTTCCCAAATTTTATAAAATTTTTCTTCAACTTCTTTTGGATTGTAAAAATCTGCCATGTTTTCGCCTTTTAAATTTGTGAATTCATAATAAATTCGGCGATTTTATCAAAATTTGTATAAAGAGTTGATTAAAGCTGAATTTACGGATATTTTAAAGTGAATTTTGGCGAAAATTTATTTCGCCAAAATTTATAAATTTTTTCACTCGCTAACCTTAAATTTAAGCATTTCTAGGTCGTAGTCGTTTAAGCTTTCATCTTGCATATATTCGGCTTTTACAGCAGGAAGCGAGCATTCGCCGCTTATGACGACATTTAGCGGCGTAAAAATGGTAATCTCGCGCGTAAAATCATTTGGAAAATAAAGCACTCTATCGAAAAGATATTCTTTGTGGTTAAATTTGGCTTTATCTTGCGTAAATTTTGTGCGAGTGCTAGGATAAAGTCTTTCATTTACCGTTTCAAAACAGCTACTAACGGCTTCATCGATAGCTAAATTTCTCACCCAAAAATTCGAATAAACCTTAATTTTAGAAAAAATTCTATCGCCGACTTTTAGGCTATTTAGATCTACTTTTTTGCCGTTCGTATCGGTGAATTCTCTAAAAATTTTAAGCTCGGGATTAAATTTTGCAAAAGGTTTATCAAATTCGCTAGGATCGAAATCCTTGTGTTTTAAAGGCACTTTTTCATAACCAAATGATAAAAGTGAATAAAATACGCCTTTTTCATCTTTTGGCATAATCGAAATTTGAGGATTTTCAAGAGCAAATTGCCTTGAAATTTGAGCACTGAATTCATCTATTTTTCCGTCAAATTCAAGTGCAAAATTCGCCTTTGTATCGCCATTTTTAAAATATTCATCAAAAGCTCTGACTATAAAAGCTCTTTCTTGCGTGCTTTTGATATTTTCAAAATTATTTGTTAAATAGTCTATAAAACTTAGCGAATTTTGGTTTGGCTCTAATGTCAAGGCATGGACAAAAAGCGCAAAAGCGATATTTCTATAACTGCTATCAAAAACAACATCATCAAATTTACCAATATCGTTTAATTGCGAATTTATTTTTTGCAAAACAATATCAAATTCTTTTTGCATATTATTTGTTTTTAAAATGTGCGCCATCATATAGCGACTATGCAAACTTACATCGTAAATAAGGTTATCAAACATAAAATTTATCTCGCTTACCGGTAGCTGTTTGTGGCGATTTAAAATAAAATTTGCATAGGTTTTTAAAAAGTTATTTTTGAAATTTGTTTTCAAATATCTAAATATCAGTTTGCGTTGATTTTCGCCGATGAAATTATATTTTTCATCAAATTCTAGCAAAATATCAGCTGCATAAACCGAAGCATACTCGTTTGTATGCCCGTAAGCCGACCAGTAGCCAAAACTGCCGTCATTTTTAAGACGAGAAATAACTACCCTTGCGTTATCTTTGATTTTATCTAGCGTTGTGGCGTTTTTATCTCTTTGATAAAGATGATTTAGCGCGACCATTTTTGAAGTGATTTGCTCGGTGCAACCATACGGATATGAGTTTAAATCATGCACAAAAGAGATTGCATTTGGCGTTGCCGAAACATTTACAAAGGCGTTTTTATAGCTTTCATCGCCTAGATTTAAATCTATTTTTGACTTTGCAAAGCCTGATTTGAAAAATTTACTTGCAGGGAATTGCGAAATAACGCTAAATTTGAGTTTGTTTTTATAGATTTTATCTTTATCTTGGACTATAAAATTTAAACTCGCATTTCCTAAATCACGCGCATTTAGGCTGAATTTTTCATGCGAATTTGAAAGAGCTTTAAGGTTTATATTTTTATTAAATTCTCCAAGGTTTAAATTTGGCGAATTTTCAATTTTTAGCGTTAAATTTTTATCCGAATTTGTCGTATTCATAAGCGTTAAAGAAAAATCAATCTTATCATTTTTAACCAAATATGTAAGCTCGGAAGGTTTTATAACCACTTCGTCTTTTATGTCGATATATGAATTTGTAGAATTTATCGTGTTATCATCGACACTTAGGGCTGAAATTCTAACTTTTGAATTAAAATTGCTTGGGAATTTTAGTTCAAATTCAGCCGTTCCTTGTTCGTTTGTTTTTCCGCTTTTCATAATGACAAAAGAGCGTTCCTTGCGTTTTTGCACAGGACTTGCATCTCGCTTCATGGCAGCGAAATTTGCCATAACCATATCGCCGCCGAATTTAAGCTCATCGGCATTAGTAAAATATGTGCTTAAATCATTGTAAATATCATAATATCGCATTGCAAAATAAATCGGCGTATCAAAAGCCTTAAAAGCGTCTAGTTCTTGCTGGTTGATGATATTTAAAATTCCCATATCCGCGGCAAATAAAACAACTTTTGAGTTTGGTTCTGCGCTTACTATTATCTTTGTTGTTTCGCCGTTTTTGCTTGATTTATCGTGAAATAGCGAAATAGGGGATTTATGAGATGAGTTATCGACTTTTACTGCTAAATTTGCAAATGTTCGTAAAGGCGCATTTGTAGGCGTTGCAGGGCGGAAAATAGAAGCTGAGATATGACCGCCTGTGAAGTTTTGCGGAACTTTTAGCTCAAATTCGCCACTGCCTTGTTTGAACTCTTTTACGACAAAATCAGCAATATCATCGCTAACTAACGAAACGCTTAAAATTCCATTTTCAATCGGCGAATTTATAATACCTTTTATGATTTCTCCCGGTTTAAAAGAGGTTTTTTCTAGCACTATTTTTGCCGTTGTTATGGATTTTGCATCAAGTTTGCCATAGTATCCCCAGCCGCTAACATCGACTTTGATACTAGCGCTACTTCCGCTTAGATAATCATGAGCTACAACCAAATAATCGCCACCGCTTTTAAATTTATAATCAAATTGCGAATTTTTAGTTTTAAAACTATCCATAAGTACGAAATTTAGCTGTTCTGCGTAATAATCTCCATTAAAAACATAATCGTAATCTTTTTTGTAAATTTCAATATCAATTTCACCGGAAATTGGCTTTTTAGCCGCGCTATCTAGTAAAATAGTTTGAAAATTTACACTATCATCTGTTTTTGTAAAGCGTTTGTTTGCGCTAATGCCGATTATGTTTTTATACGGAAAATAGGCAACATCTTCATAAGCATTTACCATTTTTCCGCCGTCATTGACGCTGAAATTTAGCAAAATATCATAAGCATTTGATACATTTTGATCTTGCAAAGGTGCGATGATTAGCTCTTTTTCGCCGTTTTTATCAAGTCTAAAAAATATATTTTCAAATTCGGTATTACCGGCTTTTTGCAATAGCTCATTTTCAAATGAAAAATCTTTATATTCATCGAATTTAAGCTTTTTATCAAACATTGTAGCGATTAAATTTCCGTCCATATCGCTACTTGGAGCGCCCAAAAGGTAGTTAGATACGGCTTTTATTTTTATAAATTCATTTCCAAAATACTCTTTTTTATCCGTTATAATGTCGTTTTTAATGCGATTTGGAATAAAATTTTCAACGCTAAAATTTTTACTTGCTATAATTTTGTTTTCGAAAATAGCGTCAATGCGATAAATTCCTGTCATCTCGCCCATTTTTTCATCGATTTCAACAACACCAAAATCATCGGTTTTAACGCCTTTGCTTAGAATTTCTATATTTTTTGGATCAAAAATGCGTAATTTTATCGGAACGCCTTTTATGGCAGAAAAGTCGCTATTTTTTAGTATAAAAACGCCCTGAATTTGCTCGTTTGGATTGATTAAATCACTAGCTAGATACAAAAAGCTTCGTTTTAGATTTTTTGTCGGCTCAGACTCCATAACGGCATTATTAAAAATCAAAAATGCACTTTCTTTGCCGTTTTGAATAAAAATCGATTTTGGTTTTTTATCCAAAAAATCTTTATCACTAATCTTTAAAATTCCGTTTTTATCGGTTTTGTCGTTATAAATTATTTCGTTAGTATCAGAATAAATCAAAACATTTGTTTTTGGCAGAATTTCGCCCGAACTTAGCCTTGAAGTCAAAATCAAAATTCCGTTTTGACTAAGTGTGGCAGTCGCGCTAATATCGCTTAAATATACGATTTTATCGATAGTTTTTAGCTCTTCTCCGTCTTTATAAGCGACTGAAATTTTGTAAATTCCGTCCGTATAACCTTTGAAATCAAAATTTATTTTTCGCTCGATAACTTCATTTTTTGCCCCGCCGATGTCGAATTTTTGGCTTAAAATTTCTTTCGTGTATGGGTAGGCGTTGTCATCAAAATTTAAAAAATATCGCAAATTTTGATCCAAAAGTTTTGAGATCATAACGCTGATTTCATTTAAATTTGAAGCTTTAAAGCTCACAACTGCCGACTTTGGCACGAATTTTTTCTCATCAGAAAAAGCGATAAAAGGTTTTCTATCTTGTGTTAAAATTTTAAAGTTCAAATCTTCTCTAAGTAGAGTATAATTATCCCCAAATCCCCTTAACAGCGTGATTTCATAATTTTCATTTGGCAAAAATTCATCGCTTTTTATGTCTATATAGTAGTTTGCGTTTTGAGGAATTTGCTCTTTTATACTCTCATCATGGCGATAATATCCGCAATATGACGGCTCGGAAATGCTAAAATTCGAAACACCTTTTATGCGAACAAATTTGCTAGATGCTCTAAGCCAGTCTTTGAAATAAAGCCTAATGCCTAATTTTCCGTCATCATAGCTATATCCGGTAGCTGAAACTTCTGTCAAATTTATGGCGTTTTTATTATCTACAAACGGTTCTTCGTCGGTTTTTAAAATCTTACCTGATTTGATTTTTACGCCGAATTTAGATTTCAAAGAATTAGAAATCTCAACGGCGATTTTATCCATTTTAGCGTTATAATCGATAAAAAATGTCTTGTAATCAGCTGTGCGAATTTCATGCGTTATATCGTTTTTTGCCAAATTTTCCATTTTATATACAGTTAAATTTGATTTCAGCTCATCAATATCGACAAAATCGTTAAATTTGGCGACAACTAAACCACTTTTTATTTTGCGAAATTCGCTTAGTCCAAACGAATTTGTAGAAAAGCTAAATTCGCCGCCGTCCGGAAGCGAACAATTATACTTTTTTCCTGCTATTAACGGAGTTTTTGGATAAAATTTGATTGTCCTAATTTCGCCGTTATCGATAAATTCGTAAGTTCCGTTTATTTTGGGTTCGCATTTAAAAATTTCATCTTGTGTGATAGAAAATTTTTTATCCATGAAAATATCGCTAAATTCGATATAGTTTCCCTTTTGCATCACGCTCACACCAAAAGCCATGCCACATAAAAACGGCAAAATCAAAATTTTTTTCAACATTTTTTTCTCCGTAGTTTTATTTGAATTTTAAAATTATATATCTTCAATGCTTTTTTATGAATAAATTTGGAAATTATTCGGTAATTTCGAAGTTTGCGCGGGTTAAATTTGAATAATTATCAAGGCATTTAACGATATGTTTGCCTATACTAAATTCCTTAAAAAACGGCTTTGAATTTGGTATCTGTGTGTAATTTCCATCGTCAAATGAGATAAAAATTTCATCGCCAAAAATCGCCGTACAGTGAATTTTTAAATTTATTTTTCCGTCCGTTAAAGCTAGAAACTTTTTTTCATTAATATCGTTTAAAATAGGCTTTAAGCTTTTAAATTTAGCACCACAATGCCCATTTTCAAGTTCTTTTGTATCTAAAAAATTATTTTTCAAAAGATAAAAAAGCTCTTCGTTTTTGTAAATTTCGCAACTTAAATTTCTATCTACACCTTCTATGACAAAATCTTCTTTTTCGTCTTTGCAGCTATTTTCATAGTAAAAATCGGTGCAAATTTTGTGTTTTTGGATACCTTGTGGCTGGTTAAAATTTGAAATTTCATAATTTTTATCCAAATAATCAAACATATTAAAAGCAACCCGTGCTGCGCTTATTCCGCCACTTAAATCGTTTGTTTTGCTTCCGTCAAAATTCCCAAGCCAAACGCCAAGCGTGAATTTTGGCGTGAGAGCTACCGTATAAAGGTCTTTTGCGCCTGCACTTGTGCCTGTTTTAAACATTAAATTTGGCTTATTTTCGGTATTTTTCCAAACTGAATTTAGGTAACTTCGCGGGGCATTTTCTAGCATTTTTGTAACCAAATACGCGCTTTGTGGAGTTAAAATTTGCTCGTTTTTCCCTATGATACGACCTGCTATTTCAAGCGGTTTTAGCTTTCCGTCCTTTGCAAACACGCTATAAAGGTGAGTTAAATCCAAAAGTGAAAGCGAAATTCCACCAAGAGCGATACCTGCACCATAATATGCTTCATCAAAATCGGTTAAATTCGCCTTTTGTAGAGTGTAAAAAAGCGAATTTTTTCCTAAAATTGAATTTAATTTTACGGCAGGAATATTTAACGAAAAGCCCAAAGCATCGGTTGCAGTGATGATGCCGTAAAATTTTTCATCATAATTTTTTGGAGTGTAGTTGCTAAAATAAAGCTCGGTATCAACTAGCTTTGTTAGTGGCGTTATAATACCCATTTCTAGGGCTTTTGCATAGATAAATGGTTTTAGCGTTGAGCCTACATTTTTTGATGATTTTACGCCGTCGTTTTGCCCGAATTTTGCATTTAAATCGTGGCTTCCGGCGTAAGCTATAACTTGCATTTTTTCGTTATCGATTAGCACGGCTGCACCGTTTGCAACGCTTTTTGATTTTAAATTTTCAATCTCATTTTTTAAAAAATTTTCTAACGCAGTTTGAATTTGCAAATCTAAATTTGCCTTTTTTACGCCGTTTGTAAAGGCCAAATTCGCATAATGCACCGCATTGTTTGCATAAGCTAGTCTTGTATTTTCAAATGGCTCATTTATGGCTCTTATTTTTTGGTTTTCATCGATTATTTTACCCTTGTAAAGCTCGGTTATAAGGCGGTTTTTGAGCTTATTAACATTTGAAATTCTATCCAAGCGATTTTTATTTGGATTTTTTGGGATTACGCTTAAAAGCGCACTTTGAGCGATACTAAGTTCGTTTAAATTTTTACCGAAATAAAAATATGCCGCCGTTTTAACCCCTTCGATATTTCCGCCATAAGGGGCGAGATTGAAATACATTGTCAAAATTTCATCTTTTGTGTAGTGAAATTCAAGCTGAAAAGCATTGAAAATTTCGATTATTTTATTTGCATAGGTTCGCTCTTTTGGGTTCATCATTCGCGCTACTTGCATTGTGATTGTCGAACCGCCTAATCTTTGTGTAGAATTTTGCGTAAAATTATACGCAAAAGCCCTTAAAAGCGAGAAAAAATTTACGCCGAAATGGTTATAAAAATGTCTATCTTCAAAAAACAAAACGCTTTGTTTGAGATTTTGTGGGATTTCACCCAAGTTTGCATAAAATCGCCAAATGTCGTCTTTTGCGATTTTCATATTTATGATTTTATCGTTTCTATCAAGTAAAATTTGACTTTTTGGCTTGTTTAACATTTCCAAATTTAACGGAAATAATCTATCTAAAATCAAAAAACTGCCAAAACATAAAGCCAAAAAAATCAAACAAATTTTTGCAAATTTTAAAACTATTTTTTTCATTTTGTCATTATAAAAGAAATTTAATGAATTTAAGCTATAATTTGGCTTTTTTATAAGGATTTTTAT
The DNA here is from genome assembly GCF_027797465.1 of Campylobacter sp. CN_NE2. Classification (NCBI taxonomy): domain Bacteria; kingdom Pseudomonadati; phylum Campylobacterota; class Epsilonproteobacteria; order Campylobacterales; family Campylobacteraceae; genus Campylobacter; species Campylobacter sp. CN_NE2. Next base: position 498,893 of record NZ_CP115608.1, on the reverse strand, counting down.
GGACGCACTTTCGAAACTAAATACTGAGCAATACACAGCAGCAACAGCCCCAAAAGGCTATAATCTAGTAATCGCAAGTGCAGGCACAGGCAAAACATCGACTATCGTTGCTAGGATTGCGCATTTACTAAATTTAGGAACGAAACCTGAAAAAATCCTGCTTTTAACCTTTACAAACAAAGCAGCAAGCGAGATGATAGCTAGACTTTCGCGTCATTTTGATAAATCTATCACTTCAAAAATCGTAGCTGGCACTTTTCACGCAGTATCTTATACGCTACTTAGCAAGCTTGGCAAGGGCGTAGTTTTAAAACAACCAAGCGAACTTAAAACGCTATTAAAAAGCCTAGTTGAAAGGCGAAATTTTCATCATATAAGCGACATTAAACCCTACGGCGGGGCATATTTATACGATATTTACTCACTTTTTCAAAATAAAGAAATGAGCGCAAATTTTAGCGACTGGTTTGCTAGAAATTACGAAGATCAAGCCGAGTTTAGCGAAATTTATGAAGATATTTTGCGTGAATTTGAAGAAGAAAAGGCTAAATTTAATTACGCTGATTTTAACGATATTTTAATAAAAATGCGAGACGAGCTAAGAAATGGTGCGAAACTCGAATTTGACGAAGTTTTGGTCGATGAATATCAAGACACAAATTCGCTTCAAGGATCACTTATAGACGCTTTTGATCCAAAAAGTCTATTTTGCGTGGGGGATTTTGATCAAAGTATTTATGCGTTTAACGGCGCAAATATCGACATTATCGGCTCTTTTGGCACTCGTTATAAAAATGCAAAAATTTATGCGTTAAACATAAATTATCGCTCATCTTCTGCGATTTTAGCCCTTGCAAATAAAGTCATCGCAAACAATCCGCGTTTGTATGAAAAAAAGCTAATCGTCGGACGAGATGGCAAATTTGCTTCGCCAAAACTATTTATATATGATGAAATTATGGCACAATACGCAAGTGTGGCAAAATCTATCTCAAATTCGCCGTTTTCGCATGAAAATATAGCGATAATTTTTCGAAATAATTCATCGGCTGATGCGGCAGAAGTTTCGCTTAAAGAGCTTGGAATTTCGTGCAAACGAAAAGGCGGGATTAGCTTTTTTGAAAGCCGTGAAATCAAGGCTTTTATGGATATTTTTGGAATTTTGGTAAATCCAAAAGACATAATGGCATTTATCAACACTTGCGAATTTGCTCGTGGCGTTGGAAATGCCGTAAGCAAGGAACTTTTTGACGCTTTTATGCTTTTGGGGCATGGAAGCATTTTGCAAGGATTTATGCACCCTGATGAGAGCGTGAAAATTTTTGAGAAAAAGAGAAAAAATATAGGTCTTGGACTTTTTGAAGACATCGATACTATCGGCTCCGTAAGCCGTTTTAGCGAACTTGGTTTTGATGAATTTTTTAAAAGTCACCCGATTTTAAAATATAACAAGTTAAGTAGTGACGGGGCGGTATTTTTATATGAAATTTACAAACTTTTCAAAAAAGTCGGCACTAGCCAAAAATCGCTTAACATTTTAACTGAAATTAAAAATTCGCAAATTTTTGCTAGTATCGCCACGCAAATAGCGACAAAAAGGGCGACTTTAAAAAACGGTAAGGTCGATGAAGATAGAAAAAAAGAAGAGAATGAGCGAATTTATAATAAAGTTGCGATTTTAAATGAAATCGCCGTAAAATATGCAAATGCCGAGAAATTTTATAACTTTTTAACAATGGGTTCAAAGGAAATGAGCGAGGGCGAAGGTGTGAATTTGCTAAGCGTTCATGCCAGTAAGGGTTTGGAATTCGATCAAGTTTTTTTGGTTGATTTAGCACAAAATCGCTTTCCAAATTCGAAGCTAATGGCTATTGGCGGCAGCTTGGACGAAGAAAGACGGCTTTTTTATGTCGCTGTTACCAGAGCAAGGGACGAGTTGGTTTTAAGCTACGCAAAATTTGATAAAATTCGCAAAATTTCATACGAACCAAGCGTGTTTTTAAAAGAAGCAGGAATGGTAAAGTAGGGCAAATTTACTAAATTTGCAAAATTTTTTTTTAAGCTAAATTTAAAGCAAATTCTAAAATAAATTTGAAAATAGGAAAAATTTGATGAAAAAGATACTATTTATTTGTCACGGAAATATTTGTAGATCGCCGATGGCTGAGTTTGTGATGAAAGACTTGGTTGAAAAAGCAAATTTAACTGATGATTTTTTTATAAATTCGAAGGCAACGAGCACCGAAGAAATCGGCAATGGTGTGCATTATGGCACGATAAATGAATTAAAAAAACATGGCATTAAAATTTATCCACACACAGCTACGCAAATCAAAAAAGATGATTATCAAAATTTTGATTTTTTGATATGTATGGATAAAAATAATATTCGTAACCTTTCCCGCATTATGGGAACTGATGTAAATAATAAATTTTTTTTGTTACTAGAATTTTCAAATTTAGATAATAATGAAAATGTAACACAATTTATCAAAACACAACAAAATGCAAATGAAAATAAATGCAGTTTTAATGACAATTTACGACAAATTTTAACTCAAAATAATTCGAATTTGAATTTAGAAATTGATGATCCGTGGTATAGCGGAAACTTCGCTAAAACTTATATTGACATTAAAAAAGGCTGCGAATCATTATTAAAAATTTTGAGAATGATTTGAAAAAATAAAAAAAATTTGATTTTTCTCATTTGTTTTTACCCCAAAATTTGGTATAACTCGCAAAATAAATTGTAACAAAATACCTAAATTAAAAAGGACTTAAATTTGAAAACCTCAAAACTTTTAATCTTTTTGGTTTTTATACTTGGCGGTTTGATTGGTCTTGGTATTGCATTAGCGAGTGCCGAGATGATTCATAAAACAGGAGATGACAAATTTTGTAGTAGTTGCCATGTCATGGAGCCTATGAGAGATTCTTATTTGCAAGATACTCATGGCGGAAATAACGCAATGGGCGTAAAAGCAGAGTGTGTAAGTTGCCACTTGCCACACGATAGTGTTTGGAATTATACATACAAAAAAGCCATGAACGGCATTAGCGAAGCTTGGCAAGTTGCGTTTTCGGATCCTGAAAATAACGACTGGGAAGCAAATCGTAGAAATAAAAAAGAATTTGTTTATGATAGCGGTTGTATGAGTTGTCATGAAAATGTCAAAAATGCAACAGCTTCAAATATGAAATCATTTTTACCACACCGTGATTATTTTAACGGCATTTCAAATAAAACTTGTGTCGAGTGTCACGAAAATGTTGGTCATAAAAATTTAGGCTTTCATTTAAAAGAGAAATTTAGTAAAGTAGAAAACACCAAGTAAAAGAAAGGAGAGAACATGTTCAAAAAGATTTTCTTGGCAGTTGCCTGTTTGTCCGTGATGTGTTTTGCGGAAAATGTAGGCGATGTAAATCTTATGAAGGGCATGAAAGTTGATCGAAAACTTTCTGCTCAGGCGGTTGAGTGTATCGAGTGCCATACAAAAGAGAGTCCGGGCATTGTAAATGACTGGAAATCTTCTCGTCACGCTCATGCTGGTGTAAGTTGTGTTGATTGTCACAATGTCCCTGCGGACAATCCAATGGCAATCAAAGCTGCTCACCCAAAAGATAGCACTAACCATGTAAGTATGTTGGTTAGTTCAAAAACTTGTGCGAAATGTCACGAGAAAGAGGTTGCTGAGTTCAACCAAAGCGGTCACGCAAGAGGCGGCGTTCAAATGTTCGCTAAAAAGCCTATGCTTGAACTTATGTATCACTATGAAGGTGCAGATCACCCTGATTTAAAAGATGCTCCTGCGATCACAGGCTGTATCCAATGTCATGGTTCTGTTATCAAAATGGATAGCGCAGGAAAGCCTCTAAAAGAGACTTGGCCAAATTTTGGTATCGGTACTGCATATCCTGACGGCGGAATCGGAAGCTGTGTTGCTTGCCATAGCAGACATAAATTTGACATAGTAGAAGCTAGAAAACCAGAAGCTTGTGCTTCATGTCACTTAGGACCTGATCATCCAAACATTGAAATTTTTAACAATTCAATGCACGGACATATCTACAACACAGAAGGCGACAAATACAAATTTGACAGCGCACCTGATACATGGGATGTTCCTGATTATAGAACTCCAACTTGTGCAGTTTGCCACATGTCAGGTATCGGTGAGCTAAAAACTACTCACAATGTTAGCCTTCGCTTGAAATGGAACCTATGGGCTCCGCACAGCAATCAAAGAAGCGGTGGATTTGACACTGCTGCAAAAGAGTGGGCAGAGGGCATGAAATTAACAACAGGTAATGCTCTTGCTGGTCACCCAGACGGTGCTGATGCAGGTAGAAAAGAGATGGCAATGGTATGTAAATCATGCCATACAAGCACATTTACAACTAACTTCTTTGAAATGGGTGATAAACATGTAATGCTTTATAACTTCTATCACGATGAAGCTATGAAAATGCTAAATGAGCTAAAAGAGAAAAAACTTCTCAAAGATGATGAATGGAGTGATGAATTCCAAAGAGCATACTACTACTCATGGCACCATGAAGGTCGCCGTATGAGAATGGGTGCGATGATGGGTGCTCCTGACTATGCTCACTGGCATGGTGTATTTGATGTTCAACAACAAATCAGAAAAATGAGAACTATTTACCAAAAACGAATTGAAACTGGTAAAATAGAATAATCTGATTCTTGTCGGATAAATTTGCAGGCGTCGCTATTTGGCGACGCCTTTTTTATTTTAAATTTTTAATTGTACTCTAATTTCTATGAATATATTAAAATTATGTTGTCATTTTTTAAAAAAATTATGTTTTACTTTTACTTTGTTACTTTTTTGCTCACAATAATATAATTTTATAATTTTAGGTAAAGTTAAAAAAGAGATCTAACAGTTTAAAATATAAAATCCAAATTTAAAAATTCATTGCTTTTTTAAATTTAAGAAAAAATTTTTTATTTAAAGGTAATAATATTATAAATAGTAAAGTAAATATAGTTCGATGCTTATTCGGATAATTAAAATATTTATGTTAGAGTATAATACTACTACTAATATTTTCAAAACTAAAAATATTTTCGCCGTTTTCGTGGCGATATGTTAGCTCTAAGCCGTGAGCTTTTAAGATACTATCTACGATATAAAGTCCAAGCCCGAAGCTTTGTTTGGCATTTTCGCCTTTCGCAAAAGGTTCTATATAAAATTTAAAATCCTTACTTAGTGGCTCTCCGCTTGTGATAAAATCTAAGCATTTTGCATTTGCGACTATGCGAATTTTTTTATCGCTACCATATTTTAAGCCATTGTCTATGATATTTTTAACGGCGATTGAAAATAGCTTAAAATCGACATTTATACTAAGTTTGAGTGGATTTTCTAAATTTACTCTCTCTTTGTCACACATTGCTAAATCAATGGCTTCATTTACTATATCTTCAACGCTACAATCTATAAAATTATCTAAATTTATGCCAGAAGTCGCCCTTTCAACAGCGGCAAATTCGTTAATCAAGCTTTCCAATCTTTCAAAAACCGAAATCAAACGATCTTTGTTTTTGCTTTCTTCTATCATCTCGGTTGCGATTCGTCCCTTTGTAATGGGCGTTTTAAGCTCGTGCATAATGTTTCGCAAAAACAAATGCCTAGATTCATTTAATTTTTTAATCTGCATAACCGAATCATAAAATGCCTTTGAAACATCGGAAATTTCGTTATTTCCAACGCTAACATCTTTTATATTTAAATCGCCGTTAGCAAATTTATTAATCTCTCTTTTTAGTTTGCGAAGTGGTTTGATTTTTCGTATCGTAAAGATATAAGTTACCAAAAGTGTAATTAAAACGGCAAAATAAACCAGCCTAAAAAAGTCATAACGATAAGGTTGATACTCTGAATCATAAAGTAAAATAAGCTCATTTTTTCGTTCGATTTTTAAATAATGTTTTTTTTCAAAATATAAAATAGCTCCTGAACCCAAGCTTGTTGCCATTTCGTATAAATTTTCGCTTTTAGTTAAAACTTCATTTTTTGTTGGTTCGTCCTGGACTTCGGGAATTTTAAAATTTTGCATTTGGCGTTTAAATTCGCTCTCGCTGATTAAGTTATTCATTTTATAAAGATATAAATTTGTTACGATTTCATAGCGAGTATTTAACTCTCTACGGTAGTTTTCTTTGTCGTATCCGATAAGCCACCAAAACATTATCGAAATAGCCACGATAGCCAAAACAAATATGAAAGTTATCGTAAAAAATATCGAATTTCGTCTCATTGGATTAGTTTGTATCCTACTCCGCGAATAGCGTGGATATATTTTGGATTTTTTGGATCTTCGCCGAGTTTGTGGCGAATTCGTCCGATGATGACATCTATGCTTTTAATAGTCGAATCTTCATCGATTGAAGCGCAGTTATAAATAAGCTCTTCTCGTGTGATTGCGCCACCTTCTTTTTTTATTAAATAGCGTAAAATGTCATATTCTGCAACCGTCAAATTTATCTCTTTGCCTTTTAGGGTTATGATATGTTCGAATTCATTTAGCACCAAATCTTTATTTTGCGGTGCCAAATTTGACGCTACGCCTAAACTTTGTTGGCGGCGGATATGACTTTTTATCCTAGCTAGTAACTCTTTTGGATCATAAGGCTTTGGCAGATAATCATCAGCGCCAAAATCAAAAGCATTTATTTTATCGGTTAAATCGTGTCTTGCGCTTGAAATGATAATCGGTATATTGTTTGTTTTGCGAATTTCTTTGCAAACTTCAAGTCCGTCCATACCCGGCAAAGTCAAATCCAAAATAATCAAATCAAAATTTTCTAGCTTTGCTCTTATTTTAGAAAGTCCGACATAAGGATCTTCTACGATAGTAACTTCCATATCAAAAGGGGTTAAATAATCAGATAAAATCTCGGCAAGCTCGGTATCATCTTCAATCATTAAAATTTTTATCATTGTTTTTCCTTTTTTGGGCTTGATTATAGCAAAATAAGGATTAAATTTGAATTTGTAAGAAATTCGGAGCAAAAATTCGCTCCGAATTAGTGTAAATTTGGATTATTTTATAACTAAACCTTGTGGAATTCTATTTCTAATAACCCAAACAAGGGTTTTTTGACCTTTGTAGTCTCTTACAAGCTTATTGAAATCTTCGATATTTTTTACATCTTTTTGACCGATTTGGATGATAACATCGCCGGTTTTAAAGCCAAATTCTTCTGCTTTTGAATCGTCTTCAACGCCAGTTACCAAAACTCCGTTAATATCGCTATCAAGGCGATATTTTTGGCGAAGCTCATCATTTAGATTGCTAAGTTTAAGTCCGTCAATCGCGCTTCCACCTTTGGTGCCACTACTTTTTTCATCGCCACTCATACTATCTAGCTTGATTTTAGCTGTTTTCATAGTTTTGTCGCGCTCAAATTCGACTTCGATTGTTTTATTTGGCGGCATTGAGCCGATTAAATTTTTTAGTTCATTTGAATTTTTGATTGTTTTATCATCGACTTTTGTTATCAAATCGCCTCTTTTGATACCTGCTTTATCGGCAGGAAGATCTTTTTCAACACCTACGATAAGAGCACCTTCTGTGTTTTTATAAATTTCTTTTTGATCTTTTGTAAGATCGCCTATCATAACGCCGATATAGCCGCGTTCGATTTTGCCGTCGCTAATTAATTTTTGTGCAACATCTTTTACCATATTTGACGGGATTGCAAAGCCTATGCCGTTATTTCCGCCGCTTCTGCTAAGAATAGCTGAATTTATGCCTATTAATGCGCCACGACTATCGACTAACGCACCACCTGAGTTGCCCGGATTTATCGAGGCATCTGTTTGGATAAAATTTTCATATTGATTTAAGCCGATATTATTTTTATTTAGTGCTGAAATTATGCCTTGCGTAATCGTTCCGCCCACGCCAAAAGGATTTCCGATAGCAAAAACAATATCGCCTTCCATTAAGTCGTTTGAATTTGCAAATTTGATAGCTGAAAGATTTTTTTCTTCTATTTTGATGATCGCTAAATCGGTCTTAGAATCTGTGCCGATGATTTTGGCTTTATACTCTTTGTCATTATCAAGCAAAGTTACCAAAACTTCGTCTGCGTTTTCTACGACATGGTTATTTGTGACGATATATCCGTCATTTGATATAATAACGCCTGAACCAAGAGAGCTTGATTTTCGCTCACGCTGTGGCATATCAAAACCAAATCCGAAAAATTGTTTAAAAAACGGATCGTCAAACAGCTCGCTCATCGGGTGTTGAGCTGATTTTAGCGTTTTACTTGTCGAGATATTTACGACCGATTTTTTGGCTTCACTTATTGAACTATGAAAAGATAGCACTACATCGCCGTTGTAAGCCGGATTTAGTCGATCAAATTTGCTCGGAGCTTCGTTAAAATTTATACTAGCACCAAAAAGCAAACCGGCTGTCAATGCTGAAAACATAATAATTTTTTTCATTAAATTTTCCTTATAAAAAATTTTGGTAAATTATATTTTTTTTATCAAAATATTTTTTTAATGAATTCTAATTTTTTTCCCAAATTTAAAGCAAATTTAGTTTAAACTTGATTGACATAGACTAAACTTTTATGATAAAATATATGTAATAAATTTACAAAAATAAAGGAAGGAAAATGGCTGATAATAAAAGCCTTTACGATACTTTGGGCGTTTCAAAGGACGCAAGTAGCGAAGAGATAAAAAAAGCTTATCGCAGACTTGCTAGAAAGTATCACCCAGATATAAATAAAGAAGCAGGTGCAGAAGATAAATTTAAAGAGATAAACGCGGCGTATGAAATTTTAAGCGATGAAAATAAACGAAAACAATACGACACTTATGGCGATAATATGTTTGGCGGACAAAATTTCGGTGATTTTGCACGAAGTGCTGGAAATATGGACGACTTAAACGAAATTTTAAAAAATATTTTTGGCGGTGCATTTAGCGGTGGTTTTAGCAGTGGTGGAAGTTATCGCAGTAGCGGCGGATTTGGCGGATTTGATTTTGGCGGTTTTGGTAGCGAAAATTTAGATATAAATGCAAATTTAAGCATACCTTTTGAAACTGCCGTTTTAGGCGGAGAAAAAGAAATTTCCATAAATAATCAAAATATCAAAATTCGCATTCCAAGCGGAGTAAATAACGGCGAAAAACTGCGAATTCGTGGCAAGGGCAGGGTTTCAAGCAGAAACGGAAATGTCGGCGATATAATTTTAAGTTTAAATATTGAAGAAAGTAGCGAATTTAAAAGGCAAGACGATGATTTGTATAAAAATATCGAAATTCCGCTTAAAACTGCACTTTTTGGCGGTAAATTTGAAGTAGAAACTTTTAAAAAACCAGTAACCATAAAAATCGCACAAAATACAAAAAACGGACAAAAAATTCGCCTAAAAGGCTACGGTGTGCAAAATCGCAAAAGCAAAATTTACGGAGATTTGTATTTGGTTGTAAATGTGGTTTTGCCAAATGTCGATGAACTTGATAGTGAAGTTCGAAAAATTTTAGAAGAAAAGCTTTAAGGAGGCTAAAATGCAAGGATATGATGAGCCTGTTTATCTTATAAGCGTTGTGGCAAAGGTGCTAAATTTGCACCCGCAAACGCTTCGTCAGTATGAAAGAGAGGGTTTAGTCGAACCCGGTCGCACAGAGGGAAAAATGCGACTATATTCGGAGCGAGATATTGATAGAATAAAAATGATTTTGCGTTTGACAAAGGATTTGGGTGTAAATTTAGCGGGAGTTGATGTGATTTTGCAACTAAAAGAAAAGATTGATGAATATGAAAAAATCATCGATGAATTAAGAGCTGAGCTTGATAAATTTAACTCATCAAATTCACGCAAAAATCAGCTTGTCAAGCGAAAAAGTAGTTTTGATTTGATTTTTTTTGAAAGCGAAAAAGAGTAAATAAAGAGTAGGGTATGGAAATTTTTATCGAACTTTTTCTTATTGTTACTGCATTGGCTGTTGTTTTAAATGTGATTTTTAAGGCATTTGATATTCCTACGATTATCGGTTATATAATAGCCGGAATTTGCCTTTCACAAATGGCAAATATCACTCACACAAAGATTATTCATGCAGAAGAAATAGTTCATGTCGCCGAATTTGGCGTAGTTTTTTTGATGTTTACTATCGGGTTAGAATTTAGTTTTAAACATTTAATGAGTATGAAAAAGGAAGTTTTTTTTAACGGCTTTCTTCAAATGTCCGCTTGTGGTATAGTTTTTTCTATGTTGATAGAAAATTTCTTTGATATAAATATCAAAACAGCCGTTATAGTGGGGTTTGCACTCGCGCTTTCATCGACCGCGATTGTGTTAAAAATACTAAACGATACAAAAGATATAAATCAAAATTACGGCAGAAAAGCTCTTGGAATTTTGCTTTTTCAGGATTTAGCTGTAATTCCTATTTTGCTTATGATTGATATTTTTGCAAGTGCTGATAATACGCCTGTAAATTCACTCATTTTTAAAACTGCCGTAAGTGCAACTATCGTTTTGCTTTTACTTTTTGTTTTGGGAAAATTTGTCTTTAACAAAGTCCTTTATTTTGTCGTTAAAACCGAATCAAAAGAGACATTTATAGCTACAATTTTATTTATCGTTGTAGGTGCTAGTTTTTTAGCTCATATTTTTGGGTTTTCTTACACTTTGGGCGCATTTATCGCAGGAATGCTTATTGCAGAAACCGAATACAAGCACCAAATGGAAGCCGATCTTATCCCATTTAGGGATATTTTACTAGGTCTATTTTTTATCACAATCGGTATGCAGATAAATTTCGACACTATTTTAAATCATTACGGTATGATTTTGGTTTTAATCGTGCTTACAATGGCAATAAAAACAGGCGTTGTTTATGCGATTTTGATTTTGGCTAGTAAAAAGCGAGTTGCCTTAAAAGCGGCACTTTCGATTTGTCAAATCGGCGAATTTGCATTAGCGATTTTTGCGATTTTGATTTCAAGAAAGATGATTTCTGGCGAACTTGGGCAAATTTTAATCACCGTCGTAGTTGTAACTATGATTTTAACGCCGTTTATACTAAAAAATTTAAGCCGCCTAGCAAATCGCATAGAAAGCGAAGTTGAAGGGCTTGATGAAGATATTGGTTTTGATTTATCAAATTTAAAAAACCATATCATAGTTGCAGGATACGGACGCATAGGACAAGAAGTTGTGCGAAGATTGCAAAGTGGCGGATTAGAATATGCCGTCATCGATAGCGATGTCGAACTTGTGCATTTAGGACAGAGTAGGGGAGAGAAAATTTATTTTGGAAATTTAACACAAAAATCAACGCTTGATGCGTTAAATGTAAAAGAAGCAAGTGCGATAATTTTAACCATTTCAAACGAACAAAAGTTGGAACTCGTGGCAAAAATGATAAATTCTATGAATTTAAAAGCTGATGTCATAATTCGTTACACAGGAATTGGCAGAAAAAAAGAGCTTGTGGGTGAATTTGGCGAAAATTTTGTCTTTATAAAAGAAGAACGAGCAGTTGCAAACGCCCTTATAAACGAAGCTTTGCAAAGTAGAATGAGTAAAATTTAAATTTGCTAAATTTTTTTCTTAAATAGAACAAATACGCCTTTAAATAATTAAATTTATACAAACATTCGGATTTTTTCTGAATGTTTGCATGTCTAATTGCATAAAGAAATCGCAAATTTATCAAATTTTTAAATGAAATTTAATCAAATAAAAGATAGAATAACAGCTGAATTTTTTACTTTTAAAGGCTTTTTATGTTAAAAGATATGTTTCTTTTTGCGGGTAGTTTATTTACTTACAATCACACTTTTATCTACATTTTTCACCTATTGTTGGCTGTGGCGATTATCATAGCGATTGCGTATTTTTCGACTAGATCTATGCAGCTTGTTCCACGCGGTATCCAAAATGTAACCGAAGCTTATCTTGGCGGTGTTTTGAATATGGGAAAGGATACAATGGGAAATGAAGAACTAGCTAGAAAATATTTGCCGTTAATCGCAACTATCGGTCTGCTTGTATTTGTGGGAAATGTTATGGGTATAATTCCTGGTTTTGAATCTCCGACTTCAAGCCTAAATTTAACCCTTGCTTTGGCGCTTTGTGTGTTTGTTTATTATCATTTTGAAGGTATTCGCAAAAACGGAATCGTAAAATATCTAAAACACTTCATGGGGCCTGTTGCGGTTTTGGCTCCGTTAATGTTTGTTGTTGAAATCATCTCTCATTTTTCACGCATTATTTCGCTTTCTTTCCGACTTTTTGGAAATATCAAGGGCGATGATTTATTTCTATTAGTTATGCTTTCTTTGGTTCCTGCTTTTATACCAATGGTTCCGTTAGCATTGCTAACATTTATGGCGATTTTGCAGTCTTTTATTTTCATGGTTTTAAGCTATGTTTATCTAGCGGGTGCTGTTGTGATAGATGAGCATTAATCTCAAATTTAAAAGAAATTTTCTTTATTTTATATTAGGTGCATCGTGGGGGATTTTCTTTCTCGGTGCATTTTATTTTTTTATGCATTTTTTACCTTTTGGACTTAAATTTCTCTTTGCTTGCACGCTTCCTGGCATTGTTTTAATAGTGATTTTATCGCTTATAATCGATGTTTTTGATTTAAAACACAAAGATGAAAGTTCCGAGTGGGAAGAGTAAATTTAGGCAAAAAGTTGTAAAATGTCGCAAAAATTTTTGAAAAAGGTTCGTTATGTTTGAAACTATAATCGGTTTAGAAGTTCATTGTCAGTTAAATACTAAAACTAAGATTTTTTGTTCGTGTGCTACTAGCTTTGGCGAAAAGCCAAATACAAATGTTTGTCCGACTTGTCTAGCACTGCCGGGAGCTTTGCCTGTGCTAAATAAAGAAGCAGTTATTAAAGCCATTAGCTTTGGCACAGCCATAAATGCGACCATAAATGAAAAAAGTGTTTTTGATAGAAAAAACTATTTCTACCCTGATTTGCCAAAAGCATATCAAATTTCGCAATTTACCGTGCCGATTGTAGAAAACGGCGAACTTTTTATCAATATCGACGGAAATGAAAAACGCATAGGTATCACAAGAGCGCATTTAGAAGAAGACGCAGGCAAAAACAGCCACGAAGACGGACGAAGTTTGGTTGATCTAAACCGCACAGGAACGCCGTTACTTGAAATCGTAAGTGAGCCCGATATGCGTTCTAGCGATGAAGCTGTGGCTTACTTAAAAAAACTGCACTCGATTTTACGCTTTTTAAACATCAGCGACGCAAACATGCAAGAAGGATCTTTTCGCTGCGATGTAAATGTTAGTATTCGCCCAAAAGGTGATGATAAACTCTACACTCGCGTTGAAATTAAGAATTTAAATTCATTTAAATTTATCCAAAAAGCCATAGAATATGAAGTAAATCGTCAAATTTCAGCTTGGGAAGACGGCAAATACGACGAGTTAGTTTATCAAGAAACTAGACTTTTTGATACGAATAAATTTGCAACCAAATCAATGAGAAGCAAGGAAGATAGTGCAGAATATCGCTATTTCCCTGATCCTGACTTGCTAACGGTTATCATAGACGATGATATGATGAAACAGGGAAAGCAAATCCCAGAACTGCCTGATGAAAAGAAAATTCGCTATGTCGAGAAACTTGGCATTAAACCAAAAGATGCAGAAGTTATCATTTCAACCTATGAAAATGCAAAATATTTTGAAGATTTGATAAATGCAGGATTAGAGCCAAAACTTTGCGTTACTTGGTTGAGTGTGGAGCTTCCGGCTCGTCTTAAAAACGGTATGACTATCGAAAATAGCCCTGTTGATAGCAAAAAAATGATTTCTCTTTTGGGGCGAATTAGCGACGGCACAATCAGTCAAAAAGCGGCAAAAGATGTGCTTGATTTCTTGATGGAAAATGATGAAAGTGTCGATAGTGTTATCGAAAAACTTGGCTTAAAACAAGTTAACGATGACGGCGCGATAATCGCTATAATAGACGCAGTTTTAAGCGCAAACGCGGACAAAGTCGCAGAATATAAAAGCGGAAAAGATAAGCTTTTTGGCTTTTTTGTAGGGCAGGTTATGAAGGAAGGCAAGGGAGCATTTAATCCTAGCAAGGTTAATGAGCTTTTAAAAGCGAAATTATAAAATTTTAAGAATTTTTTGGAGAGATTTTAAATCTCTCCAAATATTTTAAAAAATTTACTGCGAAATTATGTCAAAATTTTGTGGAATTTCAGGGATCAATAAAGCTTCATTTACTTTTTGATCTTTTTGTGTCCCAGAAAGCGTGATTTCGACTTTGTTATCTAGTTTGTCTGTGTATTTTATCGTGTGCGGAAGCTCGTTTTTTAGCTCGATCTGATAGGTTACATCATCAAATTTAGCTTCATAAATTCCATTTTTATTTGGCTTTGCATTTGCCAAAATTTCGGTTAAATTTGGCGTGTTTTTTATCGTTGTGATTATGGCTTGTTCAAGGTCCGGCTCGATAACGACAACGCGATCAAAACTAAAATAAATATCCTTTAAATTTGGGCTTTCGTAATGCCAAAAAGCATTGGTTCTTGTGGCGATAAAGTTTCCTGCGTATTCGATTTTGGCTTCTTCGCTTGTTACGCTTTGTTTGAAATTTGAGCTAAGCGTTTTAAATTCAAGCGGATTTGCCACGATAAAACTTGCTAAAATCGATAAAGATAGGATAAATTTTTTCATTTTATCTCCTTTAAATTTGAAAATTTTGCATATTATAGCCATTTTTTGTGAGTATTTAATTAAATAAAAAATAAAATTGTGTTAAAATACCAAGTTAAATTTTTACAATACAAGGTGAATTATGATTAAATCAGTTATGCGTGGAATTTTTGGCACACAAAATGATAGAGTTGTTAAACGATATGCCACAAGAGCTTTACAAATAAATAAACTTGAACCAAAATATGAAAAAATGAGCGATGACGAGCTTCGCGGAGTTTTTAATGAATTTAAGGCAAAAGTCCAAGCAGAAGAAATTTCAATAGATGAAATTTTATACGATGTTTTTGCTATCGTGCGTGAAGCTTCAAAGCGAAGTTTAGGACTTCGCCACTTCGATGTTCAGCTAATAGGCGGTATGGTTTTGCACGACGGAAATATCGCAGAAATGAAAACCGGCGAAGGAAAAACGCTTGTTGCAACGCTTCCTGTTGTGCTAAATGCGATGACAGGCAAGGGCGTTCATGTCGTAACCGTAAATGACTATTTGGCAAAAAGAGACGCCGAGCAAATGGGCGTTTTGTATAACTTTTTAGGTCTTAGTGTCGGCGTTATCGTAGGCGGCGAATACGACGATACAAAACGCAAAGAGGCTTATAACTGCGATATAACTTACGGCACAAATAACGAATACGGCTTTGATTATCTGCGTGATAATATGAAATTTAGCAGCGAAGATAAGGTTCAAAGGGGACATAATTTCGTTATCGTCGATGAAGTCGATAGCATTTTGATTGACGAAGCTAGAACACCGCTTATAATCTCAGGTCCAACCAATCGCACACTTGATGGCTATATCAAAGCAAACGAAGTTGCAAAACAGCTAGTCCGTGGCGAAGCACCGCTTGATCCAAAAGAAAAACCAACTGGCGATTTTGTCGTAGATGAAAAAAATAGAACAATCTTACCAACCGAAAGCGGAATTTCAAAAGCGGAAAAGCTTTTTGGCGTAGATAACCTTTATAGCCTTGAAAATGCCGTTTTGAGCCACTATTTAGATCAGGCTTTAAAGGCAAATTATCTTTTTGAAAAAGATGTGCATTATGTTGTTAGAGACGGCGAAATCGTAATCGTCGATGAATTTACAGGTAGATTAAGCGAAGGACGCCGTTTTAGCGAAGGTTTGCACCAAGCGCTCGAAGCCAAAGAAGGCGTTGAAATAAAAGAAGAGAGCCAAACCCTAGCCGATATTACATTTCAAAACTATTTTAGACTTTATGAAAAACTAGCCGGTATGACAGGAACTGCTCAAACAGAAGCGACTGAATTTTCTCAAATTTACAAACTTGAAGTTGTTTCGATCCCTACAAATGTGCCTGTTATTCGCAAAGATCAAAACGATTTGATTTATAAAACAGAAGATGAAAAATTTGAAGCCGTGATAAATGAAATAAAAAGATTGCACGAAAAAGGTCAGCCTGTGCTTGTGGGAACTGCAAGTATCGAAAAGAGCGAAAAACTGCATAGTCTTTTGGTAAAAGAGAAAATTCCGCACTCCGTGCTAAATGCTAAAAACCACGAAAAAGAGGCGCAAATCATCGCAGAAGCCGGTGCAAAAGGCGCAGTAACGATCGCAACAAATATGGCAGGACGGGGCGTTGATATTCGCATAGACGATGAAGTGCGAAATTTGGGCGGTTTGTATATTTTAGGTACCGAACGCCACGAAAGTAGGCGAATAGATAATCAGCTCCGTGGTCGTTCAGGTCGTCAAGGCGATCCGGGCGAGAGTAGATTTTTCCTAAGTTTAGAAGATAATTTGCTTCGAATTTTTGGTAGCGACAAAATCAAAAATATCATGGATAGGCTTGGGCTTAAACACGGCGATAGTATCGAATCAAAAATGGTTACAAGGGCTGTTGAAAATGCGCAAAAGAAAGTCGAGAGTTTGCATTTTGAAGCTAGAAAACATATCTTAGAATACGATGATGTCGCAAACGAACAAAGAAAAACCGTTTATAAATATAGAAACGAGCTTTTAGATAAAGAATTTGATTTAAAAGAGAAAATTCTTTCAAATAGAGATGATTATATCGCAAATTTGCTCGATGAGCTTGAAATTTTTGATGGAGATTCGCAAGAAAGATTTGACTATGAAGCAGTTGCGACAAAGGTTATGAACGAAACAACCGAAGAAATCAGCCTTGAAGATCTAAAAAAAGCGACTGACTATAAAGAGTTAAAAGGTGCGATTTTAGAAACACTTGAAAAATCCTATGAAGAAAAAATGTCGCAAATTGATCCAGAACAACGAAAAAATATCGAAAAAATGCTTTATTTGCAAATCGTAGATCGCGACTGGCGAGAGCATTTGTATCAAATGGATATTTTAAAAACAGGTATCGGTTTGCGCGGGTATAATCACAAAGATCCGCTAACCGAGTATAAAAAAGAGAGCTACAATCTTTTTATGGAACTTGTAATGCGGTTAAAATCTGATAGTGTGCGAACGCTTCATGCTATAAGATTTAAAACACAAGAAGAAATACAAGCCGAGCAAAAAGCCTACGAAGAGCAAATGGCTAGACAAGCAGCAGCCCAAGCAGCCTCAATGAGACAAAATTTAGGCGAAAATTCGGAGCTAAATAATACGCCAAGGCAAAAAAAAGTAGGTCGAAATGAGCCTTGCCCTTGTGGAAGCGGTAAAAAATATAAAGACTGCTGCGGCAAAGGTGGCCCTAAAAAAGGCGTTTTTGCACAAAATGCGTAAAATTTTGCGTAAAATAAATTTCTGAAATAAAGGTTACAAATGAAAAAAATATCTTATTTTGTTACCTTTATTTTTATTTTGCTTTGTGCTATTTTTATCATTAACCAGCGAACAAATTACGGCATAATGTTTGGCGCATTGCAATTTTTGATACTATTTTTGGCTATGTTCGTTTTAAGCGGCAAAGTTTTAAAAAGCGTGAATTTTGCCGGTATTATATTGGTTTCACTCTTTTTTCTTAGCCGAATTTTTATGCACTATTACAAAAGACCACTTTTTTTAAGCGATTTTGTTTTATTTTCTAAGGTAGAAAATTGGGATACGATTTTGCAATACAAAGAACTTATTTTTGTAGTTTTAGCTTTTTTATTTTTGCTTTTATTTGCTATTTTTGGTTATGCGAAATTTAAAAAATTTGGATTAAAAAGTAGGATTTTTAGCCTTATTGTCTTGGTTTTACTTTGTATAATGCATCAAAATTTAATCTCAAACGAGAGAATCAAAAATTCTTGGTTAGCGACTTTTCCTGAACTTAAAGATAAATTTTTCAATTTTTCTATGTCGCTTGGTGCAATCGCCTATAAAAGCCCAAATTTTGGTAATAAATTCGAATATTTTAAAGAAAAAGTAGGGCAAATTCAAAGTTACGAAACTTCAAATTTAAAACCAAATTTGGTTTTGTGGCTTAGCGAAAGCACGATGGACGCTTCGTTATTTAAAGGAAATTTGCCAAAGCTTTCTATGTTTGAAAATTCGCAAAATACCAAATTTAATTCGCTCGTTAGAGTTCATACTTACGGCGGTGGGACATATAAGAGTGAATTTGAAGTTCTAAGCGGATTAAGTCCTGATGATTTTGGAGTTTATTCATCGCTACTTTTTCATAGCGTAGCAGAGCATACAAAGTTTTCTTTGCCAAAAATTTTGAAGCAAAACGGCTACAAAACCATAGTTTTAAACCCTTTTGTGCCGGGAAATTACAATGCAGGCGAAGCGTATAAATTTTTAGGATTTGACGAACAATATCACCCGTTTGATTTAGGCTATGGCGATAAAAAGTCGAATTTATGGCATATTTCAAGCACCGATATGGCGAATTTGGTTAAAAAACTTTTTGAAAAATACGATGAGCCGATTTTTATCTATGTTTTGAGCATGAACGAACACGGACCTTACAACAGGGCAAAATCAATCAAATTTAACCTTGATAAATTCTATGATGAAAAAACAGCTTTACAAATAAGCGATTATTATGAGCGTCAATCTGCTTTAAATGATGCTATTGAGAGCTTGGATAAGTTTTTAGCTAGTAACGAAAAAGAGTATGTTTTTGCATATTTTGGTGATCATCAAGGCGTTTTGGGCTTAAAAGAAAATGATTTTATTTACGACCATAAAAAGCCTTTTGAAATAACAAATTTTGTTGTTCGTGGTTCAAAAGGTATTAAAAAAATTGAAAATCCAAATTTGAGTGAGCTTGGGCTTATGGGTGGTGTTTTGCTAGAACTTATGCAGATTTCGCCTGATGAGTTTTTTAAAGCAAATTTTGCTATGAGAAAATTTTGCGACGGGATTGATGATTGCGCTGATAAAAATCTTTCAAAAGCCTATAAAAGTTATATTTTTGATGATTTAGCTTCGGCAAATAGATAGAATTTCGTAAATTTACATAAATTTGGTAAAATTGCTGTTTTTTAAAATAAATTTGCAAATTTGGCTGGTTTGAGCCAAGTTTTTTATAAAAAGGTTAAATTTGATTAAATATCTGCTTTTTAAATATTTGCGTTTTGATAAATCTCAGCCGTTTATCACGCTTTCGGCGATTTTGGCGTTTTTGGGCGTGAGTATCGGGCTTATGGTTTTGATTGTGGCGATGGCGATTATGAACGGATTTGACAAAGAATTCGAACGCAAACTTTTTACGATGAACTATCCGATTACCATTTTTGGGGCATTTAAAGGCGGAGTTAGCTTAGACGATGTAAATGAGCTAAAATCGCAGTTTGGTGATATGAAATTTAGCCCATATATTAGTTCGCAAGTTATCGTTAAAAACGGCGATAAGCTAGAAGGCGGGCTTGTTTTTGGCGTAAATTTAGACGATGAAAAAGCTATAAATTCGGTGGTAAATGACGGCATAAAAGAAGCAAATTTGGATAATTACGGCATTTTGGTCGGAAAAGGCATAAAAGATGAATTTATGCTAGAAAACGGCGAAAAACTGATACTAATTTTCACCAAAGGCGATCCAGGCGGCTTTACGCTGATACCAAAAATGAAAAGATTTGAAGTCCGCGCGGATTTTTCATCCGGGCTTATTGCCTATGATAAGGCATATTTATATACAAATGCGAAAGATTTAGCAGTCGTTTTGGGCTACGAAAGTGATAAATTTGATGGAGTGCATATTTATTCAGATGATCCGATGAACGATATTAAGCGCATTTCAGCTGTTTTGCCAAAGCATTTAAGAGCCATTGGCTGGTGGCAACAAAACGGAAACTTTTTTTCAGCCCTTGCACTTGAAAAACGCGCACTTTTTATCGTGCTAATGCTTATCATTTTGGTTGCGAGTTTAAATATTATTAGTTCGCTTTTGATGACCGTTATGAATCGTCGCCAAGAAATCGCGCTTTTGCTTAGTCTTGGGGCGAGTAAAAATGAAGTAAAAAAGACATTTTTTGCACTTGGTTCAGTTATCGGCGGAAGCGGGATTATTTTTGGGCTTATTTTGGGGCTTTTTGGCGTGTGGCTCTTTGGAAATTTTGACATTATAAATTTACCGGCTGATGTCTATGGAAGCTCAAAGCTACCGATGGAGCTTTCAAGCGTGGATTTGGCGATGATTTTAGTGGGAGCGGTTTTGATAGTGATTGCTTCGTCATATTATCCTGCTAAAAAAGCCACGCAAATCGATGTTTTGCAAACTTTAAGAAATGAGTAAATTTAACTAAATTCTATTGTCATTGCGAATTTTTTGCAAATTTCGCTTCCATTGTCATTGCGAAATTTGCAAAGCAAATCGAAGCAATCATCAAACTAAAATCAACAAAAAAACCTAAATTTGCAACATGATTTCTAAATT
Source organism: Campylobacter sp. CN_NE2 (assembly GCF_027797465.1). Classification (NCBI taxonomy): domain Bacteria; kingdom Pseudomonadati; phylum Campylobacterota; class Epsilonproteobacteria; order Campylobacterales; family Campylobacteraceae; genus Campylobacter; species Campylobacter sp. CN_NE2. Next base: position 478,324 of record NZ_CP115608.1, on the reverse strand, counting down.
TTTAATAAATTTTTTAAATTTCAAAAACTTTTAAAATACTTTTATATAGTCATTTTAAAAATACTTTAAGCTAAACAAAAAAAAAAAAAGATAAAATTGACAAAATTTATATGTAAATTTGATTTAAATGACACAAAAGGAGTTTCTATGAAGACGCGTTTTGTAAAGCTGAGTTTAGTGGCTTCGGCTGTGATTTACGCTGTAAATTTAAACGCTGATAGTTTCACTGTAAATTCTAGCTCAGGTTACACAAATGGCACGACAGGCGGAACATACAACAACAAATGGTTTCGCCCGGGCAAAACTTCAAATTTAGCAGGCTCAGCCGGGTTTTTTGACGCAAAAGGCTCAAACATGGCTGTGCAAATAGTAAGCGGAACTCATAAATACACTCCATCATGGTATAGTCAAGCAGGGGTAAATTTAGGCGGAGCAAATGATGCGACAAATTTACAAAATATGAAAGCCGCACTCGAAATTATCCAAACGACAAATGAATTTAGAACAAATTCGCAATACGGGGAAAATAAAGGAGCCTTAAAAGTCAGCGATGTGTTGATGGCTGTCTCTCAAATACGAACAGATTGGGCTGCAAATTACAAATGGGGACATGCGACAATGGAAGGCATCGCAAGTGTCGCTGAAAATTTGGGTAACGGACTTAGCACGAGTAATATTTCTGCTGGTTGGTATAGCGAAAAGGCTTGTGTTATAAACCCTAATAGTCAAGAGTGTAAAAATTCTGTCGGACGCGGACAGACGGGGCATTATACAAATATGGTAGGAAATCATACGCTTACCGGCGCTGCTTATGCTACTGGTTCAAAAGGCAGGATTACAGGGGCTGTTTATGGTAGCGGCACGATATTTCCTACAAGCAATTACTATGATAAAATTGATTTTAATGACGGAATAGATGTTAATTTATATGCTGCTATGTTAGATGCTTATATTGATACAGGTTGGTATTTTTATAATGAAAATCAAGTCGTAAATGTTACCAACGGCGTAAATGATAATCAAGTGAAAATTTCAGCTGGTTATGCGATAGATGGCTTAAACGCTACCGGAAATTCTTTAACTATCCAAAGCGGAGCTAAATTTAACGAAGCACACGGTGGCTACTCGCTAGGTAATGGAAACGCAAATTCAAACATTATTGAAGTTAAAAATAATGCTAATATTTATCTAATCGTCGGTGGTCAAGCCCAAAACGGAAATGCAAATTCAAACAAAGTTACGCTAAATGAAGCTTCGGCGACAAATGTCAAAGGCGGCGTTACTACAACAGGTAACGCAAACGATAACGAAATAACCATAAGCGGTGGAGATATTAGTGGAGAAATAATAGCAGGACAAGGCTCTGGTAGCGCAACAGGCAATAAAATAACTATCAACAATAACACAAACATAAGTGATACCTACATAATAGGTAGTAAAACTAACAACCAAAGCGCACAAGGCGAGTTAAATTTGATATATGTAATAGCAAATAACGCAGATATAATTGGCGCAGAATCTACTTCTGGTGATGTCAAAGGAACTATTACGCTTGGCGGTAACAATGTCGCTACTGCTAAAAATGTCAATGTCTATGGCGGTAAAACAGGAAGCGGTAATGCAAATGAAAACACTGTAAATTTAGTAAATGTCGATATTAAAGGCGATGTCTATGGCGGATATAGTCAATCAGGCTCGGCAAATAGCAATACAATCAACTTCTACAAAGGCTCTGTCGCAGGAACGATATATGGTGCAAACAAATTTGGCTCAAACAATACCCTAAACATCGGCTCAGCCGACAACAAAGTAGCTTCCGGACTAAAAGCAGGAAATATAGCAAATTTTAACGATATAAATTTCTATCTAGCAGATAGCGTAGAAAATGAAGCGACAATCTTATCACTAACCGGTGGAAAAATAACAGATTTAGGCAATACTAATGTTTCTGTATATCTAGCTGATTCATCATCTATAACAGCACAAAATGTTGATTCTTGGGCTGTTCATTTGTTAAATAATAGCGCAAGCATAACAAATCCAAAAGGAACAAATACAAGTGGTGTAGCTACCGTAAATTTATCAGGCTTTGCAACAGTAGATGCCATCATAGCTCTTGCTAATAATAATACAAATTTGGATTTAAAATTCAACGCTACACCTGATAATCCTGGAACTGGTGGACAACCTGGAACTGGTGGACAACCTGGAACTGGTGGACAACCTGGAACTGGTGGACAACCTGGAACTGGTGGACAACCTGGAACTGGTGGACAACCTGGAACTGGTGGACAACCTGGAACTGGTGGACAACCTGGAACTGGTGGACAACCTGGAACTGGTGGACAACCTGGAACTGGTGGACAACCTGGAACTGGTGGACAACCTGGAACTGGTGGACAACCTGGAACTGGTGGACAACCTGGAACTGGTGGACAACCTGGAACTGGTGGACAACCTGGAACTGGTGGACAACCTGGAACTGGTGGACAACCTGGAACTGGTGGACAACCTGGAACTGGTGGACAACCTGGAACTGGTGGACAACCTGGAACTGGTGGACAACCTGGAACTGGTGGACAACCTGGAACTGGTGGACAACCTGGAACTGGTGGACAACCTGGAACTGGTGGACAACCTGGAACTGGTGGACAACCTGGAACTGGTGGACAACCTGGAACTGGTGGACAACCTGGAACTGGTGGACAACCTGGAACTGGTGGACAACCTGGAACTGGTGGACAACCTGGAACTGGTGGACAACCTGGAACTGGTGGACAACCTGGAACTGGTGGACAACCTGGAACTGGTGGACAACCTGGAACTGGTGGACAACCTGGAACTGGTGGACAACCTGGAACTGGTGGACAACCTGGCGATGATACTGATAATCAACAAACCGATGATGATAAAAAGAACGAAGAAATTCAAAAACAAAGAATGAAAGCTTCACAAGAGGCTAAGTCATTGTTAGAAACTAGATTAGCCAATGTTATACTTATTAATTCCGGTGGCAATATAGTATCTGATAATATAAATTCACTATTAAATGGCGAAACATTTGTTTTATCACAAGGAATTTCACAAGATGTAGAAACTGGTTCGCATGTAGAAGCTACCGGTGTAAATTTCGTCGCAGGTATAAGTAGCAACAACGAAACAAGTAAAGGCAATTTAACAGTCGGCGCATTTGCAGAGTATGGAAAAGGAAAATATGATAGCTATTTAGATGACGGCACACACGGCAAAGGCGATAGTAGATATTACGGTGGTGGTGTGGCTGCTAAATTTACGGCAAATTCAGGTTTATATGCCGAGGGTAGCCTAAGGGGCGGTAGAACAGATTATGACTATGCAAGTGATAATGGACTACTAAATACAAACAGCTTTACATTTGATCTAAAATCAAATTACTTTGGTGCGCATTTTGGTCTTGGTAGAGAATTTTATAGCGACAACAACATATTTGATTTATATGCAAAATACTACTATTTGCGTGTAGGCGGAAACAGCTTTACACAAGGTGGTGTAGGTGTCGAATTTGATAGCGTAGAATCTCATCGTGCAAGGGTAGGATTTAGAGATAGCTTAAAATTTGGCGAATATAACTCGTTATACATAGGTGCAGCTTACGAATATGAATTTGTCGGTGAAGCTAACGGTATGGTATCTCACCCTGCATTTGGTAGTGCAGGTATTGCTAGTCCAAGCCTAAAAGGCTCAACAGGCATAGGAGAAATCGGATATATCTTTGAAAACGGAAGATTTAGATTTGATATAGGTGCCAAAGGCTTTGTAGGTAGACAAAGAGGTTATAGTGGTAATATAGGATTTACATTTAAATTCTAGTTTAGATTTGTAAAAGAATTTACGGCTTTATAGTCGTAAATTCTTTTTTTAATTATTTTAGATTTATTTTCAAGATAGTTTTTTGAATTCACTCATTAGTTTTTCTTTTAGATTATCGCAAATTTCGGTTGAGTTTTGCAGATATTTTTCAATCACGCCGTCAATTTTGCTTAAAAAATTAAATAATTTTTCTTCCCAAACTTTTGCGTTTTTGTTCGTTGAGTGCATATTTTGGATAAAAACCAACTCTTTGCTTAGATTTGCAAGTTCATTTAAAAATTCATCTTTTTCATCGCTGTTTTTAAGTTCTTCTAGCCTTAAATTCGAAATTTGCATATCGATTATATCGCAAAATTTTATGTATTTGTCGTTTTGTGGCGAGAGTTCATAAATTTCAGCTTTTGCGACGATTCGTTTGATTTCACTATGCACTATGAGTGCTACGCCTACTATTACCAAAAAAATAATTGTAAAATTAACCATTTTTTGCTCCCTTTAAATTATCTATTGAAACTATTGCTATTCCTATCCAAATAATGATAAAACTTATTATTTTGTAAAAGTCTAAATTTTCTCCATACATAAAAACTGCGATGAGAATTTGCATAGTAGGGCTTATGTATTGCATAAATCCGAGTGTCGAAAGGCTTAGTTTTTGTGCGGCAAGATTAAATGTTATAAGCGGTAAAACCGTTACTATTCCGCTAAAAATGAAAATCGGCGCAAGGCGATTTAGTCCAAATTCCCCACTGCCACTACCGCAAAGAAAAAGTCCGTAAAGTAGCGCAAACGGAAATAAAAGCATAGTTTCGACAAAAAGTCCTTCCATTGAAGGCACGGCTAGTTTTTTCTTTAAAAGCCCGTATATCGCAAAACTTGCAGGCAAAATAATTGAAATAAAAGGCAATTTTCCAAGAGAGTAAATTTGGATAGCGATTGCGATAAAAACTAAAAAAACTGAGATTTTTCCTGCTAAATTCAGCCTTTCTTTTAAAAAAATCGCCCCCAAAAGCATAGAAAAAAGCGGATTTATAAAATATCCCAAACCGCTTTCAAGTATTTGGTCTGAATTTACCGCATAAATATAAATTCCCCAGTTTGATGCGATAAAAAGCCCCGTTATAAAGAGCGTTTTGAGCGTTTTTTTGTTGTGAAAAATTTCTTGTAAAGTGCGAATTCGATTTTTATATTTGATAAAGATTAGCAAAAATACAACCGACCAAATAATGCGATGAGCCAAAACTTCAAGTGCGCTAGCGTGTTCTAACATTTTAAAATAAATAGGAAAAACGCCCCACATAACAAATGTAGAAATTCCTAAAATAAGGGCTGTTGTTTGACTATTTTTTGGCATATCTTTCGCTTTTTTTGCGTGTATTTTAAAGTTTTTTGGTTTAATAAAAGCTTATTTTTGGTAAAATAATCCGCTAAATTTAAAATTAAAAGGAAAAATATGAGCTGGGATATAAATTCGTGGCAAAATTATAATATCTTGCAGCAGCCGACTTATCCGAATTTGGAGCAGTTGCAAGGTGTAAAAGAAAGATTGCAAAAATTACCGCCGCTTGTGTTTGCGGGCGAAGTGCGAAACCTTAAAAAAGAGCTTGCAAGGGCAACAAAAGGCGAAGCATTTTTGCTTCAAGGCGGCGATTGTGCTGAGAGTTTTTCAAATTTTAGTGCAAACAACATAAGAGATATGTTTAAAGTTATGCTTCAAATGGCGATTGTTCTTACATTTGCAGCAGGTTGCCCTGTCGTAAAAGTAGGGCGCATAGCAGGTCAATTTGCAAAACCAAGAAGTAGCGATTTTGAAGAAGTTGGTGGCGTAAAACTACCAAGTTATCGTGGCGACATTATAAACGGCTTTGAATTTAATGAAGCTGCAAGAGTTCCTGATCCAAATCGTATGATAGAAGCTTATCATCAAAGTGCTTCTACGCTAAACTTGCTAAGAGCCTTTTCAAGGGGCGGTTTAGCAAATTTACACGAAGTGCATAAATGGAATTTGGGCTTTCTTAAAAAGGGCGATTTGCAAGATAAATTTAACGAACTTAGCGATGAAATTTCGCGAACGCTTAAATTTATGGAAGCATGTGGCGTAAATACCGATAACTCGCCAAGCCTAAGCGAAACCGTGCTTTATACTTCACACGAAGCTTTGCTTTTGCATTATGAAGAGTGCCTAACTCGCATAGATAGCCTAACAGGAGATCCTTATGATTGTTCTGCTCACATGGTCTGGATAGGCGAACGCACTCGTGGAGTTGGTGATGCTCATGTGCATTATATGAGCGGGATTAAAAATCCTATCGGCGTAAAAGTCGGTCCAAAAATCGAAAGCGACGAGATTTTGCGTCTAGCAGATGCGTTAAATCCAAATAACGAAGCAGGGCGATTAAATGTGATAATTCGCATGGGAGCCGATATTATCGGCGAAAAATTGCCACAAATTTTGCGAAATCTTAAAAAAGAGGGCAGGGAAATTTTATATAGTATCGATCCTATGCATGGTAATACCGTAAAAACTTCAAACAACTATAAAACGCGCGAATTTGATAAAGTTTTAAGCGAAGTTAAGAGCTTTTTTGAAATTCATAAAGCCGAAGGCACCATCGCAGGTGGAATTCACCTTGAAATGACAGGTCAAGATGTAACAGAATGCACAGGCGGGGCGTTTAATGTAACCGAAAAAACGCTAGAAGAACGCTACGAAACGCAGTGTGATCCGCGTCTAAATGCAGATCAAGCGCTTGAACTAGCATTTTTGATAGCAGACAACCTAAAAGATAGAAACAAATGAGATTTGTTACATTTATGGATTTAAATCCAAAGCAAACGCTTGTTGAAACAGATAGCGACGGCATAGGCGGACTGAATTTAGGCAAATTGGAATTTGAAATTCCAAACGAAAAATTGGGCGTTTTAGGAAAAGACGAGAGCATTTTTGAATTTGGCGAATTTGGTTTAGAATTTGCCGATATGAACGATTTTATCATAAATAAAACCGAAAAAGATTTGCAAATTTTGCGTGAAATTTCGCAAAAAACCGGCGGAAAAAGCATGGCAGAAGTGCAAATTCTCGCCCCTATTATCACGCCACGCCAAGACATAATTTGTTTGGGCATAAACTATATGGAACACGCAGAAGAAAGCTATAAATTTAAAAATATCAAATTTGACGGCAAACGCGAATTTGCCGTGTATTTTTCAAAGCGAGTAAATGAAGCTATCGGGGATGGCGCGTTTATAGACGGGCATTTTGATGTAACCGAAAAGCTTGATTATGAGTGCGAACTAGCCGTCATTATCGGCAAAGACGCAAAAAATGTTGACGTGGAAAACGCCAAAGACTACATTTTTGGCTATACGATTTTAAACGATATTAGCGCAAGAGATTTGCAAAATCGCCACAAGCAGTTTTATTTCGGTAAAAGTTTAGACGGCTTTACGGCAATGGGACCGCATATCGTTACAAGCGATGAAATCAATAGCTCAAATTTGGATATAAAATGCTTTATAAACGGCGAATTAAGGCAAAATTCAAACACTTCAAAAATGATTTTTAATGAGCATTTTGTAATTGCTGAGCTAAGTAGTGCAATGACTTTAAAGGCTGGAACAATCATATCTATGGGAACGCCAAGCGGCGTTGGTATGGGTTTTGAACCGCCAAAATTCCTAAAAAGCGGCGATGAAGTGCTTTGTGAAATCGAAAAAATCGGAACTTTAAAAAATATCGTAAAATAAGAAGGCACAAATTTGCTCTTTAATAGCCCAGTTTTTATCTTTGCATTTTTGCCTATAACATTTTTTGTATATTTTTGGCTCAATCACAAAAGATTAAGCGAAGCAGCAAAAGCGTTTTTGGTTGTGGCTAGTCTATTTTTTTACGGCTGGTGGAATCCTGCGTATTTGCCACTCATTTTAGTTTCTATGGTTTTTAATTTTATGATTGGCTCGTATCTATCAAGGAATTTCGGCAACGCAAATTTAAAAAAGCAAATCTCGCCAAAAACGCTTCTTATCATCGGAATTTACGGAAATGTCGCACTTTTGGGCTATTTTAAATACGCAGATTTTTTCATACTAAACGCAAATTTTATCTTTGGCACCGAATTTGAGTTTTTAAAACTCACTTTGCCGTTAGCGATTTCATTTTTCACATTTCAACAAATCGCCTATTTAGTCGATAGCTACAAAGGCGAAACGAAAGAGTATGATTTTTTATCTTACGCTCTGTTTGTGTCGTTTTTCCCGCAACTCATCGCAGGTCCGATTGTCCATCACAAGGAGATGATGTCACAGTTTGCCAAAATTCGCAATAAAGTCAAAAACTACAACAATATTTTGCTAGGGCTTTTTATCTTTTCTATGGGGCTTTTTAAAAAGGTCGTCATCGCTGATACTTTCGCCGTTTATGCCACGCAGGGTTTTGATAAAATGGAGGTTTTAGAGTTTTTTACGGCGTGGCAGACTTCGCTATCTTATACTTTTCAGCTATATTTTGATTTTAGTGGATACTGCGATATGGCGATAGGTGCTGCACTACTCTTTAACATACGGCTTCCTATAAATTTCAATTCGCCCTATAAAGCTACTGACATACAGGACTTTTGGCGTAGGTGGCATATCACGCTAGGGCGATTTTTGCGTGATTATATCTATATCCCGCTTGGGGGAAATAGAGGTGGGCTTCCACGAACTTGTGCGAATTTATTTGCCACATTTTTGATAGGCGGAATTTGGCATGGGGCTGGTTGGACATTTGTATTTTGGGGCTTTTTGCACGGCATAGCACTGGTAATCCACCGCCTTTGGTCGCTTACAAAAATCAAACTACCAAACATTTTAGCTTGGATAATCACATTTAATTTTGTAAATTTCGCATGGGTATTTTTTAGGGCAAATTCGTTTGATAATGCTATAAAAGTGCTAAAAGGTATGGTGGGAATTAATGGCGTTGATTTATCAATAATACAAATTTTTATAGATGAAACATATACTCATACGAAAACCATACTATCTTATAATATTTTGACATTTATTTTGATTTTGGTATTTAAAAATTCGCTTATTTTCGCACAAAATAAAAATAAATTATCTTACACATTATATTTTTCATTTTTATTTTTAATAAGCATTTTATTTATGTTTATGGGCAAATACAGCGAATTTATATATTTTAATTTTTAAGGATAAAAAATGCAAAGTAAAAAATTTGTTTTTATATTTTTTGGTTTTTCGTTTTTTATGATTTTTGCATTTTTATTCGTGATTTGGTATAGAGACCCACTCCGTTTGTATCACAAGCCATATTCTTGCAAAAACGAAATTTGGAGTAGCATGAGACTAAGTGCAGCAGGGCTAATCAAGCATCATGATTTTGATAGCTTGATTTTTGGTACTTCTATGTTAGAAAACAGTTCCGCCGCAGAAGCAAACGCAAATTTGGGCGGGAAATTTATGAATTTATCGCTTTCAGGAAGTGATTTTTATGAAAGAGCGTTGATTTTGGATTTTGCATTTAGGCATAAAAATTTTAAAAAAATTATTTATTCACTTGACACAATTAAGTTTTTAAATCAGGACAAAGGACAAGAATATTATACTCTTAGTGAATTTAATTTTTTGTATGATGAAGATATTTTTAATGATATAAAGGTCTATTTTAGCGATAAATTGTTAAAGAAAATTTTTAAACTGGGAAAAAAATATCAGTGCCAAAACAGCGACTTTGATAGACCAAATGCTTGGTTTAAAAACGAGTCTGATAGCGTTAGATTTGGTGGTTTTGAAAATTGGATTAAAAATAAAGATCATTGGCACATAAAGGATAATTTCAAAGATATAAAAAATGCCGTATCAAACATGAAAAGCGGCGAAAATCAAAGTTTAGAAAATTTACAAACGCAAATTTTAAATTCAAAAAAATATATCGATGATTATCTTTTAAAATTTGTCAAAAACAAGCCTGACACCGAATTTTTGGTTTTTCTTCCGCCGTATTCTCGCATACATAATGCCATAGAATTTCACACTAAAAAGCGAGATTTTTTGGTTACAAAAGAAGTTTTGCGTTATTTGGTTGAGCAAAGCCAAATTTACAAAAATCTAAAAATTTACGCTTGGGGCGATACCGACTATCCTGATAATATCGCAAACTACAAAGATTTAACGCACTATTCGCATAAATTTAACTCTTTAATGCTTGAATATTTGCGCGATGGCATAGGACTTTTGACGCCACAAAATTTTGACGAATACTGCGCCAAATTCGAGCAAAAAGCAAAAGAATTCGACCTTATGTCGTATTATGAAAAGATAAAAGATTTGACAGAATAAATTTATTTTTCGTTATTGTATTTGTCTAATATTTCTTGCATTTTTGTTCGTGCATTTTCAAGCCAGTTTTTGTCATTTAAATCGATTAAATCAAGGCAGATGATTTTAACTAAACCACTTTTTAGCGTGAAATCGTGCGAATTCATAATCTCTTTTGTGCCGACTAACACGATAGGTTGAACCTTTAAATTTAGCTTTTCGGCGATGATTTTTGCACCTTTTTGAAATTCTAAAAGTTTATCGCCTTTGCGTCTAGTGCCTTCCGGAAACATCGCTATAACGCGTCCTTCGTTTAGGCGATCTTCGGCTTCTCTGACTATTCGAACGAGATCGCGTGGATTGTTTCTATCGACTGCTATCATTTTTGGGAGCGATAAAATTTTGCCTATTATTGGTATTTCTCCGATTTCTTTTTTGGCTATCCAGCATAAATTTGCAGGGTGCGTTTCTTCAAGTGCGATAATATCAAGTATGCTTTGATGATTTAGGATTATCATATCTGCTTCGTCACTAAATTCGCCGATTTGCTCGATTTTATATCCTATGCAAAAGCGTTGAAATTTAGCCCAAGCGCGTCTAAATTTGTGGTGAAATTTGTTAAACAGAGCCATTAATAGCACTACAACTGCGACTGTGCCGATGAAAATAGCCGCATAAATGAGCGCTCTAATTTTTCCTAATATCATTTTTTTCCACCCAGCCGATCTTTCCGTTTTCTAATAAAATTTTGTAATATTCGTTGTTTGCGTCTAAAATTTCGGCATTTTCGCTTTTTTGCGTTACATAAAAAATCGTTGAATTCGCAATCGGCAAAATTTTAACTGCCGTTTTTTCATTTAAAACTCCGTTGCCTTCTGGTTTTTGGAAATAAAAATTCACAGCCAAAACAAGTCCTGCAAATATAAGTGGCGTGATATTTTTACTAGCTATAAACATTACCACAAGTAGTGCAGCAAGGCTATAAATGGCAATATCTTTGTAAATTTTAAATTTGCTCTCTTTTGGATTTAGTCCGATTTGAGTGCTAAGATCTTCGGTTATTGCTCTTGCATCAACTGAAAAATTCTCCATTTTTTTGGTTTGCAAATTAAAATAACTAAAATCAAATTTAGTAATATTATTATCAAAAACGGCGAAATAATAACCGTTTTGATTTGCGTAATTTCCGCGAATGCTATCTACACCTTGTTTTAAAATGCTTGGATTTTCTAAATGAAATGAGCTTAAATTTGCGTTTTTTACGCTCAAATTTAGCGTTAGTAAATTTGAATTATCATCAAATTTTGTAGTTTTATAGTCTTTGACTTTAAGTTCGTCTGCTGCGATATTTGCGTAATTATCTTTTTTTGCTATATCGATAAATTCTGGTGATTGTGGTTTGATACTGGCTTCTTGAAAAAACTCGCCGTTTCGATTTAGCACAAGCGTCATATCGTTTATTTTAGCGTTTTTATCATTTGCTTCAAACCAAAGTGTGGCTTCTAACATATCTTCGCCGTTTATCCAAGTAAGATTTTCTGCATTTAGCCATTTTAAGCTTTCTGTTTTATCGATTTGTAAATTTGGCGTTACGCTGACTTTTTGTCCCAAATAAACGATGAAATCAATTTTAAAAATTTGATTAACATAGACTTTTTTTGGTGCATTTTCAGCTTTTAGCGTTAATTTTGTTATTTTTACACTTTGATAGACATCGCCAGTGCGATCTAGTTCGCTTTCATTTGTAGGCGCTAACATATCCAAATCATCAAGGCTAAAACTATCTTTTTTTTCGATTTCTTTTGAACTAAAAGTTATAGGAATTCGCTTATTGGATTTTTTAACATCAGTCTCTTTTTGCGGTGCAAATTTAGACAAATCTTCGAGCGAATTTATGTTTATATCGTCATTTCCAAAACTAAAACCAAAAAGTGCAAAAAGCACAAAAAGAACTCTTACCAAATCAAACCTTTTAACATTTTTGCGCCGTCATCGCCACCTAAAATCTTTTCGATAGCGCGTTCAGGGTGTGGCATAAGACCAAATATTTTTTTGTTTTTATCGCAAATTCCTGCTACGGCATCAACTGAACCATTTGGATTTGAAATCTCGCCGTTTTCATCGCAGTATTTAAGCAGAATTTGATCGTTTTCATACATTGATTTAAGTGTTTTATCATCGACATAGTAGTTGCCCTCGCCGTGCGCGATAGGAATATTTAAAATTTCATCTTTTTTGCAATTTGAAAGAAATTTATTGTCGTTTGAAATCACTTTTAAATGATGATATTTCGAGATAAAACTCAAATTTATGTTTCTATTCATCGCTCCGCTTAGAAGTTTAAGCTCTAAAAGCATTTGAAATCCGTTGCAAATTCCTAAAATATAACCGCCTTTTTTGGCATGTTCTACAACAGCATTCATAATAGGGCTAAATTTAGCAATCGCGGCCGTCCTAAGATAATCTCCATGGCTAAAACCGCCCGGAAGCACGACTAAATCAGCATTTATGCTAGTTTCTTTATGCCAAATGATTTGCGAATTTGCACCAAGCAAATCAAAAGCGTATTTTGTGTCCCGTTCGCAGTTTGTGCCGGGAAAATTTATGATTGCAACTTTCATAGAACTATCTCGTAATCTTCAATAACTGTGTTTGCTAGAATTTCATCACACATATCGGTTGCGATTTTTCTAGCTTTTTCTTTATCGCTTTCTTCGATTTCTAAAACGATTTGTTTGCCGATTCTAACATCGCCTACACCTTTAAATCCAAGTGAAGCAAGAGCGTGTTTGACGGCTTTTCCTTGCGGATCAAGTACGCCCGGTTTTAATTTTACATTTACTACAACTTTCATATTTTTCCTTAATTTAAAATTCGTCTTAAAACTTCTTCATAAGCAACTTTTACATTGCCTAAATTTTGTCTAAATACATCTTTATCAAGTTTTTGATTTGTTTTTGCGTCCCAAAAACGACAGCTATCAGGGCTGATTTCATCGGCTAGTAGGATATTTCCGTCTTTGTCAAGTCCGAGCTCGATTTTAAAATCAACTAGTTTTAGCCCTTTTTCGGCAAAGAATTTAAATAAAATTTCGTTGATTTTTCTAGCGATTGCTTTTAGCTCATCGATTTCGCTTTGGCTAGAAACTGCACCTAAAATAATAGCGTGTTCGTCATTTATCAGTGGATCGCCTAAATCGTCATCTTTATAACAAAATTCAACCAAAGTAAAAGGTAGCTCAGTGCCATCAGTAATGCCAAGTCGTTTTGTAAGTGAGCCTGTGGCGATATTTCGTGCGATTATTTCAAGTGGGAAAATTTTGCATTTTTTAACGAGTTGTTCGGTATCGTTTAGTGTTTCAACTAATGCAGTTTTAATGCCGTTTTCCTCTAATAAATGAAAAATTTGAGTTGAAATTTTGCAGTTTAGCGCACCTTTTCCGCTTTCTTCTGCTTTTTTAACGCCGTTAAATGCAGTTAGTGAATCTTTATACTCAGAGATAAGCAAATTTTCATCTTCGCTTACGCTCCACATTTTTTTGCCTTTTCCTTCGTAAATCATCTCTTTTTTAGTTGCCATAAAATTCTCCTATTTTTTTATATTTAAAACTTTAAGCGTATCTATTGCTGTTTTTAACTGAATATCATCGTTGATTTGAGCTTTTGTAATTATTTTTTTGTTATCTTTTTCTTTTGTTTCACTGCCTTCTTCTTTTTTAGGCTCGATTTTGGCTAACTCGCTCTCTAAATGTTTTTTCAAATCAGCTTCTTTGATAGAAAAATTATCTTCGCCTACTACCGGCACTTTGCCTGGATAAACTATGAGATCTGGCGTAACGCCGACAGCTTGGATAGTTCTACCGCTTGAAAGATAATACCTTGCGATAGTAAGACGCAAAGCTTCTTTATTTTCTATCGGTAAAATTACTTGAACGCTACCTTTTCCGAAAGTATTTTCGCCGACGACGACGGCTCGTTTTAGATCTTGAAGCGAACCGCTTACGATTTCACTAGCACTTGCGCTTCCGCCATTTACTAGCACTACAAGCGGTAAATCTGTAACTTTTTTCTTTGGATCTGCCTCGTGGCGTTCTTCTTTTGCGTCGCTTCTACCTTTTTGAGATACGATTAAACCTTTATCAACAAATAAATTTACTAGCCCGATAGCCTGATCTAAAAGTCCGCCTGGATTATTTCGCAAATCCAAAATAATGCCTTTTGCATTTGGCTGTTCTTTTATAAATTTAGCCGCATCGGCAGTTATGTGTTGGTCAAAATTTGTAATTCTTAGATATAAAATATTTTCATCTTCAATCATTTTTGCATAGGCAGACTCGACTTTTATAATATCACGCACGATTTCGACATCAAAAGGTTTGCTTTCGCCTTTACGGACAATCGTAAGCGTAATCGGAGTTTTTGGTTTTCCGCGCATTTTGGAAACTGCTTCGTCGATAGTTATGCCAAATGTAGCATTTCCGTCGATTCGCAAAATAACATCATTTGCTTTTATCCCTTTTTTATCGGCAGGCGTACCTTCGATCGGAGCAATAACCGTTAAAGCTCCGTCTTTCATACCAACTTGTATTCCAAGTCCGCCAAATTCGCCCTGAGTTTGCACTTTCGTATCATTAAAAGACTTTTCGTCCATAAAACTTGAATGAGCATCTAAATTTCCCATAAGTCCTGCGATTGTTTTATCCACGATTTCGGTAAAACTTAACTCTTCGACATAGTTATTTTCGATTATCGCCAAAGTTTTTGTAAGTTTTGCTAGTGCTTCTAAACGCGATTTTTCGCTAACTTCCTTTTTTTTCGTATCGGCAGCTTGAAGCTCTCCGCTAAAAAAAAGCCCCGCACAAAATGTTAAACACATACCGATTGTAAAAAATACTCTATTTGTTTTCAAAATTAGTTCGCCTTATAAATAAAATAGGCTGAATTTTATTAAATTTTGGCTAAAAAAAAGGTAAAAATTTGAAAATTAAATTGATTAAATTTAAAAAATCCCTTACAAATTTGATTGTAAGGGACTTTGGTTTAAGTTAGAAACTTAGCAACACCTAACTTGTTTGCCCTTTTTATCCTGAGCTTGGCGGAAAAATTCCGCTCTACTCATAGGTGTTTGATCTGGGTGATGAGTTTTAAAATGCTTCAAATATTTCTCATAACTTGGTAGCCCTATAATAGGAGCTACCGCATCGTCAATTTTATCGTAAGCGTTTTTAATTTTACTCAGCCACAACATAATCGCTAGCCTTTCTAATAGGGCTTTCAGCTAACGGATAGCTATCTTTGTCGCCGCTTGCAACTTTTGAGCAAATTCTAATAGTTTGAACTACCATAACGATAACAACAAAAATAAACAACGCACAAAGAACAGCATCGACAACATTGTTTCTAATAATTGCTTCTGCTTTTGCAATCGCAGCAGGATCGGTTAAGCTTGGAAGTTTTGCACTCCAATTTTGAGCTGTTGCTACATGGCTAACTGCGTCATGAATTCTTTCACCGTTTGCAGGAAGCATTTTTTGGATAGCGGCACTCATAGTAGTTACGCCAACCCAAACAAGCGGAACAATTGTAACCCAAGTATATCTTGCTTTTCCTTTTTTAAATAGTATAACAGTTGCAAGCATTAGCGCCATGCAAGCTAACATTTGGTTAGATGCACCAAATAGTGGCCATAGAGTATAAATACCGCCCATTGGGTCAGTTACACCGGCATATAGCAAATATCCCCAACCGCTAACGCATAGGAAAGTAGCAATTATGCCATAAGTATAGCTTCTAGTGTTCGCAAACGGCTTATAGACATTACCGATAACATCTTGAATCATAAATCTACCTACACGAGTTCCTGCATCAACAGCCGTTAAGATAAATAATGCTTCAAAAAGAATTGCAAAGTGATACCAAAATGGCATCATCTCTGTTCCACCGATGATTTTGTGGAATAGCATAGTAACACCAAGTGCAAATGTAGGAGCACCACCTGTTCGTGATAACATCGTATCTTCGCCGATACTCTTAGCTAAATTTGTTAGCTCTTCTGGTGTGATTTTAAATCCTAAATCTGCAATAACAGCATTAACTTTTTCAGCAGCCACGACAACATCTTTTCCAAGGCCACCCATGTTGATAGAAAAATACTCGCCCGGAGTTAGGATAATAGCAGAAACTAATGCCATCATACCAACTAAGCTTTCCATAAGCATAGAGCCGTATCCGATAAATAGCGTTTGTTTTTCTTTCATAACCATTTTTGGTGTTGTACCACTTGAAACAAGTGCATGGAAACCGCTAATCGCACCGCACGCAATAGTTACAAATAAAAACGGGAATATTGAACCTGCAAAAACAGGACCTGTTCCGTCAGTATATTTTGTAAGTGCTGGCATTTGAATACTAGGCATAGCAATAATAATGGCCAAAGCCATAGCGAAAATAACGCCAAGTTTCAAAAATGTGCTTAGGTAGTCGCGTGGAGCAAGTAATAACCAAACAGGTAAAATAGCTGCGATAAAGCCATAAATCATAGTTGCAACTGCAAGTTGAGTTTTACTTAGTGTAAATACATCTTTCCAGAATGGATCAGCAACAACCAAATGACCTGCCCAAAGTGCAATCATTAGTAGGATAAAACCTGCAATAGAAGCCTCTACAACTTTACCAGGTCTGATAAATCTCATCCAAATTCCCATTAAAATCGCAATAGGAATAGTCATAGCAACCGTAAATAGCCCCCAAGGTGAATCTGCAAGAGCATTAACAACAACCATTGCCAAAATCGCAACGATAATAACCATGATAAATAAGATACCGACCATAGCGATACCGCCAGTTACGGTTCCCATTTCCATTTTGATGATTTCGCCAAGGCTCTTTCCGTCATGTCGCATAGAAATAACAAGCACGATAAAGTCATGCACAGCACCTGCTAAAACAACACCAACTAGTAACCATAGCATACCCGGCAAGTAACCCATTTGAGCTGCCAAAACAGGACCTACAAGCGGACCCGCACCGGCAATAGCTGCGAAATGGTGTCCAAATAGAACATATTCATTTGTAGGACTATAATCCTTTCCGTCATTGTGAATATAAGCAGGTGTTGCTCTATTGTCGTCAAGTTCTAAAACTTTTGTAGCAATAAAACGACCGTAAAACTGATAGCCGATTGTGTAGATACACGCAGCGGCTACAACTAGCCAAGTTGCGCTAATTGTTTCGCCTTGGTTTAGTGCTAAAACACCAAAAGCCCAAGCGCCGATTAATGCAACCAAAGCAAAAATAGCTTTTTTCATTGGCTCTCCTTTTCAAAAAATTTGTTTCGCAGGAATTGTGCTAAATTTTTTATAAAAAGTTACTTAAAAACAAATAGAATATAAATTTTTACAAATAAAAAGCAAATTTAAAGTAAATTTAATCTTATTTACTTAAATTTGTCTTAAATATATACTAAAATTAAAAAATATTATTTAATAAACTTGACATTACTCGACTAAAAGTATATAATACGACAAATATAAAGTTAAGGAGAAAACTATGAAAGAAATATTCGAAATTTTAACTGACAAAATGCGCTCTGCTATCGATAGTGGCGTGTCTTTGGCTATTCACTCAAAAAATATAGAAGTAACAAATTTGCATATTTTTTGGGGTTTGGTTACGGACACCAGCTCGGTGGTTAATCAAATTTTAAACAAATTTGGTATCAATAAATCTGCCGTGGAGCTCGAATTTAAGAGCAAAATATCAAATTTGCCGACTAGTTCAAATGTAAGTAAAGAAAATATAAAAATTTCGCAAGGTGTGATAAATTCGTTAGAAAATTCAAAAGGTTTAATGAAAAGTTTGGGCGATAGTTTTATCGCTGTTGATACTTGGATTTTGGCGAATTTAAGTAGCGAATTTGGCGAAATTTTGGCGAAATTTTGCGACATTAGCGAATTTAAAAAAGAGCTTGAAGCGCTTCGTGGTGGGAAAAATATAAATTCGCAAACTGCCGATGAAACGCTAGAAAGCCTAAGCAAATTTGGCACAGATTTAACACAAAAAGCCATGCAGGGCAAACTAGATCCGGTCATCGGTAGGGACGAAGTTATAACACGCGTTATGCAAATTTTAATCCGAAAAACAAAAAATAATCCTATTTTACTTGGCGAACCGGGTGTCGGAAAAACGGCTATTGTCGAAGGCTTGGCTCAGCTCATCGCCAAAAAAGAAGTTCCTTTGAGCCTACAAAACAAGCGAGTTATCGCGCTTGATATGAGTGCATTAATCGCAGGTGCGAAGTATCGTGGAGAATTTGAAGATAGATTAAAAGCCGTCATTGACGAAGTTATCAAAAGTGAAAATGTGATTTTATTTATCGATGAAATTCATACGATCGTGGGGGCAGGAGCCAGTGAAGGTAGTATGGACGCTGCAAATATCTTAAAACCGGCTCTTGCGCGTGGCGAACTTCACGCCATAGGTGCAACCACGCTTAAAGAGTATCGCAAATATTTTGAAAAAGACGCCGCCTTGCAACGCCGTTTTCAGCCCGTAAATGTCGATGAGCCAAGCGTAAATGAAGCTATCGGAATTTTGCGTGGTATAAAAGAACGCCTTGAAGTCCATCACAATGTAACCATTACCGATAGTGCGTTAGTTGCGGCGGCGAAGCTAAGTCATCGCTATATCAGCGGTAGGTTTTTGCCTGATAAGGCGATTGATTTGATCGACGAAGCCGCTGCCGAACTAAAAATGCAAATAGAGAGCGAACCTGCGGCACTTTCAAAAGTAAAACGCGATATAATCGCACTTGGCGTTGAAAAAGAAGCCTTGAAGCTTGAAAATGACGAGAAAAACGAAGCAAGACTTAGTGAAATCGAAAAAGAGATTGCAAATTTAAAAGAAAAACAAAGCTCACTTGAAGCCAAATTTGAAAACGAAAAGTCCGTATTTAACGGCATTAGCGAAGCAAAAAAGCAAATCGATAGCCTTAAAAATGAAGCAAATTTGGCAAAAAGCAAGGGCGATTTAAGCAAAGCCGCCGAAATCGAATACGGCAAAATCCCCGAAACTCAGGCAAAGGTAAAAGAGCTAGAAGAAAAATGGGAAAATATGAAGGAAAACGGCGTTTTGCTAAAAAATCGTGTCGATGAAGACGCCGTGGCTGAAATTTTAAGCAAATGGACGGGAATTTCGGTGCAAAAAATGTTATCGAGCGAAAAAGAGAAGTATTTGCATATCGAAGAGCATTTAAAAAAGTCCGTAATAGGGCAAGACGCGGCACTTCACGCCATAGCAAGGGCTGTTAAGCGCAACAAAGCTGGTCTTATAAACGAAAATCGCCCGATAGGAAGCTTTTTGTTTTTAGGACCAACGGGCGTTGGCAAAACCGAGAGCGCAAAGACTTTGGCGAAGTTTTTGTTTGACGATGAAAAGGCGATGATTCGCTTCGATATGAGCGAATATATGGAAAAACACAGCGTTTCGCGTTTGCTTGGTGCGCCTCCGGGATATGTGGGGTATGATGAAGGCGGTCAGCTAAGCGAAGCGGTGCGTAGAAAGCCGTATTCTGTGCTACTTTTCGACGAAATCGAAAAGGCGCATAAAGATGTTTTTAATATCTTGCTTGGAATTTTAGATGACGGCAGGGCGACCGATAACAAGGGCGTTACGGTGGATTTTAAAAATACGATTATCATTTTAACGAGCAATATCGCTTCTGATAAGATTATGAATTTAAACGCAAACGAGCGAGAAAATGCCGTTAAAATGGAGCTTAAAAACTATTTCAAGCCTGAATTTTTAAATCGCCTTGATGACATTGTGATTTTTAATCCTTTGGGCGAAGATAATTTGATAGAAATCGTAAAAATTATGTTTGCAAATTTGCAAAAAACGCTCGAAAATAGGGGCATAACAGCGAATTTGAGTGAAAATGGGGCTAAATTTATCGCAAGTGTCGGATTTGATGCAGAGTATGGTGCTAGACCGCTTCGCAGGGCGCTTTACGAGCTAGTCGAAGATAAAATCGCCGATATGATTTTACAAGATGAAATCAAATCAGGCGATAAACTCCAAATCGACGCAAACGGCGAAAATATCGAAATAAAGGTTGTTTCGTAAAATTAAATTCTTGGCTTTTGTATAAATTTACAAAAGCCAAGATTAATAAAATGCTAAATCAAATTTACTTTTAGTTTGTGTTCGGCTAGACTAGCAGGTTTTTCGCCTTTGGCAAGGGCTAAAAATTCATCGCATTTTAAAACATAAAATCCACTCAAATTTCGCCCAAAAAAGTTGCAAATTTCGCCGTTTTTGCCGTCAAATAGCTCAAATTCTTTTTGGCTACCGACAAGCAAAAAATCAGCCCCGCTATCATAAGCGTCAAAAATAATCTCGCTTAAAATTCCAAGCGCACACTCTTTGTCGATTTCGTAAATTTCTGGGTTAAATTTAAGCTCTTTTGCTTTGAAATTTATGATTTTAGCACCTAAATTTTGTGCGATTTTTTCTATTTTTTCATCGCCATAGACTGCAACGCTAAATTCATCAAATTTATGCTTAAAATTGTTTTTACTCAAATTCTCGTCAAGGTCGCAAAGTGGCGTGATTTCCGGCTTTTTATAATTTAATTCCTTGCAAAAATATTCAAACGCTTCGCTTCCGTTAGCCAAATTTAGCACTTTCGTAAGGGTAAAATACGCCATTTGTGGTTTTATGATTTCACAAATTTGCGACTTTTTCTCAGGGTGTTTTTCGCATAAAAATTTTGCAAAAATAAAGCCAGAATTTCCAATATAATTTTCACTAAATTTAGCCATTTTATCGCAGTAAAAATTCGCCACTAAACTTTCATAAAATGCCTTGTCATCGCTATTTGCAAATTCTTTAAAGATTTCAAATTTTGCATTAAATTCATCGGCGTGAAAATTCAAATCTTTATACGAAAATCTTTCGCTAAGCGGTGAAATAGCAAGCTCTTTTCCAAATAAATTTATCAAATTTGATAAATTTTCGTCCAAACTTACGCCAAAATCATTAACTTTTGCAAATTTCGCTTTCGAAAAGTCGAAATACGGGTCATTTGCCTTAATATCATCAAGCAAATCTCTTAAAGTTTTGAAATCTAGTTTTTCGTAAAAATATGGCTTAAAATAGCTTAAAATATCGATTTTTGGCTCAAATCTAAAAACTCGCAAGTCAAACATAATTTCTCCTTAAAAAGTCGCATTTTACAAAATTTTGGCTTAATAAATAAGTTTTTTAGCCCAAATTTACTAAAATTCGCAAAATTTTTTACCAAAGGTAACACTATGCCAAATTTTTTGTATTATCTCACTCACGCCAAGATAAATGCGCATTTTAGCAAAAACTCGACCGATTTTGTCGTGCGTGAAGTCCCGCTTTATGAATTTAGCGGTAACGGCGAGTGGTGCGTGATTTTAGTGCAAAAAAAAGATCTTACAACTAGCCAAGCCTTGCAAATTTTTAGCGAACATTTAGGCGTGAAAATGCGTGAATTTGGCTATGCGGGGCTAAAAGATAAAGAGGGCTTGACGATACAATATATCTGTTTTCCTGCGAAATTTGAAGCAAATTTAGCGAATTTTAGCCACGAAAAGATTAAAATTTTAAGCCAAACTCGCCATGAAAATAAGCTTAGAATTGGGCATTTAAAGGGAAATAATTTTTTTATCCGTTTAAAAAAGGTGCTTCCTGTTGAAGCACAAAAAATCAAAAATGCCTTTAAAAATATCGCAAATCAGGGCTTTGCAAACTATTTTGGTTATCAAAGATTTGGCAAATTTGGAGATAATTTTGAGTTAGGTTTGGCGATACTGCGCGGAGAAAAGTCTATGAAAAACCCTAAAATGCGAGATTTTTTAATCAGTGCGTATCAAAGCAAACTTTTTAACCTTTGGCTTGAAAAACGCGTTGAGATTTCAAAATTCGCCAAAGAATTTAGCCTGAGCGAACTAGCAAAAATTTATGGTTTTGACAAAGAAAGCGCTAAGCAAATCGCTTCGCAACCGCAGTTTTATAAGCTTTTAAAGGGCGAAGTTTTGGGACATTTTCCGCACGGCAAATTTTTTCTTTGCGAAGATTTGGACGCAGAAGTGCAGCGATTTTTGAAACGAGATATAACAAGTGCAGGGCTTTTGGTCGGAAAAAGCGGTATCGTTTCAAGCGAAATCGCTAAAAAATTTGAAGATGAAATTTTTGGCGTTGCCAATGAATTCGCACACAAAATGACGGGCGGACGGCGATTTGCGTGGAGTTTTATCGAAAATGCAAAATTTTCTTACGATGAAAACAAGGCGCAGGTTTGTTTGGAATTTTATCTGCCAAAAGGCTCTTACGCCACCGTTGTTCTTGAAGAGATTTTGCATTGCGACATTTTCGACGGAGTGGGTGAGATATAAATTTTGTTATTGTAAGCAAGAGTAAGAATTTGCAAAAAAGCAAATTTATAATTTAACATCGGTGATTGCTTTATCGCTTCGCTTCCCGCAATGACAAAAAATATAAAGGATTAAATGTGGAAAATAAACTTCTAAATAATAAAGAAAATTCTAAAAGTAAAGATTTGAGAGATTATGACAAAGAGCCGATAATAATAAAAGACAAGTTGCACGAAATGCTAATTATTCAAATTTGCATATCTACTCTTTTTTTAATTTTTGTTTTAAGCTTAAATATTCCTATGGATAGGAAAATGTTTTTGATTTATACTAGTATTTTAGTTGATATTAAAACACTTAGAGAGATGAGTTTTAGAACTAAAATTTACATAAAAAATAATTTTATTGAAAAGAGAAAAGATAATATTTTAGTGGCAAAAATTAATATCGAAAATATCGACAAAATTTATAAAACACTAGATAGTGCCTTGCCTAAAAATAACTTTGACATAAATGGAAGCAAAATGCTAATAATTTTTGCTATTTTTTATTTTTCGATACTAGTTTTAACAGACGGTGTTTTATTTATGATTTTAGTGATTTTATATTTAATTGCTATTTGCGTTATTGGTTTTTTATTGCCACAATTTTTTGTGCATTGGAAATACAAAGCTAAAAATACCAGCTGGTTTTACGATATGCTTTTTTTGAAAGATAAAAATGGTAACTTTTTAAATTTTTTAATCACAGATGATAAAGAATATGGCGAATTAAAAGAGTATTTTTGGCAAAAAAGTAAGATAAATTTGGACAATACAATACAAAAAATTTCAGCAATTTATGAGATTAAAAAACAAGATTTAAAACATTTTTAATAAGGAGACAAAATGAGTGGTATCTTTGCCCACCGTAATGATTAAACAAAGAATTAAAGGTAATTTTTAATAAATTTAAAAAATCAAGAAAAACCAAAAAATTAACTAAAAATTATATTTTTTTTCGAAAATAATTCAAATTACATATAATTTTATGTAAAATTTTACGCTTCAACTTTTCATAATATTTTTCTGCTACAATCACGCTTACAAAAGGCATGGCAAACGGTCGCTTGAAAAAGAGGAAAGTCCGAGCTGCAATAAGACAGTGTCGCGTCTAACGGACGCCGAGGGTAACCTTAGGGAAAGTGTAACAGAAAGCAAACTGCCGAGACCAACGGAATTTAAGCATTTCAAATCTTTTGAAAGAAATTCGCTCGGTGATGGTGAAACGGCGAGGTAAGAGCTCACCGGTATCTTTGGCGACAAAGATAGCCTTATAAACCCGACACGCAGCAAGAAGGGGTGGTTTTGTCTTATATTTTACCCTTCGCTTGAACTTGGTTGCAAAATCAAGTCTAGATAAATGGCCGTTACAACAGAACTCGGCTTATCGCCATGCCTTTTGTGAGTTTTTGCTTAAATTTAAAAGAAATCTCATTTTTAAATCTAACTTTCAATAACTTTTTGCTAGACTATTTGGATTATTTTTATCGGAGATTTTATGGATAATTTTTTGGATAAAATTTGGGGGATAAATAGGCTTTATATCGATCAAAATTTGCTTTTTAAAACTGAGCCGAGTGTCGCTGCTATCGTGCTTGGTGCAAACTGCGAAAATTTTGAAAAGTTTAAGTCGTTAAATGCTTTTAAAGAGATTTTAAAATCACTTGGATTTGAAGTGGGAATTTACGGCGTTCAAGCCCTGCAAATCGGCATTATAAATGCTATAAGGAAGCTTAAAATTTCCAAATTTGAGATTTTGCTCGATATGGAGATTTTAAAAAATGAAAATATCATTTGCGAGAGCGAATTTGCAAGGATTAGCGAGTTTTTGTATGGTTTAAAAACTGATGATTTTGCGAATTTGGCGGTGGAAAATTCGGAATTTGCTTTTTATAAAAAGATTGATTTGTTAAATGAAAGCGCCGACAAACTCTCGCAAATCGATGAAAATTTTAAAAATAGATTGCAAAATGCCAAAATAAGGGCAAATTCTAGCAACTTTACCGTTTCGGTTACCGGCGTGATAAACGCAGGAAAATCAAGTATGCTAAATGCGCTTTTGGATTTTAATGTGCTTGGCACTTCAAACATACCTGAAACGGCGAATTTAACGCTACTTAAATACGGCGAAAAAGCAGGGGCGAAGATCAAATTTTATGATGAAAACGAAATGCAAATTTTGGGATTTTCCGATAAATTTAAAAATGAAATCGCTAAATTTAAAGCCGAATTTGGCGATAAAAATATCGAAATTTCCGAACTTATAAACTACACTTCGGCGAAAAATGAGATTTCAAAATATATAAAAATGATAGAAATGAGCCTAAATTCGGACATTTTAAAAGATAACATTAGCATTGTCGATACCCCGGGTCTCGATGATACGGTGGTTTTGCGTGAAGAGCTAACAAAAAATTTTATGTATGAAAGCGATGCGATAATCCACCTTATGAACGCTTCGCAAAGCTCGACAAAAAAGGATATGAGCTTCATCGTCGATACGCTAAAAAACTCAAAAAACAACTCGCTGATGGTCGTTTTAACTCACGCTGATTTGCTT
Source organism: Campylobacter sp. CN_NE2 (assembly GCF_027797465.1). NCBI lineage: Bacteria > Pseudomonadati > Campylobacterota > Epsilonproteobacteria > Campylobacterales > Campylobacteraceae > Campylobacter > Campylobacter sp. CN_NE2. Next base: position 453,153 of record NZ_CP115608.1, on the reverse strand, counting down.
AGCGATAAGGATTTAACCGATGCGCTAAAATACACTCGCAAAAGCATACAAGAAGAGCTTAGCGAGTATGAATTTGATGAAAATTTGATTTCAAATGTTTCGTTTTTTTGTATCGATAGCCTTAGTAAAAGGGGCATTAGTGAGCTTAAAAACCACATTTATGAGAGCTTTTTTGGCGAAAATTCGATTAAAGCCGGTGCGATTTTGGATTCATTTAGCAAAGAAATTTTGATTGTGGCGGATTTGATGATTTCAAATTTGCAAGAGCAAAGGGCGAATTTGCTAAGCGGAAAAGAAGAAATCATCGCAAAATCGGAGCAAATTTCAAAAGAAATTCTTGCGTTAAAGGCGAATTTAGAGCAACTAAGCGTTTCGTTAAACGATACGATTTCAAAGCTTGATTATAGCAAAAGTTTGGATTTTTCTGCGTTAAAATCGGCTCAAATAGTGATAAAAGATCGCATTTTAAGCGATTTAAGATATGCAAAAAACAAAAAAATAAAACCTGATTTTGATAGATTAAAAATCATCGCAACAAGCGGTTTAAATGATTGTATTACCGATATTTTTAGATCGTTTTCGCAACGAATCGCAAAAGATAGCGCGAATTTAAAAGCCATGCTTGGCGAGAGTTTTTACGGAATTTCTGACTTTAAATTTGATACCAAAAAATTTATGGAAGAAAACTTTAAAAAGCCGGATTTTAGCTTAATGAATTCAAATCTCATAAATGCACTAAAATCAAATTCCGATTTTAACGCACTTTCAAACGAGCTAGACGGGCTTTTTGGCGAATTTATAAGTGGGCTAAATTTAAGCGATGAATTTGCTAAAATCGCAAAAGATTGCACTCAAAGTTTTTTAAATGAAGTAAAAGAAATTTTCAAAAACCAAGAAGATAGCTTAAAACAAAAAGAATTTGACCTTAAATCGGCGTTAGAAATCTCAGGCAAAGACGCACAAAGCGCTCTTAGTCAAGCAGAAAATTTGCAAATCAAATTAAACGAAGTTTTAAGCATAAAACAAAGGATTTTAGCATGATTTTAAAGAATTTCATCGCCGAATACAAAGAAAAATACAATCCCGTTTTCAAAGACGGATTTTGGGGCGAATGCGAGAGAATTTGCGCGAAATTAAAAGATCCTAGCTTTCACCCGTCAAAAAAATTAATCGAAATTCTAAGTTCGATTTCGGCAATCGAACACGAAGCCGTTAAAATCGCCGTAATAGGGCAGTTTAGCAGCGGTAAATCGACATTTTTAAATACGCTTTTAGGTAGTGAAATTTTGCCCACAGGCGTGGTGCCGGTAACTGCAAAGCCAACGCTTATAAAATACGCTCCAAATGAAATGCTAAGCGTAACGCACACAAACGGGCAGGACGAAGTGCTTGAAATATCGGCACTAGCGAATTTTGTCGATCAGAGAAAAGATTTAAAAGATATAAAAAATATTACGATTTTCTGCAAAAATGAGATTTTAAAAAATATCTCATTTATCGATACTCCGGGGTTAAATTCTCGCTCAAATGCCGATACAAACGAAACTTTGGCGATATTTGACGAAGTTTTTGGCGTTTTGTGGATAAGTTTGATCGATAATGCCGCAAGAGCTAGTGAGATTAGCGAAATATCGCTACTGCCTGAGTTTTTAAAAGATACTTCGATTGCGGTTTTGAGCCAAAAAGATAGGCTAAATGACGAAGAGATAAAAAGAGTAAGCGAGTATGCCAAAAATACAATCGGAAATCATTTTAGTGCTATCGTGCCGATTTCATCGCACCAAGAGCGAAAAAATAAGCCAGATAGCGGTTTTAGCGAAGTTAAGGGCTTTTTAAATTCGCTTGAAAATAGACGGAAAAATTTTGCGATAAATAAGCTAAATTTGATTTTGGATTCGCTTAAATTTGAACGAAAATATTTGATTGAAATTTATGAAATTTTAGAAAATATTATCAAAACAAATGATGAAAAAATGCAGAATTTAATCACGCAAAAATCGCAAATTTACGCAGAAGAATTTGCAAAATTTTATGCCGAGATTAAAGAAATGTCGAATTTCATAAGCAAGATTATGGTTGAAAACATTAGTTCAAAACAAGCTTCATATTTTCGTAAGAAAAAGGGCTTAATCTCAAAAGAAAATTTTGAAAAAATCGATTACGAAAGTCCGTATTTTAACAAAGACGGCGCACTTTCAAATCTCATTTACAACGACGATCGCCTAGCAAATTTGTTTAGAAAATTTAAAAATCGTTTGGCTAAATTTGGGGAGCAAATTTTGAGCGAATTTGATGAAATTTATGCTAGTTTTGAAAACGAAATTTTGCTATTTAAGGGCAAATTTGAAAGCCTAGAACGCCAAAATGAGATTTTTTCTATGGAAGAGATTTCTTCTTTAAATAAAATCGCAGGCGAAGTTTATGAGCTGTTTTTGAAAGATTATGAAAGGGCGTTTTTTGAATTTAAGGGAAAAGTAGAGCTATTTTTTGAAAAAATTATGATTAAAATCGCCACAAACTACACAAACGCCGTGGTTTTGACGGCAGATTTTATCGATAATAAAATCGCAAAATCGATTTTGGATTACGAAGATGATAGCGCTACTTTTTCGCTTTATTACCCTAAATTTGAAGATTTTGAAAAGGTTTTGTTAAATAATTTGCACTATTATGAGTTTGAAAATGATTTTTTAGGCAACGGCGCGTTTATAAATAGGGCTTGCAAAAGCCTAGTTTTGGCTAATCAAACCACGACGGATAAAAATTTAAACTACATTTCCCAGCTAAAAAATCGTCAAATTTCTGCCTTTGATAGGCTGGAAAGTATAAATTTGGATTTGATTTAGTCTAAATTTTGCACGAAAAATGAAATCAAAAGCAAATTCGTGCTAAATTTATCAAAAAATTTAAAGGAAAATAGTGTTTTTAAACTCTTTTGAAATTCATAGCGCAAAAGCAACACTTGGTTTGATAATCGCAAATATCGCAGTTTTTTTAATAGTTTTGCTTTGCGAAATTATTAAATTTAAATACGATTTATATATGATTTTTGGGCTAAATTTTCTCTTTTTTCAGGGATTTTTTTGGCAACTTTTAACGACTATGTTTATGCACGGCGGAATTTTTCATATCGCTATGAATATGGCGGTATTGTGGCAGTTTGGAAGCATTTTAGAAAGAGTTTTTGGGACGAAAAAATTCCTGCTTATGTATTTTATAACGGGGATTTTAACTTCGCTTTTGTGTTTGATTTTTATCTATATAAGCGCAAAAAACGGAAACATTGTAAATATGGTTGGCGCAAGTGGCGTAATCTGTGCGCTTCTTGGCGTTTTGGCGTGTTATGATAAACGCAACGCAAAAGGCATTTTTGTGGCGATTTTACTAATGAGTTTTGCGCCACTGCTTGTAGGTTTAAAAGTAGCGTGGTATGCCCATATACTTGGCTTTTTAGTTGGTTATGGATACGGATTTTTAAAGAAGAGATATGGAATTTTTTAAAAGTATAGAAGAGATTTTAGAAGCCGGCAGCGTTGCAGAAAAAAAGGAAAAATTTGCAAAATTTTACGCAAAATTTTGCGTAAATGAAGTTGAATTTGAGCAAGAATTCAGCCCAAAACCACTTACCGAGCCGTTTTATGCAAAATTTTTAAAAATCGAGCAAGTAAAAGATATAAAGATAAAAAATAAAAATCTCAAAAAACAAAGTGTGGATAAAAATGCCCTGTTTTTGCACTCTGTGGCGCATATCGAATTCTCGGCAATCGACCTTGCGCTTGATGCGTGTTATCGCTTTGTAGGGCTACCGCACGAATTTTATGCAGACTGGCTTGAAGTCGCAAGTGATGAAATTCGCCATTTTGATATGATAAATGCTGAGCTAGAAAAAACAGGCTTTAAATACGGCGATTTTAGCGTTCATGACGGACTTTTTGAAGCGTTGAAAAAGACCGAGAATTCGCTTTTGGAGCGTATGGCGGTAGTGCCAAGGCATCTTGAAGCAGGTGGGCTGGATGCGAATTTTTACTTGCTTTCGCAACTTGATAAAAACCCAGAAAAATCGCATTTGAAGCCACTTTTAGAAGTGATTTTAAATGAAGAAATTTCGCACGCAGCTAAGGGCGACAAATGGTTTAAATTTGAGTGCGACCGACTTGGAATTTCGTATGATATTTTCTTTGAAATCGTGCAAAAACACTACCCAAAAGCTTACAAAACCACTCGCATGATAAATGAAAAAGCTAGGCTAAAAGCCGGTTACTCGCCAAAAGAGATAGAAAAAATCAAAGAGTTGCAAGGACAAATTTAAAGGACAAAAATGAAAAAAATTTATTTTATAAGACACGCAAAAACCGAAAAAATCGCAACGGCTGAGAATTTGCAAATTTTTTGTGATGAATTTGGAGATAAATTTTTAAGTGGTCGTGGTCACAACAAGGCAAACTTTGGTAGCGATTTTGTGCGAAATTTAAACGAAATAGGGCGAGAAGGGGCAAAAATTTTAGCCCAAAAATTCGCTAGAAACGGCATTTTGCCTAGCGTTATCATCACAAGTGGCGCAAATAGGGCAGTCCAAACAGCCCAAATAATCGCAAACGAATTAAAATTTAACGGCAAATTTATCACAAATGACGAGCTTTACGAATCAGGTCAGAGCGAAATGCTAAATTTTATAAAGCAACTTAATGATAAATTTGAGCGAATTTTCATCGTCGCTCATAACCCAACCATCGCTCTTACAGCTGATTTTTTATGCTTTGATTTTGAGATAGAGAGTTTTCCGCCAAGCTCGTGTTTGGGTGTAAAATTCCAAACTCAAAATTTCAGCCAAATCTCGCGAAATAGCGGTGAAAAAATCTTTTATCACAATCCAAAAGCAAATTTGTTATAATTTAAACTCGATTAAATTTGAAAGGAAAAATTTATGAATAAACTTTTTTTAACGGCGTTTTTAGGCATTATTGTTTTTAGCGGGTTAGGCAAAATAAATGCCCAAAATGTTTGCGAACTAGATTTTGTCAAACAAGAGCTACAAGCAAAATTCTCAAATGAAATGCTAACGCTCAAAAGTGCAAAATGCGAAAACGACACACTTATCTATGATTTCGCCTATTCAGCTAAGTATTCTGCCGCAATCGAAACAGCAAATGCAGAGCAAAAGGCTCAAAATGCGACAACCGTGAAAAATATGCTTAAATCAATGTATTGCGGTATGCCTGAATTTGAGCCTTATCGCACAAACAATATTGCCATACACTATAACTATTCGACAAAAAACTTTGCTAAATTCATAGAAGTTGAAATTTCAAATAAAGATTGTGAAAACTGATTTTTTTGAATTTTTTGCATTGTCAAATACTATGCCGAATTTGGAAAATTTTTAGGCTCTTAACTTGGAATTTACAAATTTGGCAATCTTTCAAAAAATCGTTTTTCGATAGCAAAGATACGACCGCAAGTCGCAAAACGCCAAATTTCGTAATATTTTGTATTGAAAACTGCAATTTTCAAACTTTTTTGTATTTTTCTTTTCGGCTACTCTCGCACAATATAATTTGCAAAATTTATTAAAAAAATTAGTTTGTATCAGAAAAAATAGTTAAATTGTTTTGAAATATATTTCATCGTTCTTGCGATAATCCAAAACACAATCAAAATATTCCCCATTATCAAAGCAAAAGCTAAAAATTGTATTTTCTATAAATTTTGGTATAAATTTACTCGGCAACTTTAATTTATAATCCTGTGAAATAATCAATTTCAACTCTTTTTCATCTTCAAATAAGCCCTCAATAACCCAAAATCCCTTATATTCGTTATTTATAAAAATTTTGCAATTCTCAAATTCGTTTAAATCCATAGCGCACCTATTCAATCACAAGTTGCATTAGATACAAATCTTCGCCGTCGGTTACCTTTAAATTTCTGCTCCCGCATTTTGGGCAGATGAAGTTGTTTTGGTCCAAAACGCCGTTGTATCCGCACTTTTCGCACTCTATAACGACATCTTGGATATGGATTTTTAGCTCGGCATTTTCGCAGACCGTGCCCTGCCTAAACACATCGTAGCAACTTTGCAAATAATGCGCTTCCACGCCACTTAGCCTGCCTACTTTGACTACGATTTCTTTGATTTCTCCGCCACCATTTTCGTTTAAATTTTTCTCGCAAAGCTCTACTAGGCTTTGCACTATCGACATTTCGTGCATTTGTATCCTTATTAAAAATTTGTCATTAAATTTCTTTTTCAAAAAAACTTTTTTGCATTTTATTTATATCTTTTCCCGTTTTATAAATAAAATACTTTCGAATTTCATTATATTGCGATTGCGTAGGGATATAAATTTTAATTACTTCATCATCTTTTGTTTTAATTTTTAATGTATCACGAATTCTAAAATGTCTTTCGCCTAATAAATATTGATGAAAAATAGTTGGAATAAAAATAATAAATATACCTAGTGCAATGATGAATATAAAAAACAAAAGCTCGTTTAAAGTTCCTATTAAAATAAAATAAGCAACATAAATCACACCCATAAAAATAACACAGGCAATGCCAAGCCATCTAGGAAAGGGCAACTCTGCTTTTTCGTTGTCGTATGGCGAAATTGCATAAGTAACTTTTTCTATTTCTTTAATATCGTTTAAATTTAACTCTTGTATTGGGAGATATTTATTTTTTGCGTGGGTAATTTTTGAATTTTCAAAATAATAATGGCTATTTTTACGCTCCGAATATCCGTCAAAGATAAATTTAAATATTGGAAAATATAAAATTAGCAAAAATATTTCTTTTTGAAGTCTTATTAAACCAAAAAATAAACCTATAAGACTAATAGAAACAAATAATACAACCGAAAAAATATTTACAGAAATCCCATAATCTTTCATAATTATCGGATTTTCGTCATAATTTCGTAAATTTGATTTTTTGACATTTGGTTTATTTTCTAAATTTTCGTTTTCCAAATTTATCCTTTTGTTTTTGCTGTTCGGTCAGTATCGTTTGATACTGAATTTTAAATTTCAGCAAATTCTAGGCAAAAGCTCACCCTTTGGAAGCTCCAAAAATCGCCCTGAGCCATACGCATTTTGGATTATCACCCTATTTTGCGATTTTGCCGTGCCTGTTACTTCGCCGATGATTTCGGCGTTTTTATCAAATTTACGCAACATTTCTAAGGCTTTTGCTTCATCGCCGTTAGCAACGACTGCGACAAAAGTGCCTTCGTTTGCCAGTTCGTAAGGCTCAAAACCTAGCAACTCGCACACGCCCACGACTTCATCGCAAACTACGATTTTTTCTTCGAAAACCAAAATTTCATTGCCAGAAATCTCGGCAAATTCGTTCAAAACTGCACTCAAACCCCCACGCGTAGCATCTCGCATGGCACTTATTTTCACGCCACTTGCTAGTAACTCCCCTACTACGCCGTTTAGCGGTTTGCAGTCGCTTTTAAGCTCACTTTCAAGCGAAAGCTCATCTCTGGCGGCCAAAATCACAGCCCCGTGTCTGCCCACATCGCCACTAAGCAAGATTTTATCGCCGATTTTGATATTTTTCGCCTTTATGTTTGGCGAAAGAATTTGCCCTATTCCGCTGGTGTTTATGAAAATCTTGTCGCATTTGCCGTGCGGGACGACTTTGGTGTCGCCACAGACGATTTTTACGCCACACTGCTTTGCCGTGTCGGCAATGGAAGCTAAAATTCGCTCAAATTCGGCAAATTCCAGCCCTTCTTCGATGATGAAACCCACACTGATAAAAAGCGGTTTTGCCCCCACCATGCAAAGGTCGTTTATCGTGCCACAAACTGCGATTTTACCGATGTCGCCACCGCTAAAAAATATCGGCGTAACGACATACGAATCAGTCGTAAAAGCTAGCTCGCCACCGAAATTTGGCAAAATCGCGCTGTCGTTGCACTCACGCAAAATTTCATTATCAAATGCCCTAAAAATCGTATCATTTATGAGTTTATTCATCTCTTCGCCACCACCACCGTGGCTAAGTAAAATCGTTTTTTTCAAAATTTATCCTTATTTTGTAAAATTTTACGCAAAATTTTATGAATTTCGTGCGTATTTGAAATACGCAGCACACGCGCCTTCACTACTTACCATGCACGAGCCTATCGGGTTTTGCGGGGTGCAGATCTTGCCAAAAACCTTGCAATCATAAGGTTTTGCCTTGCCACGCAGTATTTCTCCACAGATACACGCCCTATTTTCGCCTTTGCTTTGCAAATTTTGCAAAATTTCAGCGAATTTCACTCTCGCGTCAAATTCAGCGAATTCAGCTTTTAGTTTCATACCGCTTTTTTGGATTTCGCCAAGCCCTCGCCACGAAAAATCGCAAATTTCAAAATATTTATCTATCAAATTTAACGCAGTTTTGTTGCCGTCAGCCTTAACCACGCGGTCGTATTCGTTATAGACTTCGTGCGTACCAGCTTCAAACTGAGTTACCAAATTTAGCACACCAGCCATAATGTCAAGCGGCTCAAAACCGCTCACGGCGATTGGTTTTTTGTATTTTGTGGCAATATTTTCGTAAATTTTGCTTCCTGTGATGACGCTGACATGGCTAGGTCCTAAAAACGCGTCGATTTTGGCGTCATTGCCCTGCAAAATGGCTTCCACAGGAGCCGGGACGGTTACATGATTTATGTGAAAAAATAGATTTTTTAGCCCCAAATTTATCGCTTTATCCACCAAAACCGCACTCATCGGCGTGGTCGTCTCAAAGCCAATCGCAAAGAAAATGACATTTTTATCTGGGTTATCAACGGCGATTTTTAGGGCATTGAGCGGACTATAAAGTGCGCGTATATCGGCTCCGTCCGCACGCAGTTTTTGCAGACTTGTGGTGCTTCCTGGGACTCTTAGCATATCAGCCAAAGTGCAAAAAATCACGCCGTCCTGACTTGCTAACGCAATAGCTTCATCAATGCGAGCTCGTGGCATTACGCACACAGGACAGCCAGGACCATGCACGAAGTTTATATTCTCGCCCACGAGCGCAGGAAGCCCAAATTTCATAATGCTGTGCGTATGACCGCCGCAAATTTCCATTATATTTATAGGCTTTTTGCTTTTTTGCTTAATCGCTTCACTAAGTCCTAAAATCAGTTTTTTATCTCTAAAATCTTTGATTAAATCCATATTTTCCTACTTTAAAATTTTCGCTTTCGCCGTAATTTCGTAAATTTTAAATTCGTAAATTTTTGTATGATTTAACGCACTCAAAGCCGCCGTCTCGTAAGCACTCATAAATTTCGCACAATATTTTTCACTTAAAATTCGCAAGGCTTCTAACTTCGCTTTTTCGCCCGTGATTTCATACGCTTTTGTTTTTGCAACTACGCTTTTGTATTCGGTCGTAAAAACCTTATTTCCAAGCTCTTTTGGGTTATTTTTTATCGCTTCAAATTCGGCGTCATTTAAATTTGGCACAGCATTAAAACTAACGCAAACCACGCTCACATCGCGTCCGCCAGTGAAAAGCTCGGCTTTGCTTCCTTTTGTCGCACCATGTATAAAAATGCTATCATTTTCACGCACGATTGAAAGCGGTATTGAGAAAATCTCGCCGTCATCTTTCACGCACGAAAATACGGCGTATTGGGCATTGTCAATGATTTCGTAAGCTTCACTCCTGCTTAATTCTCTATCTTTTCTTCTCATTTTTTCTAATCCTTAGAAAATTTTAATCTTATTTTTCCTATAAAACGAGCCCATTCTACTCTCAAAAATCCCCTAAAATCGGCTATTACTTTTTTGATTTTATTCATCGGTTTGCTTTGAAATTTCACAAGCTCGCCATAAAACTGCTCCAAAAGTTTCACCATAACGCCGTCTTCACACAAACCATATGTCAAATTTCCATGATACCGCTCAGTGTAAAGCACTTTGCCAAAAACCGCCAAAGCTTCTGTCAAATCGTATTTTTGTATGTTTTCAGTGTTAAAAACATCGTCATTGTATTTTTCGCTAACGCCATGATAAATCGCAGCACCATAAGGTGCCAACATGTGCCAGTGCATAAAGCCTACGATTTCTGCAAAGTTGCCGTAGCAGTGCGTTTCATCGCCTATGTCTTCGCTCTCGCTCACGCAAAGCTTAAAATCTCGCCTTAAATCATCAATCGTGGCTCTTAAAAGCTCTGCGTCAAATTCCATTAAGCTTGAAAGCGGATTATACATTTAAATTTAGCCCTTGAAATTTGCCAAGCCCATATCGCCGTCATCTGTATCGATTTCGCCGTTATTCATTTGCTCGGCGATTTGCTCGTAAATTTTCAGGCTCTCTAAGGCGATTTGCGTGTCGATTTTTTCCATTGCGAAGCCAACATGAATAAGCACAAAATCCCCAACACTCACAGGTTCAGAGATCAGATCCAAGCTCACGCCACGCCTAACGCCAAGCGTTTCAACGGTTGCGAAATTATTTTCATCGATTGAGATTACTTTTGACGGGATTGAAAGGCACATTATTTAAATTCCTTTTTAAATTCCAAAAATTTTAGCCATTTTTCTAGCCCGGCACCTGTTTTGCTATCAAGTGCGATAACGGCGGCTTTTGGATTTAGTTTTTTGACTTCTTTTTCGACTTCGCTAACGCTAAAATCAAAATGCTCTATTAACGAGTGTTTGGTTACCACAACCAAATCCGCTGCGCGAAACATTACAGGGTATTTTGCGACCTTGTCGCTTCCTTCCGTTACGCTTAGAAGCACGACATTTGCGTGTGCGCCGACATCGTAGCTTGCAGGGCAGACGAGATTTCCGACATTTTCGATAAAAATCAAATCAAGCCCGTTGGTATCAAGGTGATGAAGCCCTTCATGCACCATAAAAGCGTCTAAATGACAGGCTTGTCCTGTGGTGATTTGATGAGCTTTTGCACCAGCTTTAATGACGCGATCGGCATCACGGTTGGTTTCTAAATCGCCTTCGATTACGCCAATATTAAATTTACCGCTTTTTATAGTAGCTTCTAATAGCGTTGTTTTGCCGCTTCCAGGGCTACTCATTAAATTAATACACAAAATCCCGTCTTCGTCGAAATGCTCTCTGATATGCGCTGCTTCGGCATCGTTTGCAGAGAGAATTTTTGTTATAACATCAATCGTTTTTTGTTCGTTTAATGTCGGGTGGGCGTGTTCGCCGTGCGAATGACCGTCGTGGCTGTGATCGTGCGAATGCCCGTGAGAGTGAGTATGAGCATGGTTATGCTCGTGAGTGTGCGTAGTGCCGTCACTGTGCGTGTGGCTGTGAGTGTGTCCCGAGATAGAACAACCGCAATCTTTACACATTTTATGTCCTTTTTTTAAAATTATATGAGCCTAGCTTTTTTGTGAGTTTGCAAATTTTCAGCTCGATAGCCAGACGGCTTATCTCGCTGAAAATTTACTTCACAACACAAAAAATCGTCGGCATAAGCCGTTAAATTTGCAAATTTGCAAAGTATCGGCATAAAATCATTAAATTCGCCGAATTTATTAAGCCTTTGTTATGGCAACTTTTGTTAATTTTGCGAATTTAACACCCTTTAAACCTGCTATTTTAGCGCTAAATTTTTCGATTTCATCGGCCGTGCCACGCAAATTTAGCACTTCTAAGCAATTATCGTGATCGACATGCAGATGATTTGTGCAGATGATTTCCACTTTTGCGTGGTGTTCAAGTTCTAACATTTGCGAAACCAAATCACCTTGATGATGCGAATACGCAATGCAAAGCACTCCAAGCATTTTTTCTTTGCTTTTTTTATCCCACTCATCTTGCACCATTTTTTCGCGGATTAAATCACGCACATATTCGCTTCTTGATGAATAATCAAGCGCTTCAACCCGCTTGTCAAATTCGACAAAAAGTTCGCTAGGAAGCGATACGCTAAAACGAACAACTTTTTCTTTTTCGCTCATATTTTATCCTTTTAAACTTGATATTTTATTCAAATTTAGTTGAAAATTTGCCTAAATTAAAGCATTATAATTTTTTGTTAGATGAAATTAAGAAATATTGTAAGAATTTAAGGTCGTATCGCTGGGCGATACGACAAAGTTTATCTTTTTATATAGTCATTTTGGTTATATTCTTTTGCGTCGTTAAAATCTTTTAAAAGCTTTACAACCGTTCCGCTAAGCAACAAAATAGCAATCAAGTTTGGAATAACCATAAGTCCGTTAAAAAGATCAGCTAATTCCCAAACAAGGTCGATTTTAAGAAGCGAACCCGTAAAGACAAAGGCGATAACTAAAATTTGCAAAAATATAATGCTTTTTGGTCCAAATAGATAGCGAACATTGATTTCAGCGAAATAATACCAGCTCATAATCGTTGTAAATGCAAAAAACAAAAGACAAATTGCTACAAAGCTATAACCAATGCTTTTTCCCAAAAGGTGCGAAGAAAAGGCTTCTTGCACAAGCGCAATTCCACTAAAAACTGCCGTTCCGTCAGCATTAAAGCTTACTACGCCGGAAGTTAAAATCACAAAAACGGTAATATTTAAAACTATAAAAGTATCGATAAAAACGCTTATAACGCCTAGCATTGCTTGATCTACTGGGTGTTTTACCTGTGCGACTGCGTGAGCGTGCGGGGTTGAGCCCATACCTGCTTCATTACTAAAAAGTCCCCTAGCCACGCCGTATCGCATAGCAGCAGCTATACTAGCTCCCGTTACGCCACCCCACGCAGCAGAGGGATTAAAAGCTGCTTTAATAATAAGCACAAATGCGTTTGGAAGCTCAGAAATATTTGCTCCTATTATACAAAGCCCAACAATAATGTATAAAATCGCCATTAACGGCACTACTTTTTCAGCAACTCTTGCGATAGTCTTAACACCGCCTATAAAAATCACACCACAAACTATGGCTAAAAGTGCGCCAAAAAAGCGTTTATCTATATCAAAAGCCTTGCTAAATCCATCGCTTATGGCGTTTGCTTGAACCATATTTCCCATACAACCAAGTGCCAAAATAATAGCAATAGCAAAAAATATAGCCAAAATTTTGCCAAATTTACCGCCGATTCCTTGCGAAATATAAAACGCAGGACCGCCTATTAGATGACCGCTTTTATCCCTTTGGCGATAAACTTGTGCTAAGCAAATTTCAGCGAAATTTGTCGCCATACCAAAAAATGCAGCAAGCCACATCCAAAAAATAGCTCCCGGACCACCCATAATGAGCGCTGTTGAAGCTCCCACTAAATTTCCCGTGCCGACTTGTGCTGCAATCGCAGTAGTAATTGCCTGAAATGAGCTCATACCGTGCTTTCCTGCCTTTTCGCCGTGCAGTGAAAAATCTCCAAAAAGTCTTTTTGAAGCTTGTTTAAATTTAAAAATTTGAACAAATTTAAGTCTGATTGTAAAGTAAATTCCGGTACCACAAAGCAGAGTAATCAAAAAATACGGTCCCCAAATAAATGAATTTAGTTCGGTTACAAATTTGGTTAAATTTTCCATTAAAATGCCTTTTTTATGCCTTAATTTTATTTTAAAAAACTTGTTATTTTACTTATTTAAGGCTTAATATAACTTAAAATTTGATAAATTTAAGTTATATTTTATTTGGAAATTTTAATTCACTTTCCCAAATCCTGCGAAGCGATTTGAAGTAAGACAGCTTTTATCATTTCTTTTACAAACAACTATATAGCTATTTTCGATTTTTTTGCCGTTTAAATGGATATTTTTCTTATTTAAATTCATATAATCACTTTTATTTTTTCCGCGCGTATTATGCACAAAACGAATTCTTCCGTCAGGGTAAATTTCACGAATAACGCCGATATGGCTAATCTCACCGTTTATTTTATGTTTATTTGTGCGAAGCGTATTTTGAAAAAACACCAAATCACCGATTTGTGGTTTTTCGTTGCTTAGGCGTTTTTTGTTTCTATAATAATTAAAAATCGCCTGAGTTTTGCGTTTATTTGTGTAAAATTTATTTAGTTCGTTATTATCAAAAAAAACCGACTTATGCTCATTATTTAGCACGGTTATAAATCCGCTACAATCCCCGCCCTTTTTCGTGCCGATATATTTATCAATACTTTCTAGCAAACCAGCATGTTTTTTTGCCCTTTGTTCCGGGCTTTGAGCTAAAAGCAGTGCTTCAAATTCTTTATCTAACTCAAAAAATTCAGCTTCACTTATATCATTATACGGGCTTTTAAAAAGCGAACAGCCGATAAAAAGTGTCGCAAAAAGAAATAAATTTACAAATTTAAACATATCAAATTCCTAAATTTTAGTTTTCACGAAAGCGATTTTAACATAAAAAAATAATGAAATGGTTAATTTATAAGCTAAATTTTGTATAATTATAGGATTTTTTATTTTGGAGAGATTATGTATTACTTACAAATTCAAGGCGGAAGCAGCCTAAGCGGCGAAGTGAAAATCAGCGGTGCAAAAAACGCTGCATTGCCACTTATCGCGCTTACTATACTATCTAAAAATGAAGTAAATATTAAAAATTTGCCCGATGTTTCTGACATAAAAACACTTATTTTATTACTTTCAAATTTGGGTTCAAAATTTGAATTTATCACGCCAAATCACGCTAAAATCGATACAAAATCTATAAATTCGACAAAAGCAACTTATGACATAGTTCGCAAAATGAGAGCTTCGATTTTAACTCTTGGACCACTTCTTGCTAGATTTGAGCATTGTGAAGTAAGTTTGCCGGGGGGTTGCGCGATTGGGGCTAGACCTATTGATTTGCATTTAAGTGCATTAGAAAAAATGGGCGCAAAAATCGACATTAAAGAAGGCTATGTCGTTTGCGATGCAAAAGGCGGTTTAAAGGGCGCAAATATATCTTTTGATAAAGTAACCGTTACAGGAACGGAAAATATCATCATGGCAGCAGCCCTAGCGCACGGAGAAACAAAGCTAATAAATGCCGCAAAAGAACCAGAAGTGGTTGCACTTTGCGAAGCTTTGGTAGAAGCAGGAGTAAAGATTAGCGGTGTCGGAACCGATGAAATAACGATACAAGGAAGCGGCGGAGAGCTACTTGATATAAAAGAAATCAGCGTAATTCCCGATCGCATAGAAGCTGGAACCTACCTTTGCGCTGGTGCCATTACAAAATCAAAAATTACCGTAACTAGCGTAAATCCAAATCATTTGGGTGCGGTTTTGGCTAAATTTGAAGATATGGGTTTTAAATTTGATATAAATGACGATAAAATCACTATTTTGCCACCTGAAATAATAAAACCTGTTAAAATCACAACTGCTGAATATCCAGGCTTTCCGACCGACATGCAAGCGCAATTTATGGCACTAGCGTGTGTGGCTAAGGGCACAAGTGTCATCGACGAAAGGCTTTTTGAAAATCGCTTTATGCATGTCAGCGAACTTTCACGCATGGGAGCCGATATTAAACTAAACGGGCATATCGCCACCATTAACGGCAAAGCTTTAAATTCAGCCGATGTTATGGCGACTGACCTGCGTGCTAGTTCTGCGCTTGTTTTGGCTGCTCTTGTAGCAAACGGCACGACAAAGGTGCATAGAATTTATCATCTAGATCGTGGTTATGAAAAACTCGAAGAGAAATTTCGAAAACTTGGCGCAAAAATAGAAAGGCTTGAAGAGTGAAAAGCTTAGATGAAGCGATAAATTCGGTAATCTCGTGCTTAAATTCAAACCTAAAAAGCGAATTTGTAAATTTAAATGTAGCTTTGGGACGAGTTTTAGCTATGAGCTTTAAGGCATTACGAAATTCGCCCGTTTTTGATAACTCTGCACTCGACGGATATGCCTATAATGTCTCATTTAAGGGCGAATTTTTGCAACCAGTAGAACCTACTATTTTTGCAGGTTGCAAAGAAATTTATGAAATAAAAGAAAACGAAGCACAAAAAATAATGACCGGCGCACCCTTTCCAAAAGGCGCAAATTCGGTAATTCGCCTTGAAGATGCCGAATTTGAAAATGGAAAATTAAAAATGCCAAAAGATCCAAAATTTGGCGACGGACACCGAAAAATGGGCGAAGAATTCGCTAACGGCGAAATTCTCATACAAAAAGGCGAAATTTTAACTCCGACAAAAATCATGCTTTTAGCTTCGCAGGGCGTAAGCAAAATAGAAGTTTTTACTAAACCCAAAATCGCCCTATTTTCAAGCGGAGATGAGCTTTTGAATTTAGGCGAAAAGGCTGGTAATTTTGGCATTTTTGATGCAAATTCTCATGGCGTATCTGCCCTACTTTTATCTAACGGCTTTGAGTGCGAAAATTTAGGCATTATAAAAGATGATTATGGCGTGGTTTTGGATACTTTGAAAAAAATTTTTGAAAATTATGATATAGTTATCACAAGCGGCGGTGCTAGTGTCGGAGAAGCCGATTTTATGGAAAAAGTAGCACAAGAACTTGGCTTTGAAAATATTTTAAATGGAGTAAATTTAAAACCGGGCGGAAAGCCTATGAAATGCTTCAAAAATGGCGAAAAACTATTTTTTATTCTTCCCGGAAACCCTATGGCGGCTTATATTTTATCGCTTGTTTTTATTTTGCCGATTTTAAGGTATTTAAGCGGAAATTTGCACTTTAAAAATATCGAATTTGACGCCGTTTTGGAAGGAAATTTAAAATTTAGCCCAAAAAGAGTAAATTTGATTTTGGGCGAATTTAATGAAGGTAAATTTATCCCAAAATTTGATAAATTTAGCTCTTTTATGATTTCTCCGTTAGCAAATTCTAGCTTTGTTTTTTTAACTCCGCTTGGTAAAGAGTGCCTAAATAACGGCGATTTAATAAAAATTTTAAAGGCATATTGACAAATGAGAAAAATTTTAGTAAAATCACATTTCTTTTTTTGCGGGAATAGCTCAGTGGTAGAGCGCGACCTTGCCATGGTCGATGTCGCGAGTTCGACTCTCGTTTCCCGCTCCACTTCCTTTTTTAAAAGATCTCAAAAATGAAAATCTTAGTTTGCATTAGCGGTGCTAGTTTTGCTGGTTTGGGGCTTGATTTATTACAAAATTTATCAAATACAAATCACGAAATTTACGCAATCGTAAGCCAAAATGCAAAAATAGTTTTACAAAAAGAAGAAAATATCAAATTTAACCAAAACGAATTTAAAAATGTCATTTTTTTTGATAATGACGACATTAGCGCAAGTGTCGCATCAGGGTCATTTGGTATAGAAAAAACGATAATAGCGCCGTGCTCTGTAAATTCTCTTGCAAAAATCGCCAACGGAATTTGCGATACGCTTATCACAAGAGCCGCCGCGGTTGCACTAAAAGAGCAAAAAAAGCTGATTCTAGGTGTCAGGGAAATGCCATTTAGCCCTATTTCGCTTCGCCAAATGAGCGAATTAGCAAATTTAGGCGTAATAATCGCGCCACCTGTGGTTGCAAACTACGCAAACTGCGAGAATTTGGGTGATTTAAAAAATTTTATAATCGGAAAGTGGCTTGATTTATTAAATATTGAAAATGAAATTTATAAAAGGTGGAAATGATGAAATCGTGCATTTATCCGGGGACTTTTGATCCTATTACAAACGGACATGTTGATATTATAACACGGGCTTTGGGAATTTTTGATAAAGTCTATGTGGCGGTGGCAAAAAGTGAGAGCAAAAGTCCGTATTTTGACCTTGATTTGCGTGTAAAAATGGTAAAAATAGCACTTAAAGATATGCCAAATGTCGAAGTCATGGGTTTTGATAACCTGCTTGTTGATTTAGCAAAAAGCCTAAATACTAAATTTGCAATTCGCGGTCTTAGGGCGGTTAGCGACTTTGAATACGAACTTCAACTAGGCTATGCAAATAACTCGCTTTGGAGCGAATTTGAAAGCGTATATCTTATGCCAAGTCTAAAAAATGCCTTTATTTCAAGTTCGATTGTCCGCACTATTTTTAGACATGGCGGCGATGTTTCGCATTTGGTTCCAAATGAAATTTTGCCGTATTTAAAAGGATAAGAGTTGCTAATTACATTCGAAGGAATCGACGGTGTTGGAAAAACCACGCAAATGGAGCTTTTAAAGCAAATTTATCCAAATGCAATTCTCACAAGAGAACCGGGCGGAACCGAATTTGGTAAAATTTTACGCAAAATTTTACTAAATGAAAACGGCGAAAAAAATGAAATAAAATCAAAAAATGCAGAAATGTTTCTATTTTTGGCTGATCGAGCCGAGCATTACGAAAAAGTCGTAAAACCAAATAAAAATGAGCTTATTTTATGCGATCGCGGCTTTATCTCAGGCATTTCTTATGCTTTGGCAAATGATAAAGATGCAGATTTTAACGAGCTTGTAAATTTGAATAAAATCGCACTGCAAAACGATTTTGGCGATAAATTTATATTTTTTAAAATCAGCGAAAATGATTTAATGGCGCGATTAAAAGAGAGAAATATAGAATTTGATCGTATCGAAAAACGGGGAATTTCATATCTTATGCAAGTCCAAGAAAATATGCAAATGTGCCTAAAAGCCCTAAATTTAGACTTTTTAACAATCAATGCAGTAGAAAAAATATATGAAATTCACGAAAAAATCAAGGAGTTTATAAAATGATAAAAGCACTTCGCGGAATGAACGATCTGTTTGACGAAAAAGCAAAACTTTACACAAAAATAGTCCAAATTTGCGAACAAGTCGCAAAAAACTACGGATATGAATTTATAGAAACACCAAAGCTCGAAGAGACGGCACTTTTTAAGCGAAGTGTGGGCGAAAGTAGCGACATTGTCGGCAAAGAAATGTATGAATTCAGCGATAAAGGCGGAACTAGCGTGTGTCTTAGACCGGAAGGCACAGCTGGGGTGGTTAGAGCCTTTATAGAAAATAAATTTGATAGAGCAGGCGGTGTGCGAAAATATTATTATTTTGGCAGTATGTTTCGCTACGAACGCCCGCAAAAAGGTCGTTTGCGTGAATTTCATCAATTTGGCGTAGAGTGCTTCGGACAAGGAAGCGTTTATGAAGATGCAAGTGTGATTTTGATGCTAAATGAGATTTTAAATCGCCTTGAAATTCGCACCACGCTAAAAATAAACTCACTAGGAGATAGCGAGTGCATGCCAAAATACAAAGAAAAATTAGTGCGATTTTTGGACGCAAATAAAGCAAATTTATGCGAAGATTGTTTGCGCCGCATTGCCACAAATCCGATTCGAGTGCTTGATTGCAAAAATGAAAATTGTCAAAAAGTCTTGCAAAATGCACCTTTGATAACCAAAAATCTAAACGAAACTTGCCAAAAAGATTTTGAAAAACTACAAGTTATCTTGCGCGAGAATGGCGTTAAATTTGAAGTCGATGCGAAGCTTGTTAGGGGGTTAGATTATTATTGTAAAACTGCGTTTGAGTTTATCAGTGATGAAATCGGTTCTCAAAGTGCAGTCGGCGGCGGCGGACGATACGACCGCTTGGTAGAATTTCTTGGCGGTCGCCCTACTTTTGGTGTCGGCTTTGCTATCGGAATCGAAAGACTAATGGAAATTTTATCGTTAAAAGAAGCTAAAAAAGAGCGAGACGGCGTTTATATCTGTGCGATGGACGAAAAATATATCGACAGAGTTTTTGCTTTGGGACAAGAACTTCGCAAATTTATAAAAACCGAAATCTCTTACGAAGCAAAAAATTTAGCCAAACACCTTAAAAACGCAGACGCAAAAGAAGCCGAAATTTTCCTTTGCATGGGCGAAAACGAAGCCCAAAAAGGTGAGCTTTGGTATAAAAATTTGGTAACAAAACAAGAAAAAATGGTAAAATTATCAAATATTAAAACGGAGATTGAAAATGCATGATTATGGATTAAATATCTGGGGAAATTCGAATTTTACGGTTGATAGCGGTAAAGTTTGCATAAATTCAGACTACAAACCGGCACTTGTCGATATTATAAAAGAAATTCGAAGTGATGGAATAAGAGGCCCTATTTTGCTTCGTTTTCCACACCTAATCAAAAAACAAATTGTCGATATTTATTCAAATTTTAATCGCGCGATAAAAGAATTCGAATACGAAGGCAAATTTCACGCAGTTTATCCGCTAAAAGTAAATCAATATCCCGGTTTTGTAAAAAATCTTGTCGAGCTTGGTAAGCCCTATGGATACGGGCTAGAAGCCGGTTCTAAACCTGAACTTCTTTTAGCTATGGCGTATAATAACGAAAATGCGCCAATTACCGTAAATGGTTTTAAAGATAAAGAGCTTATAAATATCGGTTTTATCGCCGCTGAAATGGGGCATAATATCACGCTTACAATCGAAGGTCTAAACGAGCTTGAAACAATAATCCAAACCGCAAAAGAACGCTTTGCGCCAAAACCTTTTATAGGGCTTCGAATTCGTCTGCACAATTCAGGTAGCGGAATTTGGGCGAAAAGTGGCGGTATAAATTCTAAATTTGGTCTAACTTCGACTGAACTTATAGAAGCTATAAATTTGCTAAAAGAAAACAATTTAATCGATAAATTTACAATGATTCATTTTCATATCGGCTCGCAAATCACTGAAATTCACCCGCTTAAAAAAGCTTTGATAGAAGCCGGAAATATCTATGCCGAACTACGCAAAATGGGTGCAAAAAATTTAAAATCGATAAATTTAGGCGGCGGTTTGGCGATTGAATATTCGCAGACAAACGAAACCACAAGCAGAAATTATACACTAAAAGAGTATGCAAACGATGTTGTGTTTTTACTAAAAACTATCGCCGAGCAAAAAAATGTCGATCAGCCTGACATTTTTATAGAAAGCGGTCGCTATGTAGCGGCGAACCACGCTGTTTTGGTGGCTCCTGTGTTAGAGCTTTTCACACAAGAATACACAGAAGCAAAACTTGCTCTAAAAAAAGAAAATCCGCCTGTGGTCGCTGAGCTGTATGATTTGTATAAAAGTTTAAAGCCGTCAAATGCACTCGAATATCTCCATGACGCCGTTAGCCACATGGAAAGCGTTTTAACGCTTTTTGATTTGGGCTATGTTGATTTAATAGATCGCTCAAACGGCGAAATTCTCGTTCATCTCATACTTCGCAAAGCATACGCTATGCTTGGAAATAAACAAAATTTTGAAGAATTTATCAAATTTCAAAATGAAGTGCAAGAAAAATATCTTGTAAATTTTTCATTATTTCAGTCTTTACCTGATTTTTGGGGCTTGGGACAGCATTTTCCGATTATGCCGCTTGAAAGGCTAGATGAGCGCCCTACTTTATCGGCATCCATTTGGGATATTACTTGCGACAGCGACGGCGAAATCGGCTTTGATAGTAAAACAAATCCGCTTTTTTTACACGATATTAACCCTGAGCTCGAAGAGTATTTTTTGGGATTTTTCCTTGTGGGAGCCTATCAAGAAGTTTTAGGTATGAATCATAATCTTTTTGCACACCCGACAGAAGCGACTGTGATTTTAAAAGACGGCGGATACGAAATAGAAAATTTAATAGAATCACAATCAGTTATCGATATACTCGAAGATATGGATTATGATGTTTATGAAATTCGCGATACGCTAAATGAGAGAATAGAAAAGTCAAATTTAGTCGATGAAAAGCAGAAAAAGCACATTTTAGGCGAACTTTATCTATTTTTAAATGATAATAGCTATCTAAAAACAATTCAATAAGGAAAAAAATGAGTTTTTGGCAAATTTTAAAAGAAGACTTTACCGAACCAAAACGCCAAGATCCGGCGTATAACGGAATTTGCGATCTGTTTTTTTGCTATCCGGGCGTTTGGGCGTTAATCAACTATCGCTTTGCTCACTTTTTTTACGAGCGAAATTTCAAACGCCTTGCAAGATTTATTTCTGGGGTTTCGCGCATTTTTACGGCGGTTGATATAAATCCGGGTGCTAAAATCGGGCGAAATGTATTTTTTGACCACGCCACAGGCTTGGTTATCGGCGAAACTGCCGAGATAGGAAATAACTGCCTTATTTATCAAGGTGTTACGCTTGGCGGAGTTAGTTTAGGAAAAGAAAAACGCCACCCGACACTTGAAGATGGCGTCGTCGTAGGCGCGGGAGCAAAAATTTTAGGAAATATTACAATCGGAGCAAATTCAAAGGTCGGAGCAAATTCGGTCGTGGTAAAAAACATACCTGCGAATTCCACAGCCGTTGGCGTTCCTGCACGAGTTGTCGGCACTTGCGAAAAAGATCCGTTTGCGCACGATAAAATTCCTGATATTTCAAAAGAGCTTATCAAGTATCTCATCGGCAGAATTGAAAATTTGGAAAATTGCCTAACCGACAATAATATCGAGCTTGGCATAAAAGATAGAGAGCTAGATAAAAAATATGAATCTTACTTAAATTCGCTAAAAAATTAACATTAAAATTTGCTGAATTTAAGCTATTTTTTAAGCCGATTTTGGTATAAATAATGTTTGCTAAATTTAGGAGGAAATATGATACTTTCAAATCGCATAGGAAGACTTAGCGAGAGCCTTACAATCGCAATTAGCTCAAAAGCAAAAGAACTAAAAGCACAAGGAAAAGATGTCGTTATTTTTAGTGCAGGCGAGCCTGACTTTGACACGGCGGAAGTTTCTAAAAAAGCCGTTATTGACGCAATGGAAAAAGGCTGCGGTAAATACACACCAATACCTGGAACAAATGAAATCTTAAACGCTGTTGTCGGTAAATTAAAACGAGATAATAATTTAACTTATAAAACTAGTCAAATCATCACAAATGTAGGCGCAAAACACTCATTATTTAACATTTTTGAGTGTATTATAGATGGCGGCGATGAGGTCATAATCCCTGCACCATACTGGGTAACCTACCCTGAAATCGTTAAATTTTGCGGTGGAAAACCTGTCATCATCGATACAAAAGCCGAAAATAGATACAAAATCACAGCAGAAGAGCTAAAAAAGGCAATTACGCCAAAAACAAAAGCCCTTGTGCTTTGCAGTCCTAGCAATCCAAGCGGTGCAGTTTATAGCAAAGAAGAGCTTGAAAGCATAGCAGAAGTGCTAAAAGGCACCGAAATTTTGGTTTTAGCCGATGAAATTTACGAAAAAATCATTTTTGATAAAAAATTTGTAGCCGTTGCAAGTATCAGCGAAGATATGTTTAGGCGAACTATCACTATAAACGGACTTAGCAAGTGTGGAGCGATGCCAGGTTGGAGATTTGGATACTGCGCGACTGCGATTGATGAGCTAGCAGCAGCTATGCGAAAACTTCAAAGCCAAAGCACAAGCAATATTTCAAGCATAGTTCAAGCAGGTGCGATTCCTGTTTTAAACGGCGAAGCTGATGATTATATCGAAATAATGAGAAAAGAATTTGGGAAACGCCGTGATTACGCCGTAGAAGCGATAAATGCGATTGACGGACTAAGCGTAGTTAAACCTGACGGTGCGTTTTATCTATTTATCGACTGCTCAAAGGTCGAAAAAGATAGTATGAAATTTTGTATGAATTTGCTTGAAAATGCGCTAGTAGCGACTGTGCCGGGCTGTGGGTTTGGTATGGACGGACATTTTAGAGTTAGCTTTGCTTGTAGCATGGACGAGCTAAAAACAGGCATTTCACGCATAGCCGAATTTGTAAAAAACTATAAAGCTTAATAAATTTGCAAATTTAAATCCGTAAATTTAGCTCAAATTTACGGATTTTTCTTTTAAATTCTTATTTTATCATTATTTTGTAATTCGTTTTTTTTTTTTTTTGTTTTGATAAACTTTTTTATTTTCTTAAACTTCTTGATAAATTTAATAAATAAACATTATAAATCAGTCCTATTTTGTGCTATTTGAAAACATATACTAGGCTACTTTTAGCAAATTTAGGATATAAAACATAAAATATATAATTTTTTATGCTAGAATCGGGATATAAATCAAAAAAAGAGTTTTTGATTTATATTTGTTACGCAAAAGGATTTGCTATGAAAAACCATAAATTTAACAATTTCAGTCTTGTTTTGGCTTCATTTTTATTTGCTGTTGGTGGCGTAAATATCACAAATGCAGCTATAATTGACGGAGCAGAATTGGTTGGTAATAGTTATAGAGGTGGCGGTACTGGTCATTCTACCAATACAAATCCTTCTGAAAATAATGTTACTATTGCCAATAGCGGTAGCGGTCAAACTTATACAACAGGTACAACTATTTATGGTGGCTATTTAAATGCCACAGGGAATGTTTTAAATAATAATGTATTCGTAACACAAATACAAGATACAGCGCCATTAAACTTACATCAAATACAAGGCGGTTTTAGCACACGAGCATCTAGTGGCGGAACCGAGACTGCAAGACAGGTAAATAACAACTCTGTTGTAATAACAGCATCAAATATTCAAGCTAATATATGGGCAGGTAGAGTCAATGGTACTTATGCAGGCAGTGCTAAATATAACACAACTATAATATCTGACTCAAATGTTACTCATAATCAATTAAGAGGTGCTATATCATATCCAAACAAAAGCACGGCAGATTATAATACACTATATGTCAAAAACAGCACAATGTATGCCAGTGGCAATAGCTATGAAATAACAGGAGCAATTGTCCAAGAAGACAACATTGGAAATACTAAGGATATAGGTACTGCGAGCTATAATCAGCTCATCTATGACGGAGTTACGACATATACTGACAGATATAAAAACTCTACTTCTAAAAATTTATTTGGTGGTGCTGGAAAACTAGGCAAAGCAAACAATAACCGAATATATGTAAGAGATTTAAATAAAGATGCAGATGATAGCGTCGTTACGATACAAACCAATGTCGTAGGCGGTGGAACTTGGAGAAATGATTCAGGTGGCGCAGAAGAAAATATAGCTGTTGTAGTTGGTGATAGCAAAGTCGCAAATGTCTATGGTGGTGCAGTAGGATTTGATGCTAATGGTAATCCAGGAACTGGTGAAAAAACAGGTGCAAATAAAAATTTAGTCATTTTAGATTTATTGGACAATGGAAAAGTCACAGAAAATGTATATGGTGGATATGTATCCGATGGGACAACTGGCGGAACTACGACAGGCAACGCCGTGTATGCCTTATCTGGAACAGTAAAAGGAAGCATAGTCGGTGGCAATAAAGACAATAACAATACCCTAATCCTAGGCAAAGACACAAGTAGTATCGGTACTATAAATGCAGGTGCAATTACTGGATTTGATAGTTTGCAATTCAATACTCTTGAAAAAAACGGCAAAGCTGTGTTAAATTTAACCGGGAATAAGGGTTCTGATTTAAATAACACTGAGATTAAATTTTTGCAAACTACCCTAAATACAGACACCGTCCAAGTAAGAGTCGGTGGCGAAAATAATGACACATTGGGTATCAAATATAGGGGTGATGGAAGCGGTGGAGCCAAGGCAATAGAAGCACTAACCAAAAATGCCGTTTCTTATAACGCAAAAACACTGGATAAAATTTCTGTTGTTACAGGTGGTGCTACGGCAAACAATGACATAGACGAAAACTTGACACGAGAAGATGGCTCATCCCAAGCAAATTACGGCATAGGTGATACGCTTAATTATACATACGACAATACAACTGTCGATTTAACTAAACCGGGCAAATACTATTTAATAAAATCTAATGAAAATTTGGAACACTACGATAAGATAAAAATTGCTGAACCGCAAAACGAAAAACGCAAAGGCGATAAAATCAAATACGAAAACAACCAAACAATAGAATTAGAGATAGTCGATGCATATCAACCTGACCAAGTTTATAGAATTTTAGACAAAGATACCTACACAAGAAATCTACGCGGTATGTTTGTAGAAGATAATAAAAGTCTTTTAATTACAGGAACAGACAGCATAGTAGAAGACTGGAATAGTGAGACTAAATTTGACAGCAATGAATTTACTCGATTTAACCAAGTCGACAACAAAGGCAACAGAATTTACATTGAAACAAACGCAACAGCAAATGCAGGTAATCTTAACGGTAAAACAATCTATGGCGGATATAGCGATAACAATGATACAAGTAACAACAACATCTATATCAATCAAGGTGCAAATTTAAGTAACGCTACAATCATAGGCGGATATTCTAAATCAGGTACAGTTTCAAACAACACTGTTGATTTAAATAATACTAGTGTAATAGCAGATATTACACTAGCTCAAACTGACGACGGAATCATAGATATAGCTACAAATAAATTAGTTAATGCAGATAATCAAAAAATAACAGGCTCTTTAACAGTAGCTAAATCAGATTCTGCAAATTTAGAAAACGCTACTTATACAATGCCTAAGAACATAGAAATAACAGGGGATTTCATCTTAGCTAATAGCAATAGCGGAAATACTTCAAATAATACACTAGATGTAACAAATGTAAAAGCTACAAATATCTATGTAGGAAAAAGCAGTAGTGGTGAAGCTTCAAATAATACTATCAACATAAAAGGCGATAAAGTAGAAGGTAATATTTATGTAGGATATAGCCAATCAGGAAATACAAATAACAATATCGCAAACTTTGAAAAAGGTGAAGTTACAGGAACAATCTATGGTGGAAACAATGGCACAGGCAATACTCTAAATGTAAAGGATACCAAGCTAAAAGCAGGAAATGTGGCTAACTTCCAAGTTATAAATTTCGACAATAGCAAGTTAGCTTCTACTAAGGATAATAATGCTAATGCAGCTTTGATTATAACTAAAAATGAAGCAACTGATTTAAGTGGAGTTAGAATAGATATTTCAAATAACCCATACAATATAGAAAACAATCCGGGTTATGCTACGCTAGATAAAAATAGCAAATACTATCTAATCCGTAATGAAAACAGCACATTAACAAACTACGATCAAATCACAAATACCCCTATGCCAAATCCAAGTAGCACAGTAGGAAATGGAGATATAGCAGTAGGCGCACTTCAAACAGATCAAATTTACAAGATAAAAAGCTCTGCTTTATACACAAGAAATCTAGCAGGTATGTTTGTAAGCAGTGATAAAAAAGATCTTTATATAACAGGTGCAAATGAAGTAGAAGAAAACTGGTCTAACAGCGATAACGAATTTAACAGTAATGAATTTATTAAATTCGGCAAACCTGATAACAAAGATAATCATATCTATATCGAAGCAAACGCTGGTAATTTAGGTGGTAAAACAATCTATGGCGGATATAGCGATAACAATGATACAAGTAACAACAACATCTATATCAATCAAGGTGCAAATTTAAGTAACGCTACAATCATAGGCGGATATTCTAAATCAGGTACAGTTTCAAACAACACTGTTGATTTAAATAATACTAGTGTAATAGCAGATATTACACTAGCTCAAACTGACGACGGAATCATAGATATAGCTACAAATAAATTAGTTAATGCAGATAATCAAAAAATAACAGGCTCTTTAACAGTAGCTAAATCAGATTCTGCAAATTTAGAAAACGCTACTTATACAATGCCTAAGAACATAGAAATAACAGGGGATTTCATCTTAGCTAATAGCAATAGCGGAAATACTTCAAATAATACACTAGATGTAACAAATGTAAAAGCTACAAATATCTATGTAGGAAAAAGCAGTAGTGGTGAAGCTTCAAATAATACTATCAACATAAAAGGCGATAAAGTAGAAGGTAATATTTATGTAGGATATAGCCAATCAGGAAATACAAATAACAATATCGCAAACTTTGAAAAAGGTGAAGTTACAGGAACAATCTATGGTGGAAACAATGGCACAGGCAATACTCTAAATGTAAAGGATACCAAGCTAAAAGCAGGAAATGTGGCTAACTTCCAAGTTATGAATTTTACAGGCAATATAGATTCTACTAAAAATGATAATACCAGTGCAGCTTTGATTATAACTAAAAATGAAGCAACTGATTTAAATGGAGTTAGAATAGATATTTCAAATAACCCATACAATATAGAAAACAATCCGGGTTATGCTACGCTAGATAAAAATAGCAAATACTATCTAATCCGTAATGAAAACAGCACATTAACAAACTACGATCAAATCACAAATACCCCTATGCCAAATCCAAGTAGCACAGTAGGAAATGGAGATATAGCAGTAGGCGCACTTCAAACAGATCAAATTTACAAGATAAAAAGCTCTGCTTTATACACAAGAAATCTAGCAGGTATGTTTGTAAGCAGTGATAAAAAAGATCTTTATATAACAGGTGCAAATGAAGTAGAAGAAAACTGGTCTAACAGCGATAACGAATTTAACAGTAATGAATTTATTAAATTCGGCAAACCTGATAACAAAGATAATCATATCTATATCGAAGCAAACGCTGGTAATTTAGGTGGTAAAACAATCTATGGCGGATATAGCGATAACAATGATACAAGTAACAACAACATCTATATCAATCAAGGTGCAAATTTAAGTAACGCTACAATCATAGGCGGATATTCTAAATCAGGTACAGTTTCAAACAACACTGTTGATTTAAATAATACTAGTGTAATAGCAGATATTACACTAGCTCAAACTGACGACGGAATCATAGATATAGCTACAAATAAATTAGTTAATGCAGATAATCAAAAAATAACAGGCTCTTTAACAGTAGCTAAATCAGATTCTGCAAATTTAGAAAACGCTACTTATACAATGCCTAAGAACATAGAAATAACAGGGGATTTCATCTTAGCTAATAGCAATAGCGGAAATACTTCAAATAATACACTAGATGTAACAAATGTAAAAGCTACAAATATCTATGTAGGAAAAAGCAGTAGTGGTGAAGCTTCAAATAATACTATCAACATAAAAGGCGATAAAGTAGAAGGTAATATTTATGTAGGATATAGCCAATCAGGAAATACAAATAACAATATCGCAAACTTTGAAAAAGGTGAAGTTACAGGAACAATCTATGGTGGAAACAATGGCACAGGCAATACTCTAAATGTAAAGGATACCAAGCTAAAAGCAGGAAATGTGGCTAACTTCCAAGTTATAAATTTCGACAATAGCAAGTTAGCTTCTACTAAGGATAATAATGCTAATGCAGCTTTGATTATAACTAAAAATGAAGCAACTGATTTAAGTGGAGTTAGAATAGATATTTCAAATAACCCATACAATATAGAAAACAATCCGGGTTATGCTACGCTAGATAAAAATAGCAAATACTATCTAATCCGTAATGAAAACAGCACATTAACAAACTACGATCAAATCACAAATACCCCTATGCCAAATCCAAGTAGCACAGTAGGAAATGGAGATATAGCAGTAGGCGCACTTCAAACAGATCAAATTTACAAGATAAAAAGCTCTGCTTTATACACAAGAAATCTAGCAGGTATGTTTGTAAGCAGTGATAAAAAAGATCTTTATATAACAGGTGCAAATGAAGTAGAAGAAAACTGGTCTAACAGCGATAACGAATTTAACAGTAATGAATTTATTAAATTCGGCAAACCTGATAACAAAGATAATCATATCTATATCGAAGCAAACGCTGGTAATTTAGGTGGTAAAACAATCTATGGCGGATATAGCGATAACAATGATACAAGTAACAACAACATCTATATCAATCAAGGTGCAAATTTAAGTAACGCTACAATCATAGGCGGATATTCTAAATCAGGTACAGTTTCAAACAACACTGTTGATTTAAATAATACTAGTGTAATAGCAGATATTACACTAGCTCAAACTGACGACGGAATCATAGATATAGCTACAAATAAATTAGTTAATGCAGATAATCAAAAAATAACAGGCTCTTTAACAGTAGCTAAATCAGATTCTGCAAATTTAGAAAACGCTACTTATACAATGCCTAAGAACATAGAAATAACAGGGGATTTCATCTTAGCTAATAGCAATAGCGGAAATACTTCAAATAATACACTAGATGTAACAAATGTAAAAGCTACAAATATCTATGTAGGAAAAAGCAGTAGTGGTGAAGCTTCAAATAATACTATCAACATAAAAGGCGATAAAGTAGAAGGTAATATTTATGTAGGATATAGCCAATCAGGAAATACAAATAACAATATCGCAAACTTTGAAAAAGGTGAAGTTACAGGAACAATCTATGGTGGAAACAATGGCACAGGCAATACTCTAAATGTAAAGGATACCAAGCTAAAAGCAGGAAATGTGGCTAACTTCCAAGTTATGAATTTTACAGGCAATATAGATTCTACTAAAAATGATAATACCAGTGCAGCTTTGATTATAACTAAAAATGAAGCAACTGATTTAAATGGAGTTAGAATAGATATTTCAAATAACCCATACAATATAGAAAACAATCCGGGTTATGCTACGCTAGATAAAAATAGCAAATACTATCTAATCCGTAATGAAAACAGCACATTAACAAACTACGATCAAATCACAAATACCCCTATGCCAAATCCAAGTAGCACAGTAGGAAATGGAGATATAGCAGTAGGCGCACTTCAAACAGATCAAATTTACAAGATAAAAAGCTCTGCTTTATACACAAGAAATCTAGCAGGTATGTTTGTAAGCAGTGATAAAAAAGATCTTTATATAACAGGTGCAAATGAAGTAGAAGAAAACTGGTCTAACAGCGATAACGAATTTAACAGTAATGAATTTATTAAATTCGGCAAACCTGATAACAAAGATAATCATATCTATATCGAAGCAAACGCTGGTAATTTAGGTGGTAAAACAATCTATGGCGGATATAGCGATAACAATGATACAAGTAACAACAACATCTATATCAATCAAGGTGCAAATTTAAGTAACGCTACAATCATAGGCGGATATTCTAAATCAGGTACAGTTTCAAACAACACTGTTGATTTAAATAATACTAGTGTAATAGCAGATATTACACTAGCTCAAACTGACGACGGAATCATAGATATAGCTACAAATAAATTAGTTAATGCAGATAATCAAAAAATAACAGGCTCTTTAACAGTAGCTAAATCAGATTCTGCAAATTTAGAAAACGCTACTTATACAATGCCTAAGAACATAGAAATAACAGGGGATTTCATCTTAGCTAATAGCAATAGCGGAAATACTTCAAATAATACACTAGATGTAACAAATGTAAAAGCTACAAATATCTATGTAGGAAAAAGCAGTAGTGGTGAAGCTTCAAATAATACTATCAACATAAAAGGCGATAAAGTAGAAGGTAATATTTATGTAGGATATAGCCAATCAGGAAATACAAATAACAATATCGCAAACTTTGAAAAAGGTGAAGTTACAGGAACAATCTATGGTGGAAACAATGGCACAGGCAATACTCTAAATGTAAAGGATACCAAGCTAAAAGCAGGAAATGTGGCTAACTTTAATATTATGAATTTTGCAGGAAATATAGCTTCTACTACTGATGTAGCAAGTTCAGCACTTATTTTGAGTTCTGCTAATGATGATACGAATTTAGACGGAGTTGAAATTTGGTTAAATGGAAACAAGTATAGCTCAAATTCTGATTATGGACTTAGTGCAAATCAAAAATATTATTTGATTGCTCACGAAAATAAAGCAAATGTAAATTATAAAAAATTGGCAAACTATACCTACGGAGCCGTTGAAAAGACAATAGGTGACGGCTCGGTTGCAATCGATGTAACACAGAGCGATCAAAATTATAGAATTATTGATAGTCAAACTTATACACGAAATTTACGCGGTATGTTTGCTGATGCAACGGCACAAAAAAATATCTATATAATAGCTAACAGTGAAATCAAAGAAAATATAGGTTCTTCAATAGGTGATGATGTATTTGAAAAATTTGGTAAATCAAAAACAGGTAATACTGTTACGATAGATCCTGACGATAAAAATAGTGATTTAGATTTAAGCAATACAGCTATCGGCGGAAGCGATAGCACAGGCAATACACTAAATGTCGGCAAAGACAATACAAATCCTATAAAAATGAATAAAATTAAAATCAGTAATGTTACGAATTTTGATACTATCAATATGTATTTACCTGATCCAAAACCTAATGAAACTGTTATAGAAATAAAAGATGGAAGCAATACCGATGTATCTAAGTCAAATATTAATGTATTTATCAACGATGTTAGTAAATTTACAAGTGGTAGAATTCATCTTTTAAAAGCTGATAACGGACAAGTTGTCTCAGATCCTAGCACTGTAAAAGTACAAATCGGTGCTATCGCAACTGCTGAAACAAATTCGCTTGATTTGGTTTATAAAGGCGGTTCTGGCGGCACAAGCACAGATCAAACTAAAATTTTTAACGAAGCTAGACTTGGTGGGCTTGGTGCTCTTTGGCAAGGACAATATCTAATCGCAAATCACTTAGATAGAGTAATCCCGGATGCATTTTCTGAGCTTTTCCCTTATGCTATAACAGAAAGTTATGACAAGCGCTTTAACACAGGCTCTCATGTCGATACGCGTGGTTTTAATGCAAATGCAGGTTTTGCTAGCAAAGGCACAAATAGCAGTGGCGAATTTACAATGGGACCATTTTTAGACTATGGTTTTTCAAACTATAATGCCTATCTTGATGACGGCACACATGGGGATGGCAAAAACTACTACATAGGCGGTGGTTTCTTTGGAAAACAAGAAAATAACTCAGGCTCATATTTTGAAGCGACATTTAGAATCGGTCAATTAGTTACCGAATTTAACGGAGATTTGACATTAAACGGAGTTAGAGAAAATTATAATTTTGATTTAAAATCAACTTACTATGCTTTCCATGCGGGGCTTGGAAAAGTTTATGATTTAAATGCAAATAATAATTTAGATATTTACGGACGATTTTTTTACACCCATATCGAATCTGCCGATACTACACTTAACGGCACTAAAACCGAATTTGACGCAGTTCAATCTAAAAAAATCAGACTTGGTTTCAAAGATGATTATAAATTTAATGAAAATCACGCTATTTACGCAGGTGCAGCCTATGAGTATGAATTTGATTCAAAAGCCGGCGGTAGAGTGCTAGTCTTAGGTAGCAACGCAGAAATGAAACAACCAAGTTTGCGTGGTTCAACGGGTATTGGCGAAATAGGCTATCAATACAAAAAAGATGAAACGCTTAAATTTGATGTAGGCGTAAAAGGCTATGTCGGCAAACAAGAGGGTGTAAGTGCGCAAATGGCAATTAGCATTGCGTTTTAATCGAACTAATTAAAATTTCAAAACCAAAGTCGTTTGTGCGACTTTGGTTTTTTTGAATTTGGTATTATTTATCTTTAAAAAATCTAACTATTTTTGCACTAAATTTAAGGTGTTCTTTGAGTTCCATTATTGGGTGGTATCCGGCGTAAGCTTTTCCGCCTTCTAGGTTTCTATTTACTCCGCCACGCGCTGCGACTTGTGCGAAGTCGCCGACACTCACATGTCCTGTACTTCCGCTTTGTCCGCCCATGACGACATTTCGTCCAAGCGTCGTTGAACCAGCAAGTCCCGTTTGCGAAACTATCAAACAACCTTCCCCTAAAACGCAGTTGTGTCCGATTTGAACGAGATTATCGATTTTTGTGCATTTTTTGATAAGCGTAGTTTCAAAAACAGCCCTATCAATCGTCGTGCAAGCTCCGATTTCGACATCATCTTCAAGCTCGACAATTCCATTGTGATAAATTTTTATATGTCTGCCCTCTTTGGTATGAGCATATCCAAAGCCGTCGCTTCCAATGACTGCGTTTGCTTGAATTTCGCAACGATTTCCGATAATAGTATCGTTATAAATAACGACATTTGGGTGAATAATGCAATCATCGCCGATTTTAACATTTTCGCCGATAAATGCACCGTGCATTATCACGCAGTTTTCACCGATTTGCGAATTTGAACCGATATAAACATTTGGCATAATGTTTGCAGAACCAGCTATTTTTGGCTCGATTTTTTTACCGATTAGTGGTTTTGCAAAATATTTGCTTAAAATCGCAAATGCTAAATGCGGATTTTCGCACTCTAACGCAATAGCCGAATTTAGCACAGCCGTGCCTTTTTTAACTAGCAAAAATCCGGCTTTGCTATCAGCGATAAATTTAGCATTTTTATCGCTATCGCAGTAGCTTAGCTCGCTTGCAGTGGCGTTTTTTAGCGAATTTAAAGCCGAAACTTCAAAATCTTTTCCGTTAAATTCGATATTTAAAATCTCACAAATTTTTGAAAGTTTCATCTTTAAATCCTTTAAAAAAATTTATATATCAAGTGCAACCGAACCGCTTCGAACGATGTCAATTGGATTGTATTTTTTGATAGTCTTTAAAAAGCCGTCGATTCTAGTCGAATCATCACACGCCATTAAAATTAGGCAATTTTCATCGCTATTTACAACGCTTCCGTTATATGCACTTAAAAGCGCATCAAGTCCTGCCAAACTTTCATTTAGCGAAATTTTTACTAAAACCATCTCTTTTTCGACAAATTCGGCATCTTCAATAACCTTATAAATAGGAATAAGCTTGTGAAGTTGCTTTACAATCTGTTCTATTACCCTTTTATCGCCCGAAGTTACGATTGTAAAACGGGATAAATTTGTATTTGGAATCGGAGCGACTGTAAGGCTATCGATATTATAACCACGCCCTGCAAAAAGCCCTGAAATTCGGCTTAAAACGCCGTGCTCGTTTAAAACTATAACAGAAATTATTCTTCTTATGCTTTCATTACACATTTTTCGCCCTTTTAATCCAAAATCATATTATATAAAGCACCGCCAGCTGGAACCATAGGCAATACATTTTCAAAGCGATCGATTTTAACTTCGATAAAACTTACTTTGTCGCTTTTTAACGCTTCGCTAAGTGCATTTTCAAATTCGGCTTTTGTCTTAACACTAAATCCAATACCGCCGAAGCTCTCGATTAATTTTACAAAATCAGGTTGAAGTTGTAAATTTGTAGATGAAAATCTCTGTCCGTAAAATAGCGTTTGCCACTGTCTAACCATACCCAAAAAGTTGTTATTTAGTATAATATTTACGACATTTAGATTATTTTCAACCATTGTCATAAGCTCTTGGATATTCATTAAAACTGACCCGTCTCCGACAAAATTTACAACTTGATTGTTTGGTTTTGCAAATTTTGCTCCCATTGCACTTGGCATACCAAAGCCCATTGTGCCAAGTCCGCCACTAGTTAGAAGTGTGCGTGGTTTTTTAAACGGATAAAACTGCGCTACCCACATTTGGTGTTGTCCGACATCAGTTACGATAATAGCGTCATCGTTTAGCATTTGGGCTGTTTTTTTAACAACCCATTGCGGTTTTAAAACTTCATCACTATCTTTAAATTTAAGCGGGTGAATTTCATCATACTTTTTGATTAGCTCTCGCCAATCTGCGTAATTTTCACTAGAAACTTCTTCTTTTACGCGTGGGAGCATCTCTTCTAAGACAGATTTAACATCGCCGACGATTGGAAAGTGTGCATTTACGATTTTTGAAATCGAACTTGGATCAATATCAACATGAATAATTTTTGCATTTTTTGCAAATTCGCTAAGTTTTCCTGTAACCCTATCATCAAATCTCGCGCCCAAAGCGATAATCAAATCGGTTTCGCTCATCGCCATATTTGCGGCATAGCTTCCGTGCATTCCTACCATACCAAGGCGATTTGGATCATCGTAATTTAAACTACCCAAAGCCATTAATGTTTCAACTGTCGGAATTTGCGTGATTTCAACAAATTCTCGCACCAAATCACTAGCATTTGAAGCTATAACGCCGCCACCCAAATACAAAATCGGTCTTTTTGAATTTGCTATTAGTTCTACGGCTTTTTTGATCTGTTTTGCGTTGCCTTTGTAAGTCGGTTTATAAGTCTGCATTTTTATATCTTTCGGATAATCAAACTCTCCCATAGCCGCACTTACATCTTTTGGCACATCGATATGAACAGGGCCCGGTCTTCCAGAACGAGCGATATAAAATGCTTCTTTTAAAATTCTAGGAAGTTCGGAAATATCTTTTACTAAATAATTATGTTTTACACAAGGGCGAGAAATGCCGATAGCATCGATTTCTTGGAAAGCGTCGGTTCCGATTAGCGAATTTGCAACCTGACCACTAATTAGCACAAGCGGAATCGAATCCATATAAGCAGTTGCTAATCCTGTTACGGCATTTGTAAAACCCGGACCACTTGTAACAAAAGCAACGCCGACTTCTCCGCTAGCTCTTGCGTATCCGTCAGCTGCATGGACGGCTGCTTGTTCGTGACGAACAAAAATATGTTTGAAATAATCTTGTTTGTAAATCTCGTCGTAAATGTTAAGTGCAGCCCCGCCTGGATAACCAAACGCCACTTTAACGCCCTCTTCACGCAAGGCTTCCATAATCATCTGCGAACCGTTTAAATTCTGCATATTTATACCTTTTTGATAAAGTTAATCTTGTATTATAATCAAAAATTAGCCAAATTCGGCTTAAATTTGCAAATTTAACATTAAATTTAGCTAAAATGTGAAAAATTTACACACTTACCAGCGTTTTTGAAATTCAAAATTTATTTCACCGCTTATGCAAATGTTATCTCCGTTTATAAAACAATCCCTGTTTCTTTGTGGAATTCTATGCGGGTTATCGTATCTGCGATTTGGAATTCTATGCGAGTTTCGATACGGCGGTCTTAGGCTACCGGTTTCTGTGATAGTTATATCTCCATAGGTGCTTTGGCGGCGGTATCTTGGCGGAGCATGTATTATGCGTGTTTTTTCTACCACTTGCACGGGCTGGATAATGGTTTTAGGTTCTTCTTTTGGCTCTTCTTTAACAACTGGTTTTTCTTTTTCTTTTATGTCAAAATTTTCTTCTAAAATGCTAGTGTCGTATCCGTTAAAACCTGTGATGAGTTTTAGTTGATTTTTATCGGTGATTTCTTTGTTTTTGCGATAGTTTATAAGCATATCAGCCCTTCCTGCATCGAGTTTGCCAATCGTCATAAGTTCGTATCTATCGGCATCATTTATGTTTATTTTACCAAATGCGATTTCAAAAAAAATCACAATCAAAATAATTTTTTTCATCTACATTGCCTTTTTTAAAAAGTAATTAAATTTTATGTGTTTTTATTAAATTTATGATAAATCAAATTTAAAAAAATAAATAAATATGATACAATCAAAAGATTTTTTTAAAAAGGACGGACAATGAACGGAATTTATATTCTAACTTTCTCTAAGGCTATTTTGCCTAAAATCAGCCAAATTTTTGGCTCAAAATTCAAAAATATAAAAATTTTTGAACCTATCGGAGACGGCGAGTTTTCGTGCTTTGATGAAAAAAGCGCGTTCGAGCTTTTAGCAAAAGGTGAAAAATCTAAATTTATAAAAACGATTATTTCGAAATTCGATGAAATGCGGAAAAATGGGGATTTTATAATTGTAAATGGATTTTTTGATTTAAAAATGTTTAATAAAACAAATCTTAATTTAGAACTTTCAAAACACTTAAATTTACAAATTCTTGCTTGTTTTGAAGACGAAAAAGAAGCCGATTTTTTTAAAAATTTAGCAAAAATTGCAAATGCACAAAATTCGCTAAATTTGATAAAAGAAAATTTTGTTTTTGATAGCGGAGAAAAATTTGCATTAAACGAAATTACAAACGAAAGCAAATTTTTTGATTTATTAGAAGCAAAAATGCCAAATATGGTTACTCCGCTTCGATTTGAAAATGATCTTTACGCAAAAGCGGCTTCAAATTTAAAATCAGTCGTCCTGCCTGAAAGCGATGATGAGCGAATTTTAAAAGCAGCTCATATTATAAATGAAAGCAAAGCCGTTAAAATCGTCCTTCTTGGCGATGAAAATGAAATCAATTCAAAAGCAAAAAATTTAGGTCTAAATTTAGACGGAATTCGCATTATAAACCCTGCAAATAATGAATATAGCGATGAATTTGCAAATACACTTTACGAACTTCGCAAAGCAAAAGGCATGGAACTAGAAAAAGCAAAAGCTTTGGTGAAAGATAGAACTTATTTTGGCACGATGCTCGTTTATACTGGCATTTGCGACGCTATGGTGAGCGGTGCTAGCACGACCACGGCTGAGACGATACGCCCTGCTCTTCAAACCATAAAAATGAAACCGGGCGTTTCAACTGTGAGCGGATCGTTTTTAATGTGTATGGATAGCGAAGTCTATCTTTTTGCAGATTGTGCTATTACGCCAAATCCGACCGCAGAGCAACTTGCTGGAATCGTAGTGAGTTCAGCTGCTACTGCTAGTGCCTTTGGAATCGATCCAAAAATAGCAATGCTAAGCTACTCAACAGGATCAAGCGGAAGCGGCGAAGATGTAGAATTTGTGATAAATGCGACAAATTTAGCAAAAGAATTGGCTCCAAATTTGGACATCGAAGGACCAATTCAATTTGATGCGGCAGTTGATAAAATTGTTGCTGCTAAAAAACTTCCAAATTCAAAGGTTGCAGGAAGTGCAAATGTATTTATTTTTCCAAATTTAAACTGCGGAAATATTTGTTACAAAGCCGTTCAAAGAACATCTGGTGCCGTTGCGATCGGACCGATTTTACAAGGTTTAAAAAAGCCTGTAAATGATCTAAGTAGGGGCTGTTTGGTCGAAGATGTCGTAAATACGATTTTAATTAGCGCAATTCAAGCAGGAGAAAACTAATGGAAATTTTAGTAATTAATTCAGGTAGTAGTTCGATTAAATTTAAATTTTTCGATATGGATAATAAATCCTGTCTTGCAAGCGGTGTCATCGAAGAAATCGGCTCTGAGCATTCAAAGGCTTCTATCGCAACTACCATTTTCCACACAGATATAACAGAACACATAAAAACACATGAAGAAGGTATCGAAGTAATGTATAGGCTTTTAAAAGATAGCTCTGTTCTAAAAGACATAAATGACATTGAAGGCATTGGGCATCGCATAGTGCAAGGGGCTGATTATTTCGATAAAGCAGTTTTGGTCGATGATGATGTTTTAAATAAAATCGAAGAACTTTGTCCATTAGCTCCACTTCATAATCCTGCAAATTTAGCAGGAATAAAATCTTGCATAAGTGCTGCTAAAACACCAAATATAGCTGTGTTTGATACAACTTTTCATCAAAGTATGCCACGCCATGCTTATATGTATGCCTTACCTTATGAATTTTATGAAAAAAATAAAGTTCGCAGATACGGAGCACACGGCACTTCTCATTGGTTTGTTTCGCGCACGGCAGCTGAATTTTTGGGAATTGATTACGAAAAATTTAATGCTATCACGCTGCATTTAGGAAACGGTTCAAGTATAAGCGCTATTAAAAACGGGAAATGCATTGATACTTCTATGGGTATGACGCCACTTGAAGGGCTTATGATGGGAACAAGGTGTGGCTCAATTGATCCTGCAATAATTCCATATATGGAAAGAGCAGCTGGATATGGCGCACAGGAAATGGATACTATAATGAATAAAAAAAGTGGTCTTTTTGGCATTTGCGGAACTAACGATTTGCGAAAGGTCGAAGAATTGATGGAAGCAGGTGACGAAAAGGCAAAACTAGCCTACGATATGCTTGTGTATCAAATAGTCAAACTTGTCGGCGCATATTATGCAGCATTAGGAAAAATCGATGCTATCGTTTTTACAGGGGGTATTGGCGAAAATGCCAATATTTTGCGCGAGAAAGTTTGTGATAAATTAGCGCACTTTGGTATCAAAATTGACAAAGCAGAAAATAGCGTTCGCAGAAAAATCAATAGAGATTTAAGCGCAACCGATGCTAATATCAAAACCTTAATCATACCGACAAATGAAGAGTTGGCGATCGCTGAACTCACAGCAGAAGTCTTAAAAGAAAAAAATCTAATCTAATCTCATTTAAATTCAGGCGCAAAACGCCTGAATTTAATCTTTATATAAAATTCGGTGCATCGTTTGAAAATAGTATCAAATCGCCTTGCCTTGTATATTTTGCTAGGTATTGGGTAAGTTTTGATTTATCTTTTATGATTATTAGTTTTTGTGGATCGATTTTGCTTTGAAGTGTAGCTAAATTCAGCTCTCCCGTTATCATTACAAGATCAAAAATTTCATTGATTTTTTCGCTCAATTTTTCGTTATCTTCTTTTGTGCTTTCTACGATTCCGGGCGTTATGATGACCTTTCTGCCGTCAAAAGTTCGCACAAGTTCGTAGCTAGAAAGCATTCCTGCTAAATTTCCGTTAAAGCTATCGTCGATTATGATTTTTCCGTTTGCTTCGATTTTTTGCAGTCTGTGTTCCACGCTTTGTAAATTTGCGACTGCTTCGTAAATTTCGTCGTATTTTAAGCCCAAAAATTCGGCTATTTTAATACAAACTGCTAAATTTTCAGCGTTAAATTCACCCAAAATCGGTGCAAAAAATTCTCTAAATTCATCGCCGAATTTCAAAGAAAATTTAATTCCGTCAAGGTTTGCACTTAGAATTTTCAAATTTTCATTGTAAATTACCTGTTTTTGGGAATTTTCTAAATTCGTAGTAGTATGCAAAAACGCTTTTTGCAAATTTGGACTTTGCAAGGCTTCAAGCTTGGTAGCACGAACATTTTCTACGCTTTTAAAATACTCGATATGTTGCGCCCCTATTTCGCCGACGACGACGAGCTGTGGGCGTAAAAACTGCGTAATCTCAGCGATGTCGCCACTAAGCCTAGCTCCCGCTTCGGCGATATAAATTTGCGTATCAAGTGGCAAATCATCGTTTATATCTTTCATTAGCCCACCCAAAGTATTTACCGAACGGGGCGTTTTGTAGCAGTTAAATTTGGTTGAGAGAATTTGATACAAAAAGTTTTTAATACTCGTTTTGCCGTAACTTGCAGTGATTTGCACGATTAGCAAATTTGGAATTTGCGTTAGTTTTTGCATTGCTAAATTTTTGAATTTTAAAAATAGGTATTTTTCATAGGCAAAACTTGCCAAAAATGCCGCTGCTAACGGCAAAAACAAAGGAAAAATTTGAGTTTTTAAGACAGCGCAAAGTATCGTAAAGATCGTACCAAAAAGTAATAAAAAGCCAAAAAATCGTTTAATGCGTGGTGTAAAAACTAGCTTTTTATCAAGTTTTTTGTGCCAAAAAATAAGGCTTGGCAGATAAATCACAAGAAAATAAATCGCAAAAAAGGCACTTCCAAAAAATGCACTTAAAAAATGCAAAATAATCGGAATTATCAAAAACCAAACATGCCAAAGCGGTTTTGTAAAATGGAATAAAATTCGCTCAAATTTATAAGAAAACCACTGCAAACAGGTGATTAGGTAAAAGCCTAATGCGAATAAAAATAAAATATGAATTAGCACGAAAAAAAATGTCATAAAAAGTCCTAAATTTCTAAATTTTGATTTGGCAGACCTGCACGAGTTTGCGCTGAATTTTGTGCCAAATCTTGCGGATTTTCAAAAAGTTCAAAGCTGCTTAAATCTTGCAAATTTTGTGATAAATTTTGCGAATTTAAATCAAAATTTTCTAAATTTTGTGAATTTGATATAGAATTTTCCAAATTTGGCATGTTTGTGGCAAATTCTGCTAGCTCTTTTTCGATTGTCTTAGCGATAAATTCGCCGTTTTTTATGAAAAAAAAGTGATCCCCATCAAGCGGATAAAATTTACTATTTTTGATTAAAGAGTGAATTTTTTCTCCACTTTCAAAGTGTGTGGCAGTATCTTCCCTGCCCCAAAAAATGAGCGTTTTAGTGGAACTAACGCTTTTAAAATGCTCAGTAAAATCTTCATTTACGACTAATTTTAAAATTTCATACATAGTCTTGCTCATGCCTTTGACATCGCTTGTGGCAAAAAATTTATAAAATTTAGAAAGTCCAAGCATTTTTAAAATTTTAAAAATAGCGATTTTTAGGCGAACTTTAAGTGGTTTTGGCTCTAAAATACCAGCACTACTTAACAAAATCAAATTTTGTGGATTTAGCAAGGTTGCCACTTTGCCGCCAAAGCTATGCCCCATAACAGCAACCGGCTCATAGCCCATTTTAGCGATAAATTCTTTAATGATGCTAGCGTAATCTTTCGTGCAAATCGGCGAAGAAACACTGCTTTTGCCAAATCCCGGCAAATCAACATAAATTTGGGAAAAAGAGCTAAATTTACCCTTAAAAGCAGCCGTCATAAGCTCTTTTTTTGCGCCCCAACCATGTAAAATCAAAATGTAAGGCTTTAAATTTGTATTTAATGCTTCGTATGAAATTTTGTAAGAAACGCCGTTATATTCGATTTCTTTTGATGCCATTTTATGCCTTTGCAATTTTGGCACAAAGGCATCTGGCG
This sequence comes from Campylobacter sp. CN_NE2, assembly GCF_027797465.1. Classification (NCBI taxonomy): domain Bacteria; kingdom Pseudomonadati; phylum Campylobacterota; class Epsilonproteobacteria; order Campylobacterales; family Campylobacteraceae; genus Campylobacter; species Campylobacter sp. CN_NE2. Next base: position 410,887 of record NZ_CP115608.1, on the reverse strand, counting down.
TGTAAATTTAGCGAATTTGTAGTTTCTAAAAAGAGTAAAAATCTATTTATCATTTTCACTCTTTCTTTGCGAATATGCGATTTTAAGAAGTTCAACCGCTTTTTCAAATCTTTCAAATTCTGCCATACTTAAAAGCACGGCTTCGAATTTGTTATTTTTGACTATCAAAGCTTTTTTAATATCTCCGTTTGTAACCTTGTTTAAAACACTACTGAAATTGCGAACAATCTCGGTTGCGGTGTAAATTTCATCTTTATTAATCATAAAATCGCTCCATTTTAATAAAATTTTACGCAAAATTTAGCATAAAATTTTAAATATCTTTTACTTAATATCCATAAGTTTGTCTATCAAATCGTATGAAACAGGAATTTCTTTTGGCAATTCAATAGAATTCGCTAATTTTTTGATAACTTCTGTAAAATTATCAAAAAGATAATTTGCCATACTTCCCGGACATGGATTGATTTCATTTAGATAAACTTCGTTATTGATAACAAAAAAATCACACCTAATCAAAGCTCCATCAAAGCCACCCGTATTGTAAATTTTATGAAATGCTTCTTTCATATTATCTTGGACTGATTGTCCAACTGCGGCAGGCTCTATCTTACCTGTTCGAGAAAAATCCATATATTTTTGATCAAAATCTAAATAATCTTTTTTTACAGGCTCTTCTATATTTGAATATATAAATTTACCATCAATCTTACAACCTGCAAGATTGTATTCTTTTATATTTGCTACATACGGCTCGACTATCGCTGTGTCATCTAAGTCAAAAGCCTTATCCATAGCAATATCTAATTCGTGAGAGTTATTTACTATACCTATGCCGATACTGCTACCAAGTCTAGCCGGTTTTAAAATAAGCGGATACTTAAAAGTTGCGAGTGAATTTTTCTTAACGATTGCATAGTTTATAGTTTTAACTCCCGCAAGAGCAGCTAAATTTTTAGTTAAAATTTTATTATAGCTCAAAACACTAGCTTCAATCCTAGGACCAATGTATTTTATGCCAAAGAAATCGAACAAAGATGCCATTTTGCCGTCTTCACCGTCACAGCCGTGAATTAAATTTATATAAACATCAACAGGAAATTTATCTTTTGAAAACATTCCGTTTAGATAAAAACCGCCGTTTGAAATATGCAAATCTTTTGGCTTGCCAAAACCAATTCCACCAGTTTTATACGCACCGTCTTTGAAATAAGACGCAACCATATTTTTTGGATCGATTAAATAAAATTTTCTATCTTTATCGCAAAATATATATGCAACATCTTCTGACTTAAATACCTTACTCAATGCAATCGCGGAAATTATGCTAACTTCATGCTCATAGCTTTGACCGCCAAATACAACTCCAAGTCTCATTTAAACTCCTTTAAATTTTTGTTATCAAGCTAATTTTTTTAACGCTTCTTTTACAAGTTCAGCCGTACTCGTGCTAGAACACTCGCTCAAAACCTTATTTATTTTATCTCTTTTAAAACCCAAACTTTCTAATGCCATTGCCGCTTCGTTTTTATAACTCTCGCCACTAGAAAATTCCATTAATTTTGCGTCTCCTAGCTCAGCCACTATGCGTCTAGCTGTTTTTGGACCAATGCCCGGAACGCTAGTTAGCGTAGCGGTATCGCCGCTAATAACCGCTTTTGAAAAACTCTCACTACTAAGACTAGAACAAACAGCCATAGCTGTGCTAGCGCCTATTCCGCTTAATTTTATAAGCATTTCAAACATTTTTTGCTCGTCTGCTTCTAAAAAACCAAAAAGCAAATTTGCATCTTCTCTAATAATCTGAGTTATTAAAAGTTCTATTTTAGCATTTTTTTCGAGTTTTGCACTACAATTTAATGAAATATTTACACTATAACTTATGCCATTTGATAATTTTATCACGCAGTTTGTTGGCTCTTTTTTTGTTATAATGCCCTCAATCGCAACTATCATTGCACCGCCTTTAAAATGTCATCTATCGCTAAATTCAAAGATTTATTTAAACCCATAAAAATACTTTCTGAGCTTGGATCGGGAACAAAAACGCTTTTTGTAACAATGCCGGATTTTACTTTATTTAGCGAATTTAAAATTTCATATCCTATGGTAACGACGGCTTGATCGCCATTTACTTGAAGTGCGATAAGGCTTGTTTTCAATTTTAACTCATTTTCATTTGAGATAAAAACAGGTCGTAACTCGCAAGTAGAAAATGCTCCGTCAATGAGAGCCTTATAGACCATTTCGCTAGGCATTGTGATAAATTTAGAATCTTCTACAAACCAAGCCTTGTTTTTATAATCCACAATTAAAATATCGCGTCTATCGACTAAATTTGTTGCCATAACTCTGTCTATAAAAATATTTTTGCGATTTTGGACTCTGTTTTTGCATCTATCACCGCTAAATTTAAGCTCATAATAATCATATCTAGCCCCTTGTTTAGCCAAACAACCGCCAAATAGTAAAATCGCAAACACGCAAAGTATCAATCTTTTCACTATCTTTTTTCCTTTTTTGTATCTCTAAAAAAGAATTCATAAGGGTTATCTTCAAGTCTAAATAACGCCCCTTGAAATTCCCTTAATGCACGATTGAATTCTATCAAAGTAACCTTTGCTTCACTTAAAGTCGGGTCCAAAATCGCTTTTAAATTATAATCGCCCTGCTCGATTCGCTTTGCCATCATACTTTGCGTTTTATTCATAGCGTTTGCGAAATTTGTCGCCGACTTTGCAAATGTGTTGAAATTTTTTAACACTTCGTCTAAATCTTTCTCTCGCTGACTTAAATCAGCCACGATTTTATCGGCATTTGAGATAATACTATCAATATTTTTAAATCTTTCGTCGTTTTGTAAATTTGCACTAAATTTTTCTAAATTTGCCAAAGTTACATTTAGTTTTTCTATATTTTCTTGCGACATTAAGGTATTTATCTTTAAAATCATCTCGCCGACACTATCTGTGATAACTTCTGCTTTGGAGCCTATTTTATCTAAAAGCGTTTTATCAAGCGCAATAATCGGTTTTTCATCATTTGGAGCAAAAAGCTCCCCGCTACCACGAGTTATATTTAAATGCGAAATTCCGGTTAGTCCCTGCGTTTCTATTTCGGCAACGCTATCTTTGGAAATAGGCAATTTTCTTTTAATCGAAGCTTCGATTTCGATAATGCCGTTAGCGACATCGGCAAAATCAATCTTTTTGATAATTCCTGCATTTACGCCTAAAAAACGCACTTCGCTATTTTCTTTTATCCCCGTTGGTAAATTTTTTGTATGAATAAAATATGATCTATAAGCTTCATTTGGATCTGTTTTTGTCGCCATCCACCACATAAAAGCCCCAAAAAACGCTAAACAAACCATAACAAAAATTCCCACAATCGTATATGAACTTCTATTTTCCAAATTTAACTCCTATCTCGCATTTTAAAAAGCTCTTCAAGCGGATTATTTTCTAAATTTGCAATCTCTTTAATATCGCCTTCAAATGCGATTTTTCGGTTATCGATAATCAAAAATCTATCCAAAATATCAAAAATGCTATCGACATCATGCGTAACCATAACAACGGTTAAACCAAGACTATCTCTTAACTCACAAACTAGCCTATCAAGGGCTCTTGCACCAAGCGGATCAAGTCCCGAGTTTGGCTCATCTAAAAATAAAATTTTGGGGCTTAATGCTAAGGCTCTTGCTAAGGCAACTCGCTTTTTCATACCGCCACTTAGCTCGTTTGGATTTAGCATAGCATGTTCTTTTTTTAGACCCACTTTTTGAATCCAAAAATTCGATAACTCATTTATATCTTTTTCGCTATAATCGCTATATTCACGCAACAAAACACCGACATTTTCAAGGACACTCATAGAACTATAAAGCGCTCCAAATTGAAACATAACACCGCATTTTAGCTGAATTTGCTTTCGCTTTTTTTCATTTAAAGCCCAAATATCGCTCTCATCAAACATTGAAATTTTACCGCTTTTTGGCTCTTTTAAGTAAATTAGCGTTTTCATTAGCGTTGTCTTTCCGCTACCGCTACCACCTAAAAAGCCGTAAATTTCGGCTTCATTTACGCTAAAACTAACATTGTCGTGCATTGTTTTTTCGCCAAAAGCTGTGGTTAAATTTGTAGCTTTGATAATGCTCATATCCCAAGCTCCGAAAATGTTACCGCAAAAATGGCATCGATCGCAATTACCCAAAAAATGGCATTTACAACGCTAATTGTAGTGTAAATTCCGATACTTTGCGTATTTCCTTGCACTTCAAAACCACGCATACAGCCAATTAGCGCGATTATCGCACCAAAAAACGGCGCTTTTATAAGACCTACAAAAAAATGTCTAAGCTCGACGGCTTCTTTAAATCTAGTCAAATAATCGCTAAATAAAATATCCAAATAGGCATTGCAGACTATCATTTGTGCTAAAATGCTGATAAGATCTGCTATGCAAATGACAAACGGCATTATCAAAATCATCGCTAAAATTCGCGGCATTGATAGGAAATAAAAGGGATCAAAGCCCATTGTTTTCATCGCGTCAATCTCTTCTGTGATTTTCATAACGCCTATTTGAGCGGTAAAGCTTGATGATGTCCGACCCGCAACTACGATAGCTGCGATTAGGGGTGCGATTTCACGCAAGGTTAGTGTTCCCATAATGTCGATTATATAGATACTTGCACCAAATTGAGAAAGCATATCAGAGCCGATATAGGCTAAAACAACGCCGATTAAAAAAGCAGTTAGTCCTACGATAAAAAGCGCATCAATTCCGCTATCTTTGGCAAAATTTACAACTTCTTTAAAGCGAATTTTGCTTGGGTGAAGTAGCATTTGAAAGAATTTAATCACAAATTCGCCCAAAAATGTCGCCAAATTTAGTAAATTTGAAATTCCCAAAACTACGCTTCGTCCGATTTGAGAAAAAATATTTTCACTATTTTTTTGTGGAATATCTTTAAAATCGATATTTTCGTCATTTATAAATTCAAAAATGGCTTTAACTTTTCTGCTTTCATCGCTAAATTTATAAATTTTTCCGCTGAGTGATTTTTTTAGCAAAACTGCGGCAAAATAGTCTAAATCGCTCAAATTTGAAAAGTTTAAATTTATATTTCGTGCATTTTGAATATTTTTTTTGAGCTCATTAAAATGAGCCTGTTTTAGCTTATAAGTCCAGTCGCCGTTAAGATATATAGTAGTTTCATCGCCGTTTTGCAAAACGGAAAAAGGCGAATTTGCCAAATTTACAAACTCCTAAACTTTGAAATAAGCAAAAATTATATTATAATTTGCCTTTGTATTTTATAAAAACTTTACGGATAGGTATGTTTAAGGGCTTTTTTACAAATAGTTTTGGAATTTTAGTTTCACGCATTTTAGGCTTAGTGCGAGATCTGATGACAGCTTCCGTGCTGGGGGCTGGAATTTGGAGTGATATATTTTTTGTAGCGTTTAAACTACCAAATTTATTTCGTAGGCTTTTTGGCGAAGGCTCCTTTACACAGGCATTTATGCCAAGTTTTGCCCATGCTAAAAAAAAGGGAATTTTTGCTGCTTCGGTGCTACTTAAATTTACGATTTTTATACTTTTTTTAACCTTTGTCGTTTTACTTTTTGCGGCGTTTTTTACAAAAATTTTAGCCCTTGGATTTGATAAGCAAACCATAAATTTAGCCGTTCCTTTCGTGCGAATAAATTTTTTATATCTAACATTTATCTTTATCGTTACGCTATTTGCGGCAATGTTGCAGTATCGTGATCACTTCGCCACGACGGCATTTTCAACGGCACTCTTAAATTTAGCGATGATTGTGGCTTTGATTTTAGCTCGTGAAAAAGATGATAAAACTATCGTTTTATATCTTAGTATCGGCGTTGTCGTGGGCGGATTTTTGCAACTTTTAGTTCATATTTATGCCTTGAAATTTACAGGACTTTTAAAGGTGCTGCTGGGCGGTTTTTCACGCATAAAAAATGGCGAAAAAGCCGATACAAAAGGCTTTTATAAAAACTTTTATCACGGCGTTATCGGCTCATCGGCTTTGCAAATTTCAAGTTTTGTCGATACTTGGTTTGCTAGTTTTTTAGCGTTTGGAAGCATTAGTTATTTATACTATGCAAACCGAATTTTTCAACTTCCCTTTGCACTTTTTGCGATTGCGCTTTCGGTTGCAATCTTCCCAAAAATCGCAAAACAAATCAAATCAGGCAACGACAAAGAAGCCCAAAATTTACTAGAAAAAAGTTTTTATTTTTTACTTTTTTTGCTTTTAGCTTCGACTATCGGCGGAATAATGCTTAGTTTTGAAATTTCGTGGTTACTTTTTGAACGGGGCGAATTCACAAGAGAAGACACGATAGAGTGCGCAAAAGTCTTGGCTGCTTTTATGGTGGGTCTAGTTCCTTTTGGTTTAGCAAAGCTCTTTTCGCAGTGGCTATATTCGAAAATGAAACAAAAGGAAGCTGCTAAATTTTCTATTCAAAGTTTAATTTTAAATGTCGCTTTGTGCGCTATTTTTGTTAAACCTTACGGAGCTGCCGGGTTAGCATTAGCTAGTTCGCTCTCAGGCGTTTTTTTGCTTTATAAAAATATAAAAGAATTTGGATTTAATAACTTTTTAGCTATAATTAAATTTCGCAAATTTGTGCCGATTTTAGCCATTTGCGTGGTTGAAATCGTTATTTTATACTTTTTCAAAGGCTTTATAAATGGTTATTTTTGATAGTGTTAAAAGAAAAAAGGTCGAATTTACGCCAGAGGATAAAACTTGCGTGAATTTTTATGTTTGCGGTCCGACTGTTTATGATGATGCGCATTTAGGACATGCAAAAAGTGCGATTAGCTTTGATTTGCTTCGTAGAGTTTTGATTGCAAACGGATACGGCGTTAAATTTATAAAAAACTTTACCGACATTGATGATAAAATCTTAAAAAAAATGAGCGAAACTGGCAAAAGTTTAGAAGAGATAACCGAATTTTATATAAAGCGTTATTTGGATGATATGGACGCTTTAAATGTCCTTAGAGCCGATGTCGAACCAAAGGCGACTGAAACTATCGCTGAAATCATCGCTTATATAAAAAATTTGCTTCAAAATGGCTATGCTTATGAGATTACGGGCGATGGAATTTACTTTGACACGGCAAAAGATAGCGATTATTTAAGCCTTAGCGGAAAAGCAAACGATTTAAGTCACCAAGCAAGAGTTGTCTCAAATTCAGCCAAAAAAAGCGAAAAAGACTTTGTTTTATGGAAATTTGATGAAAACTGGTATGAGTGCGAATTTGGAAAAGGTCGTCCCGGTTGGCACAGCGAGTGCGTAGCGATGATAAAAAAGCATTTTGGCAAAAATAAAAGCGAATTTTGCATTGATATTCACGCAGGCGGTCTTGATTTACTCTTTCCGCACCACGAAAACGAAGCCGCTCAGTGTCGTTGCGGTGAGCGCAAAAATTTAGCCAAATACTGGCTTCACAACGGCTTTGTGCAGGTAAATAACGAAAAAATGAGCAAAAGCTTAGGAAATAGCTTTTTTATAAAAGATGCTCTTAAATTTGTGCCGGGCGAAGCTTTGCGATTTTACCTTATGAGTTCGCATTACCGCGCAAATTTTAACTATTCGCTTGAAGATTTAAACGCTAGTAAAAAACGGCTTGATAAAATTTATCGCCTTAAAAAACGGCTTTTTGGAGTGAGCGCGGGTGCGGTAAATGCCGAATTTCGAGCTGAAATTTTATCTGCTTTAAATGATGATTTAAACTCATCTTTGGCGCTGGCAAGTTTGGACAATTTTATAAATTTTGCAAATGAATATTTAGATAAAAATCCAAAAGATAAAATCAAAAAGTCTGAATTTATGGCAAATTTGGGCTTTGTGGCTGAAATTTTGGGAATTTTACAAATAGATGAAAACGAGTATTTTCAATTTGGCGTAAGCGATGAAGACAAGGCTAAAATCGCCAAATTTATCGCTCAAAGAAGCGAAGCAAAAAAAGAGAAAAATTTCGCTCTTGCCGATGAGATACGAGAAAATTTAACCAAAATGGGAATTTCCATTATGGATACGCCAAGTGGCACCATTTGGGAAGTTATGAACGAAAGCGATAAAAAATGAAGGAATTTTTGCAAATTTTAAAGCGATTTAGCCCGTTTTTCAAAGATTTTAAAGTTCAATTTTTCTTTGCGATTATCGGTATGATTTTAGCTGCACTTGGCACAGCCGGGTTATCTTATATACTCGAACCCACAATGGACGGCGTTTTTGTCGAAAAAGGCGAAAACTATCTCAAACTCATACCATTTGCGATAATCGCCATTTTTTTAGCAAAAAGTCTTGGTAACTTTATGCAGACATATTTTACAGGCTACATAGGACAAAATGTCGTTAGAATTTTTAGAGAAAAAATCCTATCTACGCTAATCTACCTTGATATGAGCTTTTTTCATAAATTTAGAACAGGCGAGTTGATGAGTAGGACGATCAATGATGTCGAGCGAATTCGAACTATCATCTCAAATATGATACCTGAATTTTTTACAAATTTAATCACCATAATCGGACTTTTAGGCGTTGTGATTTACCAAAGTCCAAAACTAGCATTTTTTGCCTTGATTGTGCTTCCGTGTGCTGTATATCCACTTTCTCGTCTTGCAAAGCGAATGAGACGAATTTCAAAAGCTTCACAAGAAAAAACAGCAGATATAAACTCGGTTCTTAGCGAAATTTACTCAAATATCGAAATCGTAAAAGCAAATAACGCCCAAAAAAGTGAAATAAAACGATTTTCGGAAGAAAACTACCGAATTTATAGACTAAATTTCAAAGCTATCATCACAAATGGTCTAGTTAGCCCGTTAATGGAAATGCTAGGCGGTATCGGTATTGCCGTAGTCATCTACATAGGCGGAAAAGAGGTCATAGATGGCGCTATGACGCTTGGTAAATTTACTTCGTTTGTAGCAGCACTTTTTATGCTTTATACGCCTATAAAGAAGGTTACTAGCGTGTTTAATAATATGCAAGATGCAATAGTAGCGAGTAACCGAACTTTTGAACTAATCGATAAAACGCCGTCCATCATCGGCGGAAAGAAAGAATTTCCAAAAAATATAAATTCTCTTTCGTTTCAAAATGTCAGCCTAAACTACGGCGAAAAAACGGCTTTAAAAAATATAAATTTTAGCGTAAATAAAGGTCAAACTATCGCACTTGTTGGCAACAGCGGTGGCGGAAAAACTTCGATTGTAAATTTGATTATGAGATTTTACGATACCACAAGCGGAAATATTTTGGTAAATAATGATGATTTGTGCGAATTTAGCCTTGAAAGTCTGCGTGAAAATATCGGTTTTGTAAGCCAACGCATTTACATTTTTAACGACACTATCGCAAACAATGTCGCTTATGGTAAAACTTACGATGAAGAAAAGGTTATAAATGCCCTTAAATCGGCAAATGCTTATGAATTTGTAATGGGGCTTGAAAACGGAATTCACACAAATTTAAATGAATTTGGCACAAATATAAGCGGCGGACAAAGACAGCGAATCGCCATTGCTAGGGCATTGTATAATAATCCGCAAATTTTGATTTTCGATGAGGCAACTTCTGCGTTAGATAATGTCAGCGAAAAAGCCATTACAGAAGTGATAGAAAAAATCAAAACTGATAAAATCGTATTTATCATAGCGCACCGTCTTAGCACTATCGAAAACGCAGGTAAAATCGCAGTCGTAAATAACGGCGAAATCGTAGGTTTTGGTGACGATGAAAAGCTAGTTAGAGAGTGTGAAATTTATCAAAAACTAAAAGGAAATTTCGCTTACGAAAACAAAGATACAAGCGAAAAATAGATGAATTTAATCCGCTTTTTAACTAATTTTTGCTAGAATTTTGCGTTTTTCAAGGATAGATATGTATTATAAAACTTTAAAAAAATTGCTTTTCAAATTTGACCCCGAAACAGCTCACGGCTTAGCCGAATTTGCTCTTAAAAACGGCGGAAATTTTGATTTTATACTAAATTTGATTTCTAAAAATTTTTCTTATCAAAATGAAGCTTTAAAACAAAATATTTTTGGGTTAAATTTTGCAAATCCGCTTGGAATCGGCGGTGGCTTTGATAAAAACGCAACGATGATAAAAGCACTAAACGCACTTGGATTTGGCTATTTAGAATACGGCACTTTCACGCCAAAACCACAACCCGGAAACGCTAAGCCTCGCCTTTTTCGCCTAATAGAAGAAGAGAGTTTGCAAAATGCAATGGGCTTTAACAACAAAGGCTGGGAAGCTATCGCAAAAAGAGTAGAAAAAATTTATCCTTTTAAGGCTCCCTTAATCGCAAATATCGGCAAAAATAAAATCACGCCAAACGAAGATGCGTTAAAAGACTATGAAATTTTAACGCAAAAATTCAAAGATTTATGCGATATTTTTGTTATCAATATTTCATCGCCAAATACCCCAAATTTGCGTGATTTGCAAGATGAAAAATTTATAAAAGATATTTTTGAAACCATGAAAAGCATAACCGATAAACCAATCTTGCTAAAAATCGCCCCCGATATGAGTTTTGGCAAAGCGATTGATTTGTGTTCTTGTGCCGTGCAAAACGGCGCAAACGGCGTAATCATCAACAACACAAGCATTGATTATAGCCTAACGCCAAAGGCAAAAGATTTTGGCGGACTTAGCGGAAAGCTAATCACAAAAAAAACAAAAGAGCTTTTTAAAGCTGTGGCAAACGAGCTTTTTGGAGAAACGATTTTGATAAGTTGCGGTGGTATCGACAACGGTAAAGAAGCCTATGAACGCATAAAAATGGGTGCTAGTTTGGTTGAAATTTACACAAGTTTTATCTTTAAAGGTCCAAGCGTGATTAAAAATATAAATTCGCAAATTGCTGAGTTGCTCGAAAAAGACGGATTTACTAATATTACCCAAGCAATCGGCGTAAATGCTAAAAAGGCAATATAATGTTTCCTAAATTTGATAAAATCACCCTAGAAAACGGACTTGAAGTTTATGCGGTACCTGTGAATTTAGGAAGTAGCGTTATAAGTGTCGATATTTTTTATAATGTCGGCTCAAAAGATGAAATCATGGGCAAAAGCGGTATAGCCCACATGCTAGAACACATGAATTTCAAATCTACAAAAAATCGCAAAGCAGGAGAATTTGATAAAATCGTAAAAGGCTTTGGCGGTGTAAATAACGCGAGCACGGGGTTTGATTATACTCATTATTTCATAAAGTGTTCAAATGCAAATTTAGAAAAATCGCTCGAACTATATGCTGATATTATGCAAAATTTAGATTTGCAAGATGATGAATTTCAGCCCGAGCGAAGCGTTGTCTTAGAAGAACGCAGATGGCGGACCGATAACGATCCAAGCGGATATTTGTTTTTTAGACTTTACAATACGGCTTTTTCGTATCACTCTTATCACTGGACGCCAATCGGCTTTAAAGAAGATATAAAAAACTGGACGATTGATGATATAAAGGATTTTCACGCTAAATTTTATCAACCAAAAAATGCCGTTTTGATTGTCGCAGGGGATATTGAAAAAAATCAAATTTTTGATTTGGCTAAAAAATATTTCGGTAATATCGAAAATAAAAGCGAAATCCCACAAAATCACTGCACCGAGCCAGTTCAAGACGGAGAAAAATCTGCTATGATTTATAAAAAAAGCGAAGTTGATATTGTGGCTATTGCTTTTAAAATTCCGCCATTTAACCACGCAGATCAAGTAGGACTAAATGCCCTTGAAGAGTATCTAAGCGGCGGCAAAAGTTCGCTTTTTCAACGAGTTTTAGTTGATGAGAAAAAGTTGGCAAATTATGTTGGAATTTATAATATGTCGGCAAAATTTGAGAATTTATTTATTATTTTTGCTTATGCAAATATCGGCATAAAAGCTGAAATTTTGCGTGATGAGATTTTTGATTTAATCGAATTTGCAAAAAACACAGAAATCACAGATGACGACATGACAAAAATTCAAAACTCTGTTAAAAAAGATTTTATCTACTCACTTGATAGTGCTTCAAAAGTCGCTTCTATTTTTGGAGATTATATCATTAGGGGCGATTTGGACGCTTTATTTGCCTATGAAAAAGGGATAAAAAATTTACAAAAGGCAAATTTAAAAGATTGTATGGAAAAATATTTGGTTAGAAAAAATTCAACAACGATGATATTAAGAAAGGAAGAAAATGAATAAAAATGTCATTACAGGCTCGATGGTTGCGATAATCACGCCTTTTAAAAACGGAAAAGTAGATGAAGTAAGTTACGCAAAACTGATAAAAAGACAAATCGACAATGGCATAAATGTGATAGTTCCTGTTGGGACCACAGGCGAGAGCGCGACTTTGACGCATGATGAGCATAGAATTTGCATAGAAATCGCCGTTGATACATGCAAAAATACAGGCGTAAAAGTCCTAGCAGGGGCTGGCTCAAACGCCACACATGAAGCTGTTGATTTAGCTAAATTTGCTCAAAACCACGGAGCTGACGGAATTCTCTCCGTTGCGCCATATTACAACAAACCTACGCAAAAAGGGCTTTATTTGCACTATAAAGAGATAGCAAATTCTATCGAAATCCCGGTATTACTTTATAATGTCCCGGGCAGAACGGGTTGCGATATTTCAGCCGATACAATCATAAAGCTATTTAACGATTGTGATAATATTTACGGCGTTAAAGAAGCAAGCGGAAGTATCGATAAATGCGTGGATTTACTAGCGCATGAGCCTCGCCTTGTAGTCGTTAGTGGCGAAGATGCGATAAACTATCCGATTTTAAGCAACAGCGGAAAAGGCGTTATCTCTGTAACAGCAAATTTACTGCCTGATTACATTGCAAATTTGACAAATTTTGCGATGAAAAACGAATTTTTAAAAGCAAAAGAGATAAATGATGATTTGTATGCAATAAACAAAATTCTATTTTGCGAAAGCAACCCAATACCGATAAAAGCGGCAATGTTTTTAGCTGGTCTTATTGATACGCTTGAATATCGCCTACCACTTTGCGAACCAAGTAGCGAAAATCTCAAAAAAATCGAAAGCGTAATGAAACAATACAATATAAAAGGATTTTAATGAAAGAGTTTATGAACGAATTTAAAGGAAAAACATTAGTTATCAGTGGCGGAACGCGTGGCATTGGTCGAGCGATAGTTTTAGAATTTGCCAAATGTGGCGTAAATATCGCTTTTACATACAATTCAAATGCAGATTTAGCCAACGAACAAGCTATTGAGCTTGAAAAAGAATTTGGCATAAAAGCAAAAGCATATCCGTTAAATATTTTAGAGCCTGAAACCTACAAAGAGCTATTTTTAGAAATCGACAAAGATTTCGATAGGATTGATTTTTTCATCTCAAATGCTATTATCTCAGGTCGCGCAGTAGCCGGTGGATATACTAAATTTATGCGTTTAAAACCGCGTGGTATAAATAATATCTTTACTGCAACCGTAAATGCCTTTGTCGTGGGCGCACAAGAAGCAGCTAAACGCATGGAGCTAGTTGGCGGCGGTAGCATAATAAGTCTAAGCTCAACAGGAAATTTAGTCTATATAGAAAACTACTCAGGTCACGGCACGGCAAAAGCAGCAGTCGAAGCCATGGCAAGATACGCCGCGACTGAGCTTGGAGAGAAAAATATTCGCGTAAATGTCGTAAGCGGCGGACCTATCGAAACTGACGCTTTAAGAGCATTTACAAACTACGAAGAAGTTCGCGATATGACGGCAAAATTATCACCTCTTAACCGCATGGGTCAGCCAACAGACCTAGCAGGTGCGTGTTTGTTCCTTTGTTCGAGCAAGGCTAGTTGGGTAACAGGTCATACATTTATCGTCGATGGCGGAACGACTTTTAAATAAAATTCGGAAAAGCAAATGTGGAATTTACCAAATATCTTAGCTAGTTTTCGTGTTTTACTTGCGCCTTTGTTTTTGTATTTTCTGATTTTAGCAGGAAACAACGACACGAGTGTCCATACAAGTTGGCTAAACTACTTTGCCGCACTTGTTTTTGTCATCGCTTCGGTAACGGACTTTTTTGACGGATATATCGCTAGAAAATGGAATCAAATCACAAAACTAGGCTCGATCATCGATCCACTAGCCGATAAAATGCTTACACTTGCGGGTTTTTTGGGACTTGCTCTCATTGACCGTGCAAATGTCTGGGCTGTTTATCTTATTTTGATCCGTGAATTTTTTATCACAGGATTTCGCACGGTTATGGTTAGCGAAAATATCAGTGTTTCAGCGTCCATGGCAGGAAAGGTAAAAACCGTTTTTCAGATGATAGCAATCGGCTTTTTAACCATGCAGTGGAAAGGCGGAGAGCTTTTACTTTGGATAGCCGTCATCTTAACGCTATATTCAGGGTTTGAGTATATTTTTGCTTATCTTAAAAATAGAAAATAAATTTGCAAATTTTTAGATTGTTTTTCTTTGCTTGTTCGCAATGACATATAGAGAAAATTTTTTCTTTATTGTCCTTGCAAACTGAGCGAGAACGATTTTTATCCATTGTCATTGCGAGAATTTACGAAGTAAATTCGAAGCAATCACCAAAGCTAAAATAACCAAAATGCGAATTTGCAAATTTAAAAAATTCAAAAAGAGTAACCAAATTTTATAAATTTTCCAAAAAATCAAATTCTAAATTTAACCATTGGCGATTGCCACTAATTTGCCTAACGGCAAATTCTCGCAATGACAATGCAAATTTATTTAATTATTGACGATTGTTTTGTTCGTTTTCTTGCAATGACAAATTTTAGATTACTTTACTGCGTATTTTTTCTCAATGACAAATTTTTTTATCATTTTGAACTTTTATTAGAATACCAAAAAAAAATTTCATAAAAATAAAAAAGGGAAATTTGACAACTTCTGCCAAATTTCCCTGAATTTAAGAGTTAAATTTTATTACAAATAATTAAAATTTAAATGTTACTCCAAGATTTCCGCTATATCCCTTTTCTTTTCCGACATAACCTTTTGCACCAGCTTCGAATTTGATAGAGCTATTTTCATAGACATAGCCTATTTCTCCGATACCAGTTGAGCCTTTTAGTTTAGGACTTGCAATGTCAGCACTTCCAAAGGTTGGTAAGCTTAGAGTTCCTTTTGATTCTCCGTCAAATTCATATTGATACGAAGCCCCTACATAAAGTTTGCTTGTATCACTGAATTTGATATTATCTTTAAAACCAACTTGTGTTCTAAGAGAAGTTACACTATCAAAGTGAGTTTGAATTCCGTTTAGAACTATATCATTACCTGCTGTTTTAGCCCAAATACCCCTTGCAAAAATATCTAACTCATTTGAGTTTGTTAGATTAAATATCTTGCCTAGTCCTAAGTGGGCTCCATAGTAGGTATTGCTTATATCAAATTCTTTATAAGCAGCTGTTGTTTCATAGCTTGTTTTTGCTTTTCCTACTCTACCGCTTATTTCTGTGTAGAAGTTATTTAAAGTGGTAAATCTAGCAAATGCTCCACCGCCTATAAATTCAGTTTTACCGCTTCCTGTTGTGCCGTCATCTAAGAAGCTATCATATTCTCCTTTGCCGTATTCTACAAATAGACCTGTTGTTAGGTTTCCGCTATTAAAATAATCATTTCCTGCGACACCTGCATTTGCATTAAAACCTTTTATATCTATGTGGGAGCCTGTTGTGTCTTCTTTATCGTATCCGCTTACAAAAGCAAATGTTACTGCTTTTCCTAAATCTAAATTTGAATTTGTAGAATTTGCACCATTTGCAGATAAAGCTGAATTTGCATTATTTGCCGAATTTGCAATATTTCCTAAATTTGATACAAGTAAATTTGCTCCTTCATTTACCGCTGTGCTTTGAGATAGTTTAGTTTCTAGTAGTGTTTTTGCACCGGCATTGTTTGCAGTGATATTGCCTATACCGCTACCACCGCCAGTGCCTGAACCGCCAGTGCCTGAACCACCTGTACCTGTTCCACTACCACCAGTGCCTGAACCACCAGTGCCTGAACCACCAGTGCCTGAACCACCAGTGCCTGAACCACCAGTGCCTGAACCACCAGTACCTGAACCACCAGTGCCAGAACCACCAGTGCCAGAACCACCAGTGCCTGAACCGCCAGTGCCTGAACCACCTGTACCTGTTCCACTACCACCAGTGCCTGAACCACCAGTGCCTGAACCACCAGTGCCTGAACCACCAGTGCCTGAACCACCAGTGCCTGAACCACCACCAGAACCTGAACCACCAGTATCAGGGTCGCCGTCAAATGATATGTCTAAATTCTTAGCCGTGCTATCAAGGGCGATTTTACCTGTTATATTGATAAGACCTGCGATATTTACATTTGTCAAATGTGCTTTGCCGTTTGCTTCTGTAAAGCCCGTTATGCTTCCAGCTGTTTGGATTAGATGAATTTTATCATCTTTGCTTGTTATGCCTGTGGCGTTGCTTAGGTAGGCATTTACTTTTGTGTTTGTTAGGTCGGTTGTGCCTGTGCCTGTTAAGCTTAGAGCAACTTGTCCGTTAGAAGCAGAGCTTGGCAAGTAGAAATTTATCTCTTGTGCGGATATATCATTTGCTGTGATTGAACCTAAGCTCATAGCATTTGAGCTATCACCAAAATTTACAACATTATCTGCCCATATATCTCCGCTGATATTTGCTTTTGCATTTGAGAAATGAATATCTCCAAAATATGATTTTAAATCATCATTTATTGTTAAATTTGTATTTGGATTTAACACTATATCATTATCGGCTACGATATAGTAGTTAGCATTAATATCACCTGATAAATTCAAACTATTAGCACTTGTGCTACCATTTAGCGTAGAGTTAGCTATACTTACATCACTACTTGCGGCATTTATCTCTCCTACATTTTTAGCATTAGCAAGATTGATTATAGTTTGCTCAGTTAGGTTTATTGCTAAATCCTGATAGTCAGCACCATTTGTTAAATTTATGGTTATGCCATCAACCACACCTGCTTCGTCATCGCCGAAAGTATCGCCTGTGATAGTTTCGACCGAATTTGCCGTGTCTGTAATATATAGGTCTTTTTTGTCGCTACTTTGGAAAATTCCGCTTTTGGCGACATTATACTGGGTGCTTCCAATTACATTAAAGACATTGCCGAAGCTTTGAGTGGCTAAAAGCCAAGCGTCATTTACGCTTATTTCGCCGCCACTTTTTAGTAGATAGTATTTATTTCCCGTGCCGTCAATGTAAGCTTTATAACCGTCAGCCGAACCATTAACTTTTATGGTTGTATTTGCTAGGTTAGTATTGGCTGTGCCTGTAAGAGTTAAAGCTGTTTGCCCGTCATTTAGCGAACTATCTAAATAGAAATTTAAATTTTCAAAATTTACTATATTTTCAGCTTTTAGTTTATCCATAGCTACGGTTTGTGTGCTAGTGCCTATGTTTAGGGTGTTGTATTGAGGCAACATGCCGCCTGATATGGTTCCGCTTACAGCTCCGCTACTGAAATTTACGGTATTTGATGAAGTCATACCTGCATATATATTATTATTGAAATTTGAACCTATATTTACGGTATTTCCGCTATCTGATACGGCAGTAGTTCCGTTTGCGCCATTGCTAGAAGTAGCGTCTGTGATAGTTACTAGTTCTTCACTATCAAAGTCGCTCGTGATACCAAATTCTTGCTCTTTTTCGTTGCCTTTATCATCTACCATAGTGCGAGTGAATTTATCACTAGCTGTGATATTAAAGATTTTATCCTTAGAGCTCCACTTGATGGCAGGGTCGCCGCTAAATGATAGGTCTAAATTTTTGCCGGTGCTATCAACGGCGATTTTGCCTGTTACATTGATAAGACCTGCGATATTTACATTTGTCAAATTTGCATTGCCGTTGGCTTCTGCAAAGCCTGTTATGCTTCCGGCTGTTTGGATAAGATGAATTTTATCATCTTTGCTTGTTATGCCTGTGGCGTTGCTTAGATAGGCACTTACTTTTGTGCCACTCAAATCAACAGAATTTGCGACTTTCAAGGCAGTTTCATCGTTGGCGACATTGCTTGGCAAATAGAAATTTAGCTCTTTTGCTTTTAAAGCAGAAATATCATAAATGTCCATTACCATAGCATTGCTACTATCGCCGAAATTTGCGGTTTTTACATCTATACTAGCTCCCGTATCAAATGTCGAACCGTCTTTTATGTCTAGGGTTGAACCACTACTTATCACGCTTCCGACATTATGAGCGTTTGTTAGATTTATGGTTGCAGAATTTGCGATATTTATGTTAAGTTTAGCATAGGCGCTATCTGCTAAATTTACAGTTATGCCGTCTCTTATTCCTGCTTCGTCATCGCCGAAAGTATCGCCTGTGATAGTTTCGACCGAATTTGCCGTGTCTGTAATATATAGGTCTTTTTTGTCGCTACTTTGGAAAATTCCGCCTTTGGCGACACTATACTGGGTGCTTCCAATTACATTAAAGACATTGCCGAAGCTTTGTGTGCTTTTTAGCCAAGTATCATTTACATTTATAGTTCCTGTGCCTGTGTTTTTTAGCAAATAGTATTTATTTCCCGTGCCGTCAAGGTATGAGCTAAGGTTATCTACGGTTATGGTTGTTTTTGTTAGGTCGGTTGTGCCTGTGGTTGTTAAATTTAGCGCAACTTCGTTGGCATTTAAATCTGAGTAGAAGTTTAAGTTATCGAAATTTTTGATATTTTTAGCTTTAAGATTTTTTGCCTTTGTTGTGCTAGTGCCTATGTTTAGGGTGTTGTTTTTATTTATCGTAAATGTGCCATTAAAAGCGCCGTGTATTTCAGCTGCCGATGTATCTCCGCCTAGAAGTGTTACGGTGCTGTCGCTTACATTGTTAGTACCAGCTGGTGTATAACCTGCATAAATAGCATTTGTTACGGTACCGCCGTTTATAATGACTTCATTACCGATAGCCTTTCCACTCATAGATAAGCCACCATAAATTTCTTTTACTTCTCCGCTATTCATAACGACTTTATTACCGCTAACATTTTCACCAGCAGTAGTATAACCGCCAAAGATGCTGTAATCAAACGAATTTGCACCTAAATTTACATTTACGGTATTTCCGCTAAATGAGTCAACAAAAGTTCCCCCTGTGCCGTCGCTATCAGTAGCGTTTGTGATAGTTTTTAGTTCTTCGCTATCAAAAGCATTTGAGATAGTAAATATTTCATCTTTTGTATTTGTGCCGTCTGTCATAGTGCGTTTGTATTTATCAGGTGCTGTGATATTAAAGATTTTATCCTTAGATGACCACTTCACAGGGTCGCCGCTAAATGATAGGTCTAAGTATTGAGCCGTGCTATCAACGGCGATTTTACCTGTTACATTGATAAGACCTGCGATATTTACATTAGTTAAAGTTGCATTGCCGTTGGCTTCATCAAAGCCTGTTAGAGAACCTTTTGTTTGGATTAGATGAATTTTATCATCTTTGCTTGTTAAGCCTGTGGCGCCACTTAGATAAGCATTTACTTTTGTGCCTACTAGGTTTTTCGTGCCGGTATTTTGCAGACTTAGAGCAACATTTCCGTTAGAAACATCGCTTGGCAAATAGAAATTTAGCTCTTCTGCTATTATATCGCCTACTATAATCGAACCTAATCTCATAGCGTTTTTACTATCGCCGAAATTTATAGCCTTAGTTGTAGCTACCGTTCCACCGATATAAGCCCCGGCGTCTGAGAAGTTGATATTGCCTTGGGCTGAGTTTAAACCGCCTATTATCGATAAAAATGCATTTGCCGTTATATCATTTGTAGCATAAAAACTACCGGTAGCGGTTATCGTCCCTGTGCCTAATAAATTTAGGCTCTTGCCATGCACTAATTCTCCTGTAAATGACGAAGAATTTATATTTATATCACTATTTAAAGCCACTACATTTCCGACATTTTTAGCATTATTAAAATTTATCGTAGCTTGTCTAGACGGAGATAAATTTATTTTTAGATTACTATAAGAAGCGTCTGCTAAATTTATAGTTATGCCGTCTTTATTGGTTCCTGCTTCGTCATCGCCGAAGGTGTCGCCTGTGATAGTTTCGACCGAATTTGCCGTGTCTGTAATATATAAGTCGCTTTTATCGGCACTTTGGAAAATTCCGCCTTTGGCGACATTGTATTCAGTTTTTGAAGTTACATTAAAGGTATTTCCCGTAACGCTTTGAGTGCTTTTTAACCAAGCGTCATTTACATTTATAGTTCCTGTGCCTGTGTTTTTTAGTAGATAGTATTTATCTCCTGTGTTACCTGTAATGTAAGCTTTATATCCGTCGTCTGTGCCATTAACTTTTATGGCTGTGTTTGTTAGGTCGGTTGTGCCTGTGCCTGTTAAGCTTAGAGCAACTTGTCCATTAGAAGCAGTGCTTGGCAAATAGAAATTTAAATTATCAAAACGATAGATATTGTTAGCTTTTAGCGTATTCATATTTGCTAACGGAGCAGTAGAGCTACCTATGTTTAGGGTGTTATTTTGACTTGCAGATGAGGCATTATCAGTAAAGCCAAATATATCCCCTGATGTATCTCCGCCTAGAAGTGTTACGGTGTTGTCACTTACTTCGCCACCACGGCTACCTCCGGCAATGATATTACCTGTTACTGTGCCACCGTCTATGATGATTTCATTACCGCTGACTTTTCCTGTTTGGCTAGTCCAACCGCCATAAACATCTTCTATCTCTCCGCCGTTTATAAAGACTTTATTACCGCTTACTTCGCCATAACCGCTAGTACCACCGTTTATCCAAAAAACAACTCCTTTGTTAAGATTTACCGTATTACCGCTAACATCTTCATTGATGTCATAATCTCCACCGCCAAAGATAGCAATACTAGATGGATTTGCACCTACGAAATCGATATTTACGGTATTTCCGCTAAATGAGTTAGCAAAAGTTCCCCCTGTGCCGTCGCTAGAAGTAGCGTTTGCGATAGTTTTTAGTTCGCCAATATCAAAACTATCTGTGATAGTAAATATTTCATCTTTTGTATTTGTGCCGTCTGTCATCGTGCGAGTGAATTTATCACTAGCTGTGATATTAAAGATTTTATCCTTAGATTTCCAAGTCGCAGTCGATGTCGCAGGGTCGCCTGTGAAGTTTAAATTTAAATATTTTTTATCACTGCTTACGGCTATGTTACCTGTTAAATTTATTAAACCTGCTATGCTGACATTTGTGGCACCATAAACATTGCCACTAAGCGGAGTAGTTAGCGTTCCTGCGGTTTTAATAAGGTGTATAGGGTAGTTTGAGCTTAAATTTGTAGCACTAGCAAAATCGACAGCTACGGACGAAGCACTTAAATCTGTCTCGCCTGTGTCCGTTAAAGTAAGAGCTACATCGTCTTGGGCTATATCTCCGCCTAAATAAAACATTATGCTAGGAAAATTATAGATATTTTTTGCTTTTGCTTTATTCATAGCTAACGCAGTAGAACTGTCGCCTAAAAATAGCATATTTTTTGAGCTAAAATCTTGTCCGCTACCTGCGACTTTTACAAAAGTAAGAGTACTTGGGTCAAAGCCGTTACTTACCATAGAAGTTATCGCAGCAGTATCTACGCTAACGCCCACTCCGCCGTAAATGTCGCCCTTAACTTCTCCGCCGTAGAAATATACGCTATTTCCTGTGGCACTCCCTGCTCCGCTAACTGCCGTCATACCGCCTACAACATCGTTATTTATAGTGCCGTCAAGGATAATTACAGAATTTACATCGGCACTTTCTAAACCGATACCGCCGATAGCGTAATCTGTCGTGCCGCCGTTGATGGTTACGGTGTTTTGATTTGCAGTGCCTAGATATACGCAGTTGCCAAATACTACACACAAAGCGTTTTCGACACCTGCACTAAGTCCGCCTATGATACCTTTTGCCGTGCCATTGTTTAGAGTAACTGCGTTAGTATTTGCAGTCTCCGGCGAACCTGTGGCTAACTGATACCCGCCAAAGATATAGTCGTTAAACGAATTTGTGCCTAAATCGACATTTACGGTGTTTGCGTTTGAGCTTGTTAGCTCGTTATCGCCAAACCTTTTTGTAATCTCGTTTTTAGTCACACCGCCGTCGGTGGAATACACAGCCTTGCCGCCCTCCCACGAAATGTCATAGTCCGCAAGTGCCAAATTCGGAGCAACCGCCATAAGCGTAGCTGCCGCTACAACGCTAAATTTGAGTGAAGATTTCATATCATTTTCCTTTGAAAGGTGGTTTTGTTTAAATTTGATTTGTTTTTTTGTTAAAATCGCAAAATGCCTAAAAATAGAGCATTTTAAGCGATGACGGGACAGAAACAAAAAAAAAAAAAACGCTCAATTTAAAATCTATTAATAATACAAAAAAAAAAAAAACGATTTTTTAATGAGTGCTTATGTTTAGCTTAAATCTGTGAGAAAATTACAAAAGTGAGAATTTTATAAAAAAAATCGCAATGGCCTTAAAAATAAATTTTAAAATAAAACTAAAATTACTTAAATTTCCCAAATTAAGCCCAAATTTTATCTTTTTTGCTACAATCACAAGAAAAATTTATTAAAGGTTAAATTTGAAAAGTATTTTATTAGTTTTGGCGATTTTAGGGGCTGGATTTTATTTTTACGGCTTAAATTTTATGCTCGTGCTACTTGCGATTTCATTTTTGATTTTTTTCCACGAGCTTGGGCATTTTTTGGCAGCAAAAAAGCTAGGAATTTGCGTAAATGTTTTTAGCGTTGGCTTTGGCGAAAAAATTTACACCAAAAAAATCGGACAAACTGAGTATGCCATAAGCGCAATCCCACTTGGCGGCTATGTCAGCCTAAAAGGACAAGAAGATTTAAACCCAAACGCTAAAAGCGACGATAGCGACAGCTACACTACCCTGCACCCATTGGGACGCATTTTTATACTTTTGGCAGGTCCTGCTTTTAACATTATTTTGGCGTTTTTTATCTATATCGCACTTGGCTACATAGGCGTGGAGCGACTTGCGCCAAAAGTCGGTAAAATCGGCGAAAACTCCGCCGCTGCCACCGCAGGAATCCAGCTAAATGATGAAATTTTATTTATCAATCAAAACAAAATCAACGAGTGGGACGATATATCGAAATTTGTTACACTTGAACCGCTAAATTTACAGCTTAAACGAAACGGAGAGATTATAAATTTAACTCTCACGCCAAAAATCGGCGAGAAAAAAAATATGTGGTTGGAGACGATAAAAACGCCGTTAATCGGCATTTCGCCAAACGGCGAAAGCGTGATACTAAAAAATACGGGGCTAAATTCGCTAAAATTTGCACTTGATGAAACTTACAAAGCTTCAAAGCTGATTTTAGTAGGACTCGAAAAGCTCATCACAGGCGTCGTTCCGGCACGAGAAATGGGCGGAATCGTCGCTATAACTGACATCACGGCAAAAGCAGTCGCCTTTGGTCCGAGCGTGTTTTTATTTATCGTGGCGCTCATTTCTGTGAATTTAGGCATACTAAATTTGCTCCCAATCCCCGCACTTGACGGCGGACATATCGCATTTAACATTTACGAGCTGATTTTTAAAAAGCCCGTCTCCGAGCGCGTATTTGTCGCACTTAGCTATGTCGGCATGGCGCTTTTGTTTGCGTTAATGGCATTTACGATAATAAACGACTTTTTGCGACTTGGCGGGGCGTATAACTGATGAATTTAGAGCAAATTTGGCAAAATATAGAAACAGCTAGACAAAAGTGTGGCGTGTGGGAAAATGTCCGTCTAATCGCCGTTAGCAAAAATGTAGATACTGACGCAGTGGAAAATCTCTACTCGCAGGGGCAAATCGAATTTGGCGAAAACCGCGTCCAAGAGATGAAGCGAAAATGCGAAATTTTAAGCGACCTGCCCCTAAAATGGCACTTCATCGGCTCACTGCAAAGTAATAAAATAAATCATCTACTTTCCCTACGCCCTACTCTGTGGCAAAGTTGCAACTCTTTTGAGCTAGCCCTTGCCGTAGATAAAAGAGCAAATTTCACGCTAGATACGCTTTTGGAGATAAACTCAGCAGACGAAAGTAGCAAAAGCGGGATAGAAATTTCACGCGCGATTGATGAGTATTTAAAGATAAAAGAGAGTTGTGAAAATCTAAATTTATGTGGTGTTATGAGTATCGGCGCACACTCGGACGACGAAAACGAAATCGCTAAAAGCTTTGAAACTACCTTTCGCATTTTTGAAAATTTACGCCAACACGGCGCAAAAATCTGCTCAATGGGTATGAGCGACGACTACGAACTCGCCATAAAATGCGGGTCAAATATGGTTAGACTTGGACGGATTTTGTATAGGTAAGAAAATGGAAAATAATAATTCAACACGCAATATTGAAAATGAAAAATTAAATATTATTATTTACAATACAGATATAGAGATTAAGCCTATTTTTGTAATGACAAAAAATGATAAAACTTTGCAAAACTTATTAAAAAAGCTAGATTTTAATTTCCAAGCCTATTTTTTAATGCATTTGCCAGTATTTCGCCGATTTTTTCGTATCCTGCTTTTGTGAAATGAATATCGTCATTTTTAACCAAGCCACTTGCTTTCCATACGCTCCAACCGCCGTTTGCTTCGATAAAATCTCTTAAATCAAAATACATTGTGCGATTGATTTGTGCTAGGCGCATTACGGCATTTCGCACATCGCTCACACGAACGGCTTTTGGGCTAGGTGGCGGCGAAATCAACAAAAACCTAGCACTTGGCTGCGAAATTCTAAGCTTGTCGATTAGCTCTTGCAAACCTTTGCTAAATTTAGCGATGTCTAAATCTTTATCCATAGCATCATTTGTGCCGTAAGCAATGACAAATAAATCATAATTTAGCTCGTCAAAATCCCGTATAAACGCGTCTTGGCTCCATTTACGATGAATATGAGAAAACGCCCCGTTTAACGCACACGAGTCGGCGAATTTCGCATTTTGGGATTTGAAAATTTTGTATCCGCCAAGATAAATATCATCTTGAAGCGTGGTTATTATTAGCGGGAATTTAACGCTAAATTTGGAGTATTCCCAGCTATTTTGCATATTTTGTGAGATGATAAATTCTTTGTTTGTGGCGTCTTTGACATTTAGAATTTCGCCATTTACAGAACCTTTATGCAAAATTTCAAATTCAAACTCACCGCTAAGCTGTTTTAGTCCTAAATTCATACTCGCACCTGCATTTTGCGCCCACGCCACAACGCCACAAAGCGGATAATCATCAAAATCTTCAAGCCGTGAATTTATAGTCGTAAAGCCGTGCTGGGAGTAGCTTAAATTCTCGCTTTTTTGAAATCTCGGCATAATAGGCAGAACAAAGCCAATGCTGTTTTGGTTAAAAAAGTTTTTGCGAAACGAATTTATCGTATCATCACTGGCAAAATGCGAATCGCCGAAAAATTTAATCCCAAAGCCGTAATCGTTCATCGAATAATTTGTCATCAAAGGCATTTGATTTGAGCCGAAATTTACGATATTTATGGCTTTTATGTCTGAGACTTTTATCTGTTTGCTTAAATTTACACAGCCCACCAAAACGAGCGAGAAAATCGCCACAGAAAAAAATCTAATTAACATTTATCATCCTTAAAATTTCTTTTGCTATTAGCATTGAACCTGCTTTTGTTATGTGAATTTCATCGTCTTGGCGAAGTTTTATCGTTTTATTTCCCAAATTTAAATGCGAAATATACTCGCCGTTTTTGCAAATATAATCATCTGTTCGCATAAAAATTCCGCCAAATTTTGTATTTTCTTCTTTGTAAATTTTATTTAATTTGCGAATTTTAGAATCAAACGATTTCTTTTTCATACAAGGAAGCGAAAGCCAAAGCACCTGTGCGCCACCGAGCGAGGCTGTTTCGTAAATTTCATCGATATTGTTTTTGTAAAAATTTATCCACTGCTCTGAGTAAAACTCCCTATTTGCGCCGTCAATGCGTTTGCCCCACACATCGTTTGCACCAAGCAATACAACAACAAGCTTAACACCGCCAACTTCGCGCATAGTTTTTTTGATTTCCTTGTTAAAATCGTGATATTTTTTTGTCAAAAGCCCTGTGCTGTGTTTGCTAAGATCAAAAGCCCTTAAATTCGACTTTGGAAAAATCTGCTTTGCCGCTCTTGCGACATACTCCATAACGCTATCGCCGACAAAAATCACACCATCGCCCGAATTTAAAGAAATTTTAGTTCCTGTGCGTTTTGGTTTTATACTGGCTATTTTAACTTCCGGCTTTGCTAAATTTTCATCTGCATTGGCTGCTAAATTTGCCGTTTTATTTGTGTCATTTTGCTCTGTTTTTTGAGAATTTTGTGCGATTTTTTTTGCATTTTCACGCAACTGCAAAATTTTCTTTTTATTATCTTCTAAAATTTTATTTTGCCGTGCCAATTTTTGGTTTTTGGCATTTTGCTCTTTGCTTTGGCGAAAATACTCAAAAACTTCTTGCGAAATTTGCGTTAAATTCATATCTGTTGCCATGAAATTTTGCTCTTTTGGAAGCGTTAGAGAATTTAGCAAATTTTCGCAAATTTTTTCGTTTGGATTTGTAAATTCGATTTCATTTTTAAAGCCGTTTTTGACGAATTTATAGGCTTTTGCGCCACTTCCTAAGCACGAATTTGCACTAATCTCACGCAGATTAAAATCGTTGTGATATTTTTGTTCTAAATATGTAAAAAACGATTCTTGCATAAAAAAAAGCGAACAAAGAGCGCAAAATAGTAAAGTCGCAACAAATTTAATCATCAAAAACTCGCATAAATAAAATTTGGAATTCCGCTTGGCATAAATGTAAAAATAGCGATAAATAAGGCACTTAGCACAATCGGTTTAAGCGCAAACGGCATTTTTTGTAACGCTAAATTTAGCCTTTCTTTGCCGTTTGTAAATTTGGTATAAAAAAAGAGCAAAAAACAGAGCATAACGGCGATAACAAACTCAGAATATGACGAATACAGCCTAACTTCACCCAAAGCTTTAAAAATATTTAAAACATCGCTAAATTTGTCATTTGCGAAAAATACCCAAGCAAAACTAACATATAAATAGTTTAAAAACACTGCTAAAAACGGCGTTTTAATCCGCCACGATGAGGTTAAATTTAAAAACACCACAGCCACGCCGTGCAACAAACCCCAAATCAAAAAATTCAGCCCAACACCATGCCAAATTCCTGATAGCCCAAATGCGATTAGCAAATTTAAAGAACGCCTAAATTCGCCGTGGCGATTTCCGCCAAGCGGGATATAGACATAATCTTTTATAAAATTTGATAAACTTATGTGCCATCTTTGCCAAAATTCTTTCACATTTTTTGAAATATAAGGCATATCGAAGTTTTTTGGCAACTCAAATCCAATACAAAGCGCAAGAGCCGTAACAATATCGACATAACCGCTAAAATCGGCATACAACCAAACTCCGTATAAATTTATAGCAAGGAGAATTTGCATAAATGAAAAGCTGTGTGGATCATCAAAAACGCCTGTTACAAAATCGCCCAAATAACTTGCGATAATGAGCTTTTTAACGGCTGCGAAAATCAAAAGCGTAAAAATCAAATCTGCATTTTTAAACTCTCTTTTTCGCTCGAATTGTGGCATAAGAAATTTGCTTTTGCAAATCGGACCTGCAACAAGTGTCGCAAAAAAGGACAAATAACAAGCAAGAGTTAAAAATGAAACAATCTTTTGCTCTTTTTTGTAAATCGCCGTAAGATATGTAATCGAAGCAAAAGTATAAAATGAAATTCCTATCGGAAAAGCGATTTGTAAATTTATGCTTTCAAAGCCAAAAAACGCTAAAACTGCACTAAATTCGGCATAAATTTGGTCGTAATATTTGAAAAAACAAAGATAACAAATCGCAAAAAAGACACTCGCAAGAAGCGCAAATTTGGTCTTTTTATAATGTATAAAAAAAGCAGAATAGTAAATAAAAGCCGTGTAAAATAAAATAACTAGTAAAAAATGTGGGCTAAAAGTTAAAATAAGCGCGTAATTAAAAAGCAAAATCAGATAATTTTGCGTTTTGTAATGATTTTTAAAAGCCCAATATATGCAAAAAAATAGTATAAAAACGGAAAAAAATTCAATCGAAAAAAAACTCATAATCTCCCCATAAAATGAAAAATCGATTATATAAAAATATTCATAATAAATTCATAATACGGACTAAAAATTTATAATTTTTTTGATTTAAAATGAGAATTTAGCCCCTATTTTTGGGGCTAAATTTAAAAAAATTAGAATTCGTTTTTGAATTCGCTTATCCATTTATCGGCTCTATTTTGCCACTCTTTATCGCCTTTAAAGTCGATTGTAAGACCAACAAATTTGCCGTTTATAAACGCGCGTGAGTAGTTAAATTTATAACCTTCCGCACCCCAAAGACCAACTAAATTTGCTTTTTTTAGCACAGGCAAGAAAGCTGCTAAACCACTACAAAAATCATCAGGGTGTCTTTCTTGATTTCCGACACCTACAAGAGCGACTTTTTTGCCACCCAAATCAGTAGAATTTAGCAAATCAAGTTTATCATCAAATTTAGCATGAATTTGACCATCGCCGTGTGTTGAAACTGCCAAAACAAGTGCATTTGCATTTGCTAAATCATCGCTTGTTAAATCTTTTGCTTCTTTTGCTTCAAAGCCAAGCTTATTTGCGATATATTCGCCAACTACTTTTGTATCGCCACCTTTTGTAGCATAAACTAACAATTTTGCCATTAAATTTTCTCCTAAAAATAAAAAATATTTTGTAATTTTAGCTAAATAAGATAAATATTGTATTAAAAAAATAAAAAATTTGAAAGCCCGAATTTACCGAGCTTTCAAAATAAATTTAAGCTTTTAAAGCTTCTTTCGCGTATTTAGTTCCCAAATCAAACGCCTTTTCATTTACCGCTTTTGTCTTTTCAGGAACGGTTGAAAGCATCTCTTCTTTTACGACATTGGCTTCCATACATTTTGTAAATTCAACGGCGATTGCGAGAGCAACAACGCTTTGAGTAATCACATTTCCGACTTCGTATTTTGCGATTGTAATAATTGGAATTTCGTAAATTTTGAATTTTTTACGATCTTCATCTGTCGGTTTTACCAAATTTGGCTCGATTACGACGATTCCGCCCTCTTTAACATCTGATTTATAAAGATTATAACCGCTTTGAGCAGTCGCGATCATAAAATCAATCTCGCCGTCATTTGCATAAGGATACAAAATTTCATTGTCATCTAAAATAATATCAACTTTTGTCGGACCGCCACGCACTTGCGAAGTATATGTCGAAGCTTTTACGCCGTAACCGCCTTTTGCGATTTTAGCGGCAGCTAGAATTTCTCCTGCTAGGATAACGCCTTGACCGCCAACGCCTACAAATCTTAACTGGTTCATTTTATCTCCTCAAAATTTATAGCTGTTTTGTTTTGTGCTGCTTCGATGACTTTTTGGTAAGCTTTTGTGTATTCGATATGCGAATCATCTTTATGCAACACGCCAAGCGGGAATAGCCCTTTGCGTTCTTCTTCGCTCATAGCCTCAAATTTTACCTTTGAAATAGTGCGTTTATCGATCCAATCAAGCATTTTTGTAGCTTCGCCCATTTTGTTTTTACGACCCAAATTTATGTGGCAGTTTGAGAAAATGTCAAAAAAGCTATATCCGTCGTGTGAAAAACCTTCAACAAAAAGTTTTTCAAGCGCATTTGGATTTAAAACGCTTTGGCGACCTACAAATGTAGCTCCTGCGCCTATTGCAAGTTTTGCAGCGTCAAAATTTGGATCGACATTTCCGTATTGAGCTGTAACAGTCCAAAAGCCTTTTGGCGTAGTAGGGCTTGTTTGCGAATTTG
Organism: Campylobacter sp. CN_NE2; assembly: GCF_027797465.1. Taxonomy (NCBI): domain Bacteria; kingdom Pseudomonadati; phylum Campylobacterota; class Epsilonproteobacteria; order Campylobacterales; family Campylobacteraceae; genus Campylobacter; species Campylobacter sp. CN_NE2. Next base: position 380,935 of record NZ_CP115608.1, on the reverse strand, counting down.
TAAGACCATAGATAAAGTTATTTACCAAAATATGATTTAGACCGATATTTCGTCTGCAACCATGAATCGTATGGTTTCCGCCAATCGCTAGTCCGTCGCCATCGCCTGTAACAACGATAACATGCTTATCAGGATTTGCTAGTTTTATTCCTGTTGCGTATGCAACGGCTCTTCCGTGCGTAGTATGAACGGTGTTACAATCAATATAGCTTGACATTCTACCGCTACAACCAATACCGCTAACAACGCAGACATCGTCCATATTCCAGCCCATTTTGTCAATCGCTCTAATGATACTTTTTAGGATAACGCCGTCGCCACAACCCCAACACCAAAGTGTCGGCATTTTATCAACTCTCAAATATTTATCGTAATTAAACGCCATTTTAAAACTCCTTAACTTTTTCGATAATCTCAGACGGGCTTAGCGGTCTGCCGTTTGCTTTAAGTAGAGTTTTGAAATCATCTCTTAAAGTTACTCTTTGAATTTCTTCTAAATATTGACCTAAATTTAACTCGGCAACCAAAATTTTCTTAAATTTTTTACCGATTTCTTTTAGCTTTTTCTCAGGGCTTGGCCACAAAGTAATAGGTCTAAATAGCCCTACTTTTACGCCTTCGCTTCTAAGTTTATCGATAGCAGCTTTTGCTGAGCGACTTACGCTTCCATAAGCTATAATGCAAATTTCGGCATCATCAAGTTTGTATTCTTCGTAAAGCGCGATTTCATCAGCGTGAGCGTTGATTTTATTAAATAATCTTTTAATATTATAATCAACCATTTCGCCGTTTTCTGTCGGAAAGCCCGTATCGCCGTGATGAAGACCTGTTACATGGTAGTGATAACCTTTGAAAAATTTATTCAAAACTGCCGGTTTATCGCTATTGGCTTTATAAGGTTTATAATCTTTTGGATCTCCGTTAAATTCGGCTCTTTGCTCGATTTTTAAATCAGCGATTTCAGGGATATTAGCTTTACCTTGCATATGTCCTAGCGTTTCATCAAGTAGCAAGAAAACAGGCGTCATAAATTTAGTCGCCAAATTAAAAGCTCTAACGGTTTCAGTGTAAGCTTCTTCTAATGATCCAGGACATAAAGCGATACTTTGGTAATCGCCGTGGCTTGGAGTTTTTGCTTGTAAAATATCGCCTTGTGCAACGCGAGTTGGAAGACCTGTTGATGGACCGCCACGCATAACATTTACGATAACAAGTGGAATTTCAGCGATAAACGCTAGACCAATTTGCTCTGATTTTAGTGAAATTCCAGGACCAGAGCTTGCCGTCATCGCTTTTGCACCGCTCATAGCAGCTCCTAATGCAACCGAAATTCCTGAAATTTCATCTTCCATTTGGATAAATCTACCACCTGCGCGTGGCAATAATTTACTCATCTCGTGAGCAACTTCGCTTGACGGAGTAATCGGATAACCGCCGAAAAAATTACATCCGCACTCAACAGCAGCTTTTGCCGCTAAAATATTTCCTGTTGATATAACTTCTCTCATCGGTTATTCCTTTGGTTTCATAAAGTTATTTGCTTTGATTTTTTCAGCCAAAGCTTTGCTCTCAGGCGTTAATTTGCCGAATTTAAAGCCTTTTTCTGCAACATAAATCGCAAAATCAGGGCAGTGGTTCTCGCACTCCCTGCAACCGATACAGGTGCTAGGGTCGATAACTTCGATCATCATGCCTTGGATAGCATTTTGATCTTCTCTCATAGCCAAAGTTCCGCTTGGGCAGTAGCTAACGCAAATGTTACAAGCTTTGCAACGCGCTTCATCAACCCATACGGCGACATTTTGTTCAATCATTTTGTCTCCTTATTTTGAGTTTTTATTTCAATATTTTTTATTTTTTCTTTAAAATATGCAAAATTTTGCGTAAAATTTTGCGAATAATTAAATTTCAAAATCTCTTTTACACCGAATTTTCTAAGTTTTACAAATCTTCCGCAAGGAACTTCGCTTTCATCAATAACACTACAAATAAGCGTTTTATCTTCTTCTGTCATAATTTGTTTTATGATTTTAACAATCCCGCTAGCAGGGGCTAAAAACGCAGAAGTACCTAGCAAATTTACGATTTTTGGACCACAATTTTTAGTACTTTGCGAGATTTCATCGAATTCTTTATTGCTAAATTCGACTTTTTTATTATCTATAAAAATTTCGTCTTTTAAAATTTCCATTTTATCGTTATGAAAGCCCACAACACTAGCTTTTATTTGTGAAATTTTTTCATTTTTCAAATTTGAAATTTCACATTTAAGTCTAGCGCTATCTAGTTCTCCCGCCATGCCAATAACTCGATTTTTAGGAAATCCGCTTGATTTGTAAGCTGTATAAACCATAAAATCAAGCGGATTTGTAACTAAGATAATAACCGAATTTGGTGCGATGTTGGCAATTTTAGCAGAGATTTCGCTAACTATTTTTGCATTTATTTTTAGTAAATCTTCCCTGCTTTGCCCTGCTTTTCGTGTTTGCCCTGCCGTTATAACGACTATGTCATAACTGCTTAAAATCGCATAATCGCTTCCGCCGATAACCTTTATATCTTTTTCAAAAACGGCACTAGCATGTGATAAGTCAAATGCCTTGCCGATTGCTAAATTTTCGATTATATCAACAAGTGCGATTTGTGAAATTTTATCGCTAAATTCGGAGCAAATCAATCCGTATGCGACATTTGCACCGATATTACCTGCTCCGATAATGCCTATTTTCATCTTTTCCCCAAATTTCAAATCTAGTCGATAATTTTATTTAGCGTAGCACTTGGTCTCATAACTGCGTTTGCTTTGTTTTCATCAAACATATAATAACCGCCCATATCCACAGCTTTGCCTTGAACGCCAAGTAGCTCGTTCATAATCTTTTCTTCATTTGCTTTTAATTCGTTAGCTAAATTTTCAAAATCGCCTTTAAATTTGGTTTTTGATAACTCATCAGCCCAATACATCGCCAAATAAAAATGGCTTGTTCTATTATCAGGCTCACCTGCGTTTTTGCGTGGAGCTTTATCATTTTTAAGCCAAGTTGAAACAGCGCTATCAAGGGTATCTGCAAATATTTTTATATCACCAGAGTTTTTGATTTCAGCTAAATGTTCTAAACTTACAGCAAGAGCTAAAAATTCGCCCAAACTATCCCAACGCAAGTGATTTTCTTTTGGAATTTGGATTGCGATTTTTGGCGCAGAACCACCAGCACCAGTTTCAAACAAACCGCCGCCATTTAGTAAAGGCACAATTGAGAGCATTTTTGCGCTAGTTCCAAGCTCTAAAATCGGATATAAATCTGTCAAATAATCTCTCAAAACATTTCCCGTTACGCTAATGCAGTCTTTTCCGCTTCTAATGATTGCGTTTGATTTGATAATCGCGTCATAAGGATCGCAAATTTCAATATCAAGCCCACTTAAATCATAATTTTTAAGTTCGCTCTCAACGATTTTTTTGATATTCATATCGTGAGCGCGGTTTTTGTCTAGCCAAAAAATAGCTTTCGCTCCTGTTGATTTCGCACGATTTACGGCTAATTTTATCCAGTTTTTAATAGGCTCATCTTTTGCCTGTGTCATTCTAAAAATATCGCCTTTTTCAAGTGCAAATTTAAAAATTTCATTGCCTTTTTCATCTTTAATGCAAATTTCGCCGTCTTCGCTCATAATAAAAGTTTTATCATGGCTTCCGTATTCTTCGGCTTTTTGAGCCATAAGACCGACATTTGAAACCGTGCCTATCGCAGCAGGATTTAGCTCTCCGTTTTGTTTTAAATCATTTACCATTGCCTGATAAATCAAAGCATAAGAGCGATCAGGAATCACGGCTAGTGTGAATTTTGTTTCGCCATTTTTATTCCAAAGTTTTCCGCTATTTCTTATCATCGCAGGCATTGAAGCGTCAATTATGACATCGCTTGGAACATGCAAATTTGTAATGCCGTTATCGCTATCGACCATTGAAATTTCCGGTCTTAAATTTAGAATTTCGTTGTATCTATCTAAAATTTTCTTTTTGCACTCGTCACAAGGCAAATTTTCGATTCTTGCGAAAAAGTCTTTCATGCCGTTGTTTTCATTTACACCGACATTTGCAAGTTCTGTTTTGAACTCTTCAAAAATTTCTTTGAAAAATATTTTAACAAAATGTCCAAACATCACAGGATCGCTAACTTTCATCATCGTTGCTTTTAAATGAACAGAGTATAAAAGCCCTTTTTCTTTGGCATAATCAATGCTTTTAGCGATAAATTCATCAAGTTTTTTCGCACTCATAAATGTCGCATCGATAACTTCATTTTTCTTTACAGGTAGCGTTTTTAAGAGCTTTTTCTCTCCGTTTTTATTTGTAAATTCGACATTTAAGGTCGTAGCGTCAGCAAAAATATGCGATTTTTCATTTGCATAAAAATCGCCTTCGCTCATCGCTAAAACTTCTGTTTTGGTATCTTTATCCCACTTTCCGTTTCTGTGCGGATTTGCTTTTGCGTATTCTTTTACTGCTTTTGCGCTTCTTCTGTCTGAATTTCCTTCGCGTAAAACAGGATTTACAGCGCTTCCCAAAACTTTTTGATAACGAGCAAAAATATCTTTTTCTTTTTCGTCTTTTGGCTCACTAGGATAGTTTGGAACCATAAAACCTTTGCTTCTTAGCTCATCTATACAAGCAACAAGCTGTGGCACGGAAGCCGAAATATTTGGCAGTTTTATGATATTTGCGCTTTTTTCTTTTGTCATATCGCCCAAAATTTTCAAAAAATCAGGGATTTGTTGTTCAGGTTTTAAATAATCAGCAAAATTTGCTAAAACCCTACCCGCAAGTGAAATATCCATCATCTCAATATCAACATTTGCACTTTTTAAAAATCGTTTAATAATAGGAAATAGCGAGAAAGTCGCCATCGCAGGGGCTTCATCCGTGTAGGTGTAAATAATGTCGCTCATAATTTCTCCTTTGCAACTAAAAATTTTTAAATTCTATCAATTTTTACATAAAACAACTATTTAATTAAAAATGATAATTTGAATTTAAGTAATATTTAAGTCTAAAATTATCCAAATTAAACAAATTCCAAAATCGCTTTTAAACTATCTTTATCATTATAAATTGCCACGATATGCGAATTTATGGCTTTTGCATATTTGCAGATGATTTTTTCGCCAAATTTTATACTATTTTTATATGAAATTCTAATTTTTGAAAAATTCATATTTTTATAAATTTCATCAGGCAAAGCTTCATACGCAAAGTGCAAATAAAGCGTATTATGGACATGGTTATTTATGTCTATGTCGCTTTTTCGGACATTTATAGCGGTTTTGGTATCAAAATTTTGTGGAATTTCTATTTTTTTAACTTCAAATTTAGTATCAACGCTTTCAGGCTCATACATATCGATTAAAGATTTATCGATTTTGCCAATTTTTGAATTTATCAAATCAAACAAAATCCACTTAGAACTACCCTTTATATAAACTTCATTTTGAGCACAAAGCTCATACTCCCTAATACTATAAAGTGGCGATTGTCGCGGTAAAATCCAAGTTTTAACTTCAAATTTAGCTTCGCCGTTTTTTGGATATTTTAAAATCTCAATATTCCACTCATTTAAAACCCAGCTTTTTCCGTTTTCTAGCATTTTTGAAATACTATTTCCGACCAAATCAGAGTGAATTCCGCCGGAATTTTCAAAAAATTCCAAAACTTTTTCAATTTTAATATTGCCGTTATTTTCAAAATCGTTAAATAGCGGAAAATAATCGCTTTTTACTATCATTTTGCCCTACTTTCTTGCTTTTGCTACATTTCTTTGATGTTCGGCGATGGTTTTTGCAAAGTCATGTGCGCCTTTTTTGCGATCAAGCATAAAATATAGATAATCTGTCGTAGCAGGATTAAGAGCGGCTTTTATAGCGTCTTTTGAGACCGTGCAAACGGCACTTTTTGGTAATCCGTCGTGCAAGTATGTATTAAATTCGCTAGTGTCTGTGCGAATTCGCTCAGGCGTAACCCTAATATGCGAATACTCACCGTAATTTAGCGTTCCGTCCATTTGAAGTTTCATATTTTTAGCTAAACGATTTTCGATGACAGATGCGACAATCGGCATTTCATCAGCATTTGCAGCTTCTTTTTGAATAACAGAAGCCTTGATTATCACGCTTTGCCAAGCAGTTATATTAAAATCTCCCAAAATTTCTTTGCTTAAATTTTCATGGAATTTAAGCGAAGAATTTACCAAATGTTTTATAATTCCTGCTTCGTTTTCATCTTTTGAAATTTTATATGTTTCAGGCACTAAAAAACCCTCATAAAACGGCGTAATCGCATTATATTCGCTTTGAAGTTTTTCAAAATCAAAATTATGATCTTTTGCTAAATTTTTCAAAAACACGATGGTCGTCTCGCCCGGAATCAGCGTAAAGCTTTGCATTAGGGGCTTAGCCTTTGTTAGCTCATATAAAAAATCAATTTTAGCTAAATTCGTGCCTGAAAGCTCGAAACTTCCCGCCTTAGCATGTCCAAAACTAGCTAAAATTCTAGCATCAAATTTAGTAAAATATGGATATTTTTTTGAAAGTTCGGAAAGAATTTTGACTGCCGAGCCTTCGGGGATTTCGACTATTTTTTCGTTTGGAATTTTTGTCGTTAAATCAGATAAAAAAACACCCACAACCACCAAAATAGCTTCAATCAAAAAACATAAAAATCTAAAAAATTTCATAAATAAATCCAAAGTTTAAATTTAAAAAACCGAAAAAATTCGGAAAATTTAGGCAAAATTATACACGAAAACGGCAAAAGTTTGAATAAATTTTACAAATTTTAGTTATTATACGCAAAAGGTTTTTATTTATGAGCAGTTTTTTTCGTTTTTTTTATAAATTTTTTATCGCATTAGCTCTTTTGTTTGTCGTGCTTGTTTTGCTTCTTAAACACGGCGTAGAGTTTGAAAATTTGCACTTTTCAGGTGCAAATTTGGATAAATTTTTTATAAAACTAGATGAAAATATTATCCTAAAAATCGAAAATTTAACAATTCCAAAATCGCAAAAACAAGATGAAAAAGAAGAAAAAAATCTTGCTCAAATTCAACAAAGCCTAGTAAATCAAAGTAAAAAAATCATAACGCTAGGCAAATTTTTTCAAGAAATCGATATAAAAAATATAAATCTTGGTGATCAAAATATTACGCTTTTTTATAAAAATAACACTTTTTATATAGACAATCAAGAATTGCGTGTAAATACCAAAATTACGGAGCTTGATGACGGCGAAGTAAAGTTTTTTTTAAACGATTTTGAACTTAAAAATTTTAACCTTTATTTAGGCGGCGAGCTAACCACTGACACAAAACATAACAAATACAAATTCGACGGTGTTTTTAGCTCTCACGAACTTGACGGAAAATTCGAATTTGATATAGTAGGCGATATGTTAAATTACGAAATTTACGATGTTCATGCATTAAGTTTAAAAAATTTTATGGACGAATTTGCCAAAATTACCGATTTGCACCCGGAAGTTAAAAGCTGGATTTACGGTAAAATCGTAGCACAAGAATACACAATAGAAAATTTGCGCGGAAAGCTAAATTTACGCTCGGGGGATTTTTTCCCAAATGATTTAACAGGAAGCGCATTTGCTAAAAATTTAAAAATCAAATTTGAAGAAAGCATTGAACCGGCAGATGTCGATGAAGCGCATATTTCGCTAAATAACGGCGATTTGAGCTTTTATCTTAAAAACCCTTATTTTAAGGGCAAAAATATGTTCGGTAGCAGCGTTAGCATAAGGCGAATTTTTAGCGACAATCCAAGCTTGTTGCTTGATTTACAAACAGACGGGGTTTTAGATACCGATTTGGTTGCGATTTTAGGGGCTTATGGTATAAATTTACCGCTTTATCAAACAAACGGAAAAACCGACGGCAGGGTTATTTTAGATGTTGATTTGATAAATTTGGGCGTCAAAGTTGGCGGTTTTGTAAGGCTCGAAGATGCCGATATCATCATCTCCGATGCTCCATTTAAGAGCAAAAAAGCAAATTTAACGCTTGGCAAAGAAAAGATGATTTTAAAAGATTCAAATCTTAAAAGCGATATTTTTGATTTAAGTGGAGACGGAGAATTTGATTTAATCAACTTAAAAGCCGATTTTAATGCTATTATAAATAGTTTAAATATAAATTTCAGCGGTAAAAAAATACTAAATTTAAAAAACGCAAAAGATAGATTAAAGCTCGATTTTAAGGATATTCCGATTTTAAGTTCGCAGTTTTTAAATACAGATATTAAATTTGACAAAACCACAACCATAAGCGTTAAAAAATTTGAAAATTTGGTGCAGTTTTCGCCGTTTTTAAAAAATTTAGGTATAAAAGGCGGGGATTTGAAAATTTCAACAAAAGATTTTTCAAATTTCGATATTTTGGGAGAAAATTTAAAATTTGATTTTGGAATTTTACACAAAAACGGCAAAGCCTACAATAGCGACAATCTTAAACTAAAAATCACGCCAAATTCCGTAAGCGGGGAAAGTGAAAGTAAAATTCTCTCTTTTAAAATGGATAAAAATGAAAATTTGATAAATATTCATAATGCCGATTTTATCGTAAATTTTGGCGATAGCGGTGTTAAAATCGCCGAAAATTTAAGCGATAAAATAAATTTTAATGGACAAAATTCAAATTTAATCTTAAAAGATTTAAATAAAACGCTAAATTTTACTTCTTACAAAGGCGTATTAAACGGCACAGATACCGAGATTGATGCCAAATTTGAAAAAGGCGATATTAAACTTAAACTCAAAAAACACCTTTTTCAAGCACTAGCAAACGACATAGAAAGCAAAACGATAAATTCACTACTTGGAAGCCAAAGTTTTGAGAGCGGAGTATTTAGCCTAAAAGCAAGTGGAATCGATCCTAACGAATTTAAAGGCGAAATCGAAATTCAAAATACATTTTTGAAAGATTATGTTTTATATCAACAACTTTTATCGTTTTTAAACTCAATCCCGTCGCTTTTAAGCTTTAAAACGCCGGATTTTAACGACAAGGGTTTTACCGTTAAAAATGGAAAAGCCTATTTTAGACGAAGTGGTGAAAAAATCATCATCGAAGCTATGGATTTTGTAGGCACGAGCGCTGATATTGCAGGAAGTGGCGAGATAAATTTAAAAAATAAAAATATAAATATCGATTTAGAAATCAAATATTTAAAAGACGCAAGTTCGTTTATAAGTAAAATTCCTTTGCTGAACCACATTATTTTGGGCAAAGACGGCACGATTTCGACAATCGTCGAAATTCGCGGAACGCTTGATAAACCGACATACAAAACAGGCGTTGCAAAAGATCTAATCTCAACTCCGTTTAATATCATCAAAAATACGCTAACGCTGCCGTTTGTCATATTTGAAAGGGATAAAAAATGAAATTTGAACTTGATTACAAAGAGAGCTTTGAAAAGTCACTACTTTTTTGGCTTACTAGATTTGTTAAATTTAAACTTAGTTCGCTCTCAAATAAAGAGCTAAAAAACCATGAACTTTTTACAAAAACAAATATGGCGTTAAATTCGGAGCTAAAAAATATAAATGAACTTGAAATTCTAGCAAAACAGGCAAGAAATGCAGGTCTAACCGGCATAAATACATATTTTAATCCATTAAAAAAGCTTTATAGCGTGCTTTGCGAATACAACCTAAAAAGCCTAAAAAATATCGACGAAGAACTTTTGAGTGAAATTTTAGCCAGTATCACAGGCGGACTAAGCGATGCGAGTAAAAAAAACTACCGCATAGCCGTAATCAATTTTTTTGGATTTATCGACCGACAAAATGAATTTGACGGCGCTTCGCATAACTTTGGCATAACTTTGAAAAACTGGGGTGGCGTTGGCGGTGGTCGTGGCGTGAAACTACCTGAGTTTATGAGTGAAGATGAGATAAAAAGGTTTATCGAAGCTATCGATTTGGCTGATTTTGGCAAAAATACACATAGAAATCAGCTTATTATCAAAATTATCATTTATACTGGCATTAGAGTCGGAGAAGCGTTAAATTTGAAGAAAAAAGATATTAGCGAAGACGGCGATTTATACATTTTGCGAATTCGTGGCAAAGGAAACAAATACCGCACGGTTATGATAAAAAAATACCTAATAGACGAGCATTTAAAGGCTTTGCCGATAAATTATAACAATAAAGACGGATATTTATTTATAAATCGAAACGGAGCGCCGATAACTCAGGCTTATGTCAGCAGAAGCGTTGAAGCTATTTTGATGAATGCTGGAATTCGCAAAGAAAAAAACGGAGCCCACATGCTTCGCCACACCTTTGCGACAATGCTTTATAAAAAGCAAAAAGATTTGGTTTTGGTTCAAGAAGCTTTGGGTCATGCTAGTTTAAATACTTCGCGAATTTATACCCATTTTGATAGCCAAAAACTCCGCCTTGCTGCGCAAATCGCAGAAGAATTTAACGAGTAAGTTTTTGATTTTTCAAAACGGTTTTTGGGTAGATATTTAGCGTCAAATTTAGCTCGTCGATAACAGAGAGAATTTCTAAAAATTCATCTCTAAAATAATGAGCCTGTGCGATACTTGGTGCAAAAAAGAAACTAGGTTCAAAAAGATTTTTACTATTTTCTAAAAATAGATAAAATTTTCCGTTTTTAAACGCCGCACTTACAAAACCAAAATTTTCATTTGCGTTGATTTTACAGAGTCTCTCCATAAAACTAAAACTTAACAAAAATCTAGTTTCCGTTTTGTCGGTCGTTTCAACATCAAAAATTTTGTTAAATTCTGTATCGTCGAGTTTATCAGAATTCATTTTATAACTATAAATTTCTTTGTTTTTAATTTTTAAATCATATTTAAAATCTTTGTAAAATTCACAAGAAAATATCGCACCATGTGTATTTTTATAACGAGAATATTCAGCAAATCTAAAATTTAAACCTTTATAATTTCCACTTATAAAATCGGATAAAGCATATTTGCCAATTCCCGTATTTTTTAATTCATCATAATCATATAAAAAACTTTCTTTTTCATATACGAAATTTTTATCAATATTTTTTATAGCTTCAATTACAAAATTTTCTTTAAAAAAAATTTTCGTAGTCAATATTTTTATGAAAAATTCTCCCTAAATGAAACCATCCTACCATATATAAATATGGTAAAAAAAGCATTTGCAAAACTGGATTATCTACAAAAAATTTAACATAAGAAAACACAATGTAAGGCACACATACGCAAGTGCAAAACATCATAAAAATCTCTTTAAACACAAATATTCTAAATTTTTTAAATTCTTGTTTTGTTTTTTCAATAGAATTTAATAAGTCTTCATTTGACAAAAATCTACTACTTGGATTAATCGGAAATACTAACTTGGTAAAAGTCAATTCTCGCGCTCCAAAATCACCGCTGCGATGGCGAAATTTCCGTCGTGGCTAATGCTAAGAGCTGAGTTTTTTATGCCAAATTTGGCTTTTAAATTTGGTGAAATTTCAAAAAACGGCGCACCTTTTGGCGTTTTTGCGATTTTTATATCCAAAAATCCACACTCGCCACCAATGCCCGTGCCAAGAGCCTTTGAAAAGGCTTCTTTGGCAGCGAAAAATCCTGCCAAAGTTTCATCGCTTTTTATCAAAGCGATTTCATCATCGCAAAAAACGCGACGCAAAAATTTTTCGCCGAATTTTTCTTTTAGAGCCGATATTCTGCTAATTTGCACTATATCTATGCCTACCATTTTTTATCTTTAATCTCTTTTTTTGGCAAATTTATTTTTTGATTTATCAACCACTGGCGATTGCCACGACGACTACGCCGTCTCGCAATGACAGATTAAACAAATTTGCTTTTTTTGTCATTGCGAGCGAGTGAAACGAACGAAGCAATCGCCAAACTCAAAATAATCAAAATGCAAATTTGCAAATTCTACAAACTCTCTTTAATTTCGATATTTACGATTTTGTCGCCCTGTCTGATACTATCAAGCACTTTTAGGCTCGGCTCGTCGCAAATTTGCCCAAACACGGTATGAACGCCGTCAAGGTGCGGTTGTGGGCTGTGGCAGACGAAAAATTGACTTCCGCCCGTGTCGCGTCCTGCGTGAGCCATACTTAGCGTTCCACGCAAATGTCTGTGTTTTTGCCCTACGCACTCGCATTTTATACGCCAACCGGGACCTCCGGTACCTGTGCCATACGGACAGCCACCTTGTATCACAAAATTTGGGATAACTCTGTGGAAATTTAGCCCTTTGTAAAAGCCGTCGTTTGCCAACGAGGCAAAATTCGTAACAGCCTGTGGCGCTTCATCGCCAAAAAGCTCCAAATTCATATCGCCTTTTTCGGTTTTGATAACGGCGAATTTAAATTTCGCTAACTCAGACTGATTTATTTCATAAATTTTCAAATCTTCTCTCATATTAAATCCTTATTCGATATTTGTATAAACTGCCTGAACATCGTCATCTTCTTCGAGTTTGTCAAGCAAAACTTCTATGTCGGCTAACTGCTCGTCACTAAAAGATTGTTTATTATTTGGCACGAATTTTAACGCCCCGCTGATAAGCTCCAAGCCCATTTTTTCGATACCTTCGTTAAGTGTGCCAAAGCTCTCATACTCGCCATAAAGCGTGATAGTTTTTTCAGTCTCGCCCTTGTCGTTTTCGAATTCGTTTAGCTCGATTTCGCTTAACCCAAAATCAATCATTTCAAGCTCGATCTCGTCCATATCCAAATTTTCGCTAAATTTGACTTCAAAAACGCTCTTGCGTGAAAACATAAAGCTAAGGCTTCCGCTTGGCAAAAACTCGCCTTTTGCTTTATTGAAAATCGATTTTATATTTGCAACCGTGCGTGTAGGGTTATCTGTGGCACACTCGACGATGACAAGTGCGCCGTGTGGGGCTTTGCCGTCATAATGGATAGTTTTTATATCCACGCTATCTTTACCACTAGCGCGTTTTATCGCTGCGTCGATATTGTCTTTTGGCATATTTTGCGCCCTAGCTGTGGCGATTGCGGTGCGAAGTTTTGGGTTCATATCAGGGTCGCTACCGCCTTCTTTGGCTGCCATTGTGATTGCTTTGCCGAGTTTTGGAAAAAGTTTGCTCATCTTTCCCCATCTAGCTTCTTTTGAAGCTCGTCTATACTCAAACGCTCTTCCCATGAAAATCCTTGTAAATTTAAAATTTAAAACTTGTGATTGTAGCAAAATTTGGCTTAAATTTTTGGTAATGCGATTATTTGGGAATTCGATTTGCTTAAATTTGTCATTGCGAGACTTGCCGTTAGGCAAGTCGTGGCAATCGCCAATGATAAAATAAACAAATTTGTATTTATTTTAACCACAAATAAAAATTTAAATGTTGTAAAAATATTTAACTTTTTGATATACAATTTCAAAAAAATTTTTTAAAGGACAAAAAATGAAATTTAAAGTAAATAACATAAACTGCGAAAATTGCGCTAAAAGTATAAAAAACGGCTTAGAAGAAGACTACGGCGAAATCGTCGTTAGCGTAGCAGATAAAACCGTCGAAGTAAATTTAAACGAAGAAAACGCAGAAGCTTTTAAAAATGATTTAAGCGATCTAGGCTTCGAAGTGGTCGCAAAAATCGACTAAATTTAGCGAATTTTTCAAATTTAAATGTCAAAAAAAGAAAATCTAAACATAGTCGGAATGACCTGCGTGAATTGCTCGAACGCAATCGAGCGAGTTACGCGCAAGATTGACGGAGTTGAGAGTGTAAATGTCAGTTTTACGGCTGGTTCTGGCGAATTTATAGTGCGTGATGAAGCCACACTTGAAGCCGTAAAAGCAAAAATCACAAAACTAGGCTACGAAATCGCCACAAACTACGAAGAGCTGGAAGCCAAAAAGGCGCGAAATTTAAAAAATATGCTTTTTAAATTCGTTTTAGCCGTGATTTTAGCGTCTTTTATAATGCTAATTGAGATGAAAACAAATTTCAGCTTCGCCGTAAAAGCCCTACTCTGTGCGATTTTAGGTGCCGTTGTGCTTGGCTTTTGTGGCAAAAACTTTTTTTACCACGCGCTAGGCTCACTTAAAAACAAAAACTACGATATGAATGTGCTGGTCTCTCTTGGCTCGTCTGCGGCGTATTTGTATTCGCTAGGAAGTGCGATTTTTGTCCATTTTAAGGGCGGAAACGAGTGGGCGAATTTGTATTTTAGCTCTTCATCGATGATAATTGCTTTCATATTGCTTGGAAAATACCTTGAAGAGCAAAGCAAACTAAAAGCGAACGACTACATTAAAAAACTTATCGATTTAAGCCCAAAAAAGGCGGTTTTGATTAACCCAGACGGCACGACAAGCGAAATTTTGGCTAACGAACTAAAACCCGGCGATAAAGTTTTAGTAAAAAACGGCGCGCAAATCCCGGGCGATGGCATAGTCATAAGTGGCGAAGCTGAAATCGATACGAGCCTGATAACCGGTGAGAGCTTAGCCGTTTTTAAAAAGACGGGCGACAGCGTAAATGCTGGGTGCGTGAGTGTCGCAGGAATTTTGCAAGTGAAAATCACCAAATTTTCGCACCAAAGCGTTTTGGCTGAAATCAAAAATTTGCTAAGCGAAGCAGGAAGCAAAAAAATGCCGATTTCTCGCTTTGCCGATAAAATCGCAAATATCTTTGTGCCAAGCGTGATTTTTATCGCCGTTTGCGTGTTTGTGATTTGGCTAGTCGCAGGAAAAGCCCATATCGGCTTACTTTGCGCGATTTGCGTTTTGATTATTTCATGCCCTTGCGCTTTGGGTTTGGCTACACCCATTGCGATAGTTTGTGCTATTTCAAATGCCGCTAAAAACGGCGTTTTGGTGAAAAACCCGGAAGTTTTAGAAATCTTAAAAGATACGAAAATCGCCGTTTTTGACAAAACAGGCACACTCAGCAGGGGCGAAATTTCTGTAAATTTTACAAATTTAAGCGATGAAAATCTCGCACTAATCGCAAGCGTGCAAATGCTTAGCGAACACCCAATTTCAAAAGCGATTGTGAAATTTGCAAAAGAAAAAGGGCTTAAATTTGCTAAATTTGACGGGGAATTTGAGAGTTTACTAGGTCGTGGTATAAAGGCGCAAAACGGCGAATTTACGCTACTAGCGGGAAATAAAGAGCTTTTAAATGAAAACGGCGTGGAATTTGAAATGCCAAAAAATGCAGATGAATTTTTATCTAACGGCTTTGGCGTGATTTTTGTAGCGATAAATGCCGAATTCGTGGGCTTTGTGGCACTTAGCGACATTTTGCGTGATGAAACCGTAGAGTGCATAAAAACGCTAAAAAATCAAGGCATAAAAACCATAATGCTAACAGGCGACAACGCCAAAACAGCGAATTTCATCGGCAAAAGTTTAGGCGTAGATGAGATCATAAGCGAAGTTTTGCCAAGCCAAAAATACGAATTTATCGCAAATTTAAAAAACAGCGAAAAAGTCCTTTTCGTAGGGGACGGCATAAACGACGCTCCGTCTCTTAAAACCGCCGACATAGGCGTTGCGATGAACTCGGGTAGCGACATCGCCAAAGGTGCCGGGGACATAATCTTTATCAAAAACGACTTGCGAAATTTGGCTTATTTGATAAATTTGTCGCAAAAAACCATGACGACGATAAAACAAAACCTTTTTTGGGCGTTTTTTTACAATCTCATCTGCATACCTGTGGCGGCAGGAATTTTATATCCTTTATGGGGTGTCTTGCTAAAACCGATGTTTGGCGCAGCTGCAATGTGTTTTAGCTCAGTAACCGTGGTGCTAAATTCGATTAGACTAAAATTTGCGAGAATTTAAATTTACAAATAATTTTACATAAAATATTACTAAATTTAACGAATTTTGAGTGCAAATTTGCTAAATTTAAACTTAAAAAACCTACTTAACCATTTTTATAAATAAAAATTATGTTTTATTTTTGTAAAATATTAAGTTTTGAATTTTATTTTAAGGAAAAAATATGGCTTTTTTACAAGATTATGAAAAACATGTTGCCGAGCGCTTGGAGCTAGGCATACCACCGCTGCCGTTAAACGCAGAACAGACAAAGGAAATTTGCGACTTACTAAAAAACGGCGATAGCAAAAGCGAATTTTACGCTGATTTGCTTGAAAATCGCGTAAGTCCGGGCGTAGATGATGCCGCGAAAGTCAAGGCTGAGTTTTTAAATGAAATCCTAAATCACGGCTTAGAAATCGCCGTTATCAGCAAAAAAAGAGCTGTCGAAATGCTAGGAACTATGCTTGGCGGTTACAATGTCATCGTGCTGGTTGCCTGTTTGCAAAATAGTGATAAAGAAGTAGCAAGTGCCGCTGCAAAGGCTCTTAGTAATACAATTTTCGTGCATGATTATTTCAACGAAGTTGAAAAACTAGCTAAAACTAACGAATTTGCAATGCAAGTGCTAAAATCATGGGCAAATGCCGAGTGGTTTTTAAGTAGAGCTAAAATTCCTGAGCTTATCAAAGGTATCGTTTTTAAAGTCCCGGGAGAGACAAACACTGACGATCTAAGCCCTGCTAGTGAAGCTTTTTCTCGCTCAGACATTCCGCTTCACGCAAATGCAATGCTAGTAAAACGCCAACCAGGAAGCCTAGAAAAAATCGCAGAGCTTAAAAAAAGCGGTCGCCAAGTTGTCTATGTAGGTGATGTCGTAGGAACGGGAAGCAGCCGTAAAAGTGGCGTGAATTCGGTTCAATGGCATATCGGCGAAGACATAAAAGGTGTTCCAAATAAAAAAACAGGCGGCGTAATCATCGGCTCGACTATCGCTCCGATTTTCTTTAACACAGCAGAAGATAGCGGTGCGTTGCCGATTGTCGCAAATGTCGATAAACTAGAAACTGGCGATGAGATAGAAATTTATCCATTACAAGGCAAAATTCTTAAAAACGGCGAGTGCGTGAGCGAATTTAAACTTCTACCAAACACAATCGAAGATGAAATTCGAGCCGGTGGTCGAATTCCGCTTATCATCGCTAGGGGACTTTGCGCGAAAGCAAGAGCTAGTTTGAATTTAGAGAGCGAAAATATTTTCATAAAACCGGAACAACCAAAAAGCGACGAAAGTGTTGGCTACACACTAGCCCAAAAAATGGTAGGTAGGGCATGTGGCGTAGAGGGCGTAAGAGCAGGTATGTATGTAGAGCCACTCACACTCACGGTTGGCTCACAAGATACAACTGGCCCTATGACAAGAGATGAGATAAAAGAACTAGCAAGTCTTGGCTTTGGTGCAGATATGGTTATGCAAAGCTTCTGCCACACGGCAGCTTATCCAAAACCAAGCGATGCGATTATGCATAAGACCTTACCAAATTTTATGAGTAGCCGCGGCGGCGTGGCACTTCGTCCAGGGGACGGCGTAATCCACTCATGGCTAAATAGACTAGTTTTACCTGATACGGTAGGCACAGGTGGCGATTCGCACACGAGATTTCCTATCGGCATTAGCTTTCCAGCAGGTAGCGGTCTAGTCGCATTTGCAGCAGTTACAGGAAGTATGCCTTTAAATATGCCAGAATCCGTGCTTGTTAGATTCAAGGGAGAGTTGCAACCAGGCATTACGCTTAGAGATTTAGTAAATGCAATCCCTTACTATGCGATTAAAAAAGGTTTATTAACCGTCGAGAAAAAGGGTAAGAAAAATATTTTTGCAGGAAAAGTGCTTGAAATCGAAGGTTTGGAAAATTTAAAAGTGGAACAAGCATTTGAGTTAAGCGACGCTTCGGCTGAGCGAAGCGCAGCAGCGTGTGCCATTGCGTTAAATAAAGAACCGGTGATTGAATACATCAAATCAAACATCGAGCTAATTGATGCGATGATAAAAGACGGATATGAAAATGCCGTAACGCTTGAACGCAGAAAAGAAAAAATGAAAAAATGGTTAGAAAACCCTGAACTTCTAAAAGCAGATTCTAACGCAAAATACGCAGAAGTGATTGAAATCAATCTAAATGATATAAAAGAGCCGATTTTAGCGTGTCCAAATGACCCTGACGATGTAGCGACACTAAGCGAAATTTTAAGCGATCCAAAAAGAGCTAAAAATATCGATGAAGTTTTTGTGGGAAGCTGTATGACAAATATCGGGCATTACAGAGCGCTTGGCGAAGTGCTAAAAGGCGAAGGTCAAGTGCCTGTTCGACTATGGATAGCACCGCCTACAAAGATGGACGAAAAACAGCTTAGAAGCGAAGGATATTACGCGCTATTTGGCGCAGCAGGAGCTAGAATGGAAGTTCCTGGTTGTTCGCTTTGTATGGGTAACCAAGCCAGAGTGCGTGATGAAGCGATAGTATTTTCTACTTCGACAAGAAACTTCGATAACCGCATGGGCATGGGCGCAAAAGTTTATCTAGGCTCAGCCGAACTAGCAGCGGTTTGTGCGATGCTAGGCAGACTTCCAAGCGTGGCTGAATACCTAGAAATCGTGCCTAAAAAGCTTAACGGCAAAGAAGCACAAATTTATAGATATTTAAATTTCAACGAAATTGAGAATTTTTCGTTGTAAATTTACAAAATTCGGCAAATTTGATATTTTAAATTCGCCGAATTTTTAAAAAAATAAAAGTCGAAATTTCCATAATTTCGGCTTTTTTAAATTTAAAAAATGTTATAAGCTTAAAAATATTTTTTTTTGATAAAATATAGTTTTTAGTTTCAAAATTTAGGTTTGATATGAAAAAAATTATCTTCTCGGTTTTTTTACTTATCTTAGCAAATTCGCTATTTGCCTCGACATGCGACGATATACAAAAAGATCCAAATTCGTATTTTGTAAATATGGTTGCAAATCCAAAAGATGATTTTGTGTATCTAAACTCAAATTTTGAGTGTGAAAATTCGCTTTTAAATTTGAAATTTTTAAAACAACTTTATAGGCTAAGCAAAGAAATCCGTAACGAAAATATCGATTGCGTAGGAAACACAGCAATCGTAAATGAAAAAAAATTCCAAGAAAAATTAGCTTTTATAGCAATCGCACCAAAAATTTATGAAAATGGGCTTGATAAAACGCAAGAAAAACCAAATTTGCAACGCTATGAGGTTTGGTCGCATAAGAGTATAAAAAATTTTATGCTTTTTGATAAATTTAAAAACGAATTTGATAACGCAAATGTAAATTTAACCGAATTTTTCAAAAAAGATTTTGATGAAAACTATGCAAAAGTTATCGCAACAACTGCCTTAAATGAATATTTGAAATTTGCATTTGAAAATCACAAAGAAAATTTGCAATTTAGTGAAATTGAAGAGCTTTTGCTCCAAAAAAATATCAAAGCCGATGAGATAAAAGATTTTATTTTTTCTTGCGAATGTAGTGAATTTGGGCTAACAACAGCGTTAAATACGGCACTTTTGCACGGCAAAAATACTCAAATTTTGAAGGCTTTGATCGACCGTGGTGCCAATGTAAATTACGGTGATGAAAATTCAATCTTTTTTGCACTAAATTCGCCTGAAAATATCAAATTTTTACTCGCAAATGGTGCCGATATGAACTACAAAAATAGTTTTGGTTTAACGCCGATTTTTTATGTTGTAGAAAAAAATGATCCCGAACTTCTTAAATTTTTTATCTATAACGGCGCGAAATTAAATGTAAAACTTATTTCAAATACCGAAAAAATGGCGTTTATTTCAAGTAATTACGAACCATATCAAAACCTGTGCGCTTTTAATGAACCGTCAAAAACGCTTTTAATGCATGCAGCCGAATTTGGCGATAAAAATATAACTGAAATGCTAGTTAAAAACGGAGCAAATGAATTTGTGCTAGATGATTTTGGCTTAAATGCGCTTGATTATGCCATTTTGAGCGAAAATAACGAAACAATACAATATCTAAAAAATTTAGGATTGAAAGAAAATATACAAAAAGAGGAATTTTATGAGAGCGAGACAAATCAAACTAAACAAGCTTCAAATTTTTAAAAAATAAAATCATAAATTTTAAGAAAGAGCAGATATGAAAAGGATTTTTTTATTTTTATTATTGCCTATTTTGGCATTTTGTGACGAAGATTTGGCTGCGAAAAATTCTGAATTTTTCGGCATTTTAACGCTTATTCCGCCACTTGTGGCGATAGTTTTGGCTTTTATCACAAAAGATGTTATTTTTTCGCTACTTTTGGGCGTTTTAAGCGGAACTTTTATGATAAGCGTTAGCGAAAACGGAATTTTTAGCTCATTTATCAAGGCTTTTACCGACCTTTGTGCTAGGGTTATTAGCTCAATGGCTGATTCATGGAATGCCGGAATTTTGCTTCAAGTACTTTGTATCGGCGGCTTAATCGGACTTATCACCAAAATGGGCGGAACAAAAGCATTAGCCATTTGGCTTAGCCAAAGAGCTAAAACTCCGCTTTTATCGCAAATTTCGACTTGGTTTATGGGAATTGTAATTTTCTTTGATGATTATGCAAATGCACTTATCGTTGGTCCGATTATGAAACCGGTTATCGATAAATTCAAAGTTTCACGCGCAAAACTTGCTTTTATCATTGATGCGACAGCTGCGCCGATTACAGGCTTAGCGATTATTTCGACTTGGATCGGACTAGAAATTTCACTTATAAAATCATCTTACGAAATCATCGGCATAACCGACATTAACGCATTTGGCGTATTTATCGAAACGATTCCGTATAGATTTTATAACATTTTTATGCTATTTTTCGTGCTTTGCACTGCCTTGATGAGTAGAGAATTTGGACCTATGTATAAGGCTGAAATGGCAGCAAGATCTGGCGAAATACACAAACAACACTTTACAATCTCAAATTTAGACTCACAAACTTTCACGCCAAAAGAAGGCATTGTTTTACGCAAACGAAACGCTTTGGTGCCGATTTTAGTGATGATTGTGGCTTCATTTGTGGGATTTTATTTTAACGGTCTAGCAACGCTTGAAGGCGAAACGCTAGAAGCAGTAAAAGCTGCACCGCTTTCGTTTATGGCTTTGCGTGAAACATTTGGCGGGGCAGATGCTTCTGTGGTGTTATTTGAAGCTGCCCTATTTTCTTCGCTTGTCGCCGTTATAATGGGAATTTCGCAAAAAATTTACGGCGTAAAAGAAGGCATTGAGATTTGGGTTGGCGGCTGGAAAACTATGATTATCACGGTTGTGATTTTACTATTAGCTTGGTCGTTAAGCTCTGTTATCAAAGATCTTGGCACGGCAAAATACCTTGTCGAAGCGCTTTCAGATACGACGCCAAAAGTTTTACTACCGATTTTGATATTTATTTTGGGTTCATTTATCTCATTTTCAACCGGAACAAGCTTTGGCACAATGGGAATTTTAATGCCTTTGGCAATTCCATTAGCCCATGCAGTCGGCACTCACTATGGACTTGATGGAAACGAACTTCACGCCTACATGTGCGTAAATATCAGCGGTGTGCTAACAGGAGCCATTTTTGGCGATCACTGCTCCCCTATTTCAGACACTACGATTTTATCGTCAATGGGCGCAGGTTGCGATCACATCGAGCATGTTAGCACACAGTTTGTCTATGCGCTAAGTGTTGGAGCTATTACCATTTTACTTGGCTACGTGCCTGTTGCGTTTGGGCTTAGCGTTTGGTTATCGCTACTTTTAGGTATGACTGGTGTTGTTTTGCTTTTAAAAATAGTCGGCAAAAAGGTAGATTAGTTGAACTGCGAACATTTTGGAATTTGTGGTAGTTGCACACTAAATTTGCCTTATAGTGAGCAAATTTTGCATAAAAAAGAGCAAATTCGCTCACTTTTTAGTGAATTTTATAAAGGTGAGTTTGAATTTTTTTCTTCGCCTGAGCAAAACTATCGAAGCAGAGCTGAGTTTGGACTATATCATGACGGCGACGAGCTAAATTTTGCTATGAATTCGCTAGACAAAGAAAAAGTTATCATTAAAAATTGCCACATAGTCGAGCCAAAAATCGCAAATTTGATGAACGAAATTTTGCCAAAGATAAAAGAAAATCGTAATCTAAAAAGCAAAATTTTTGGCATAGAATTTGTTGCTTCAAAGCATGATTTAATGGCGATTTTGCTTTATCATAAAGATATTTTTGAAATCAAAAATGATTTAGAAAATTTAGCAAATTTGCTAAAAATCAAACTAATCGCAAGAAGTCGCGGTAAAAAGCTAGTTTTTGGCGGCGAAAATTTATTCGACGAATTTGAAATAAAAGGCAAAATTTATCGCTACACATACGAAGCTACGGCATTTTCGCAACCAAATAGAAGCGTAAATGAAAAAATGATCTCTTGGGCAAAAAGTTGTGTGAGAGATGGGCGAGATTTTTTGGAAATGTATTGCGGACATGGAAATTTCACAATCCCGTTAAGTGAGAATTTTAAAAGCGTTCTAGCGACCGAAATCAGTAAAAATTCAATCAAAAACGCCCTAAAAAACTGCGAAATAAACGGCGTAAAAAATATTAAATTCGTGCGAATTTCAAGCGAAGATTTAATGAGCGCATTTAAAAACGAACGCGAATTTCGCCGTTTAAAAGAGCAAAATATAAATTTAAACGAATTTGATTTTTCGCATATTTTAGTCGATCCGCCACGCGCCGGGCTTGATGAAAGTGTGCTTAAATTTATTAAAAATTACGAAAATATCATTTACATTTCGTGTAATCCACAAACGCTTTATCAAAATTTGCAATCGCTTTGCGATACGCATAAAATCGCTAAATTTGCGATTTTTGATCAGTTTGCACACACCGAGCATATCGAGTGCGGAGTTTTGCTAGAAAGGATAAAAAAATGATAGAAGAAATTTTAAAAAATGCCAAAAATATCGCTATCGTGGGACTTAGCCCTGATGAAGAAAAAGATAGCAATCGCGTGGCAAAATATTTAATTTCGCAAAATTTAAATATTTTTCCGATTTATCCTAAATTTGATGAAATTTTAGGTCGTAAAGTTTATAGAAATTTAAAAGAAATTAATGATAAAATTGACATTGTCGTTATGTTTAGAAAAGGCGAATTTGCAAATGAGTTGATAAGCGATGTCATCGCGCAAGGTGCAAATACGCTTTGGTTACAGCTTGGCATTTTTAACGACGAAGCAGGAAAAATCGCCGAAAATAACGGCATAAATTTCGTTCAAAACAAGTGCATAATGGTAGAATATAAAAATTTGAAAGGTTGGAAATAATGGTTGATTTAAACAAAATAGTTCAGGCAAAACGCACTATTTCGGGCTTTGTAAATAAAACGCCTTTTGCGTTATCGCCAAAAATGAGCAAAGCTTACGAAGCAGAAATTTATCTAAAAAATGAAAATTTGCAAAAAACGGGAGCTTACAAAATTCGTGGTGCTTTTAATAAAATCGCTCATCTTAGCGAAGAAGAAAAAGCTAAGGGTGTAATTTGTGCCAGTGCCGGAAATCACGCACAAGGCGTTGCCATTTCGGCAAAACATTTTGGCGTCAGAGCCGTCATCATCATGCCAGAAGCCACTCCGCTTTTAAAAGTAAGTGGCACAAAGGCTCTTGGCGGCGAAGTCATCTTAAAAGGCGATAATTTCGACGAAGCTTACGCCTATGCGCTAGAATACGCAAAAGAGCAAGGGCTAACTTTTGTTCATCCATTTGATGACGAATTTGTCCAAGCAGGTCAAGGCACAATCGCACTTGAAATGCTTGAAGATGTTGCTGATTTGGAGTATTTGGTTGTGCCTGTGGGCGGCGGCGGACTAGTAAGCGGCGTTGCAAGTTGCGCTAAACAGATAAATCCTGATATAAAAATCATCGCCGTTAGCGCAAAAGGCGCCCCTGCAATGTATGAAAGTTTCAAGAAAAAAGAAGCAATAAATTCAAAAAGCGTTCGCACGATCGCCGATGGAATTTCCGTGCGAGACACAAGCAAAATCACGCTAAAAACGATATTAGAGTGCGTTGATGAATTTGTGCAAGTCGATGATGAAGAGATAGCTAGTGCGATTTTATATCTGCTTGAAGAGCAAAAAATCATCGTCGAAGGTGCAGGTGCTGTGGGAGTGGCTGCCTTGATGAACGCTAAATTTAACTACCCAAAAAACGCAAAAATCGGCATAGTGCTAAGCGGCGGAAATATTGATGTGCAAATGCTAAATATCATCATCGAAAAAGGTCTAATCAAATCGCATCGCAAAATGACAATTATCGTAACGCTTGTGGATAAACCAGGAGCTTTGATGAATTTAACCGAAATCTTACGAAAAGCAAACGCAAATATTGTTAAAATCGATTATGATAGATTTTCAACTAAGCTTGATTACGGCGATGCTGCTATAACTATCACGCTAGAAACCAAAGGCAAAGATCACCAAGAAGACATTGCTTATGCGCTTAAAAATGCGGGATATGATTTTAAAGAGATTTTGTAAATTTGGTTAGAATTTGTGGAAATTTGCAAATTCTAACGCCGTTTTTATTTAAAATTTGTCGCAAAATTCGTGCTATAATAACGCAAAATTTAAAGGTTGAAAAATGGATTTTTTCTTACTTATTGCTAATGTTATTTTGATCGCAGGTATTGTTTATTTCGCTTTTTTCAAAGACAAAAAAAGCGAAAAACTACAAAAAAACGAAGTTACAAATAGTCTTTTAGAACTTAAAAACATAGGCGAACTTAGTGTTTTTAGAATTTATTCAAAAGAGATAGTAACAAGCACTTCAAAGGCATTTGACGACGATTTTTTGGGAAAAATTCTAAATTTTCCTATGACAGAGAAAAAAATCGCCGTAATTTTTGAATTTGAAATAGATTTTATATATGATTTGCTAAGTCCCGAGTTTAAAATTTCGCCTTTGGGAGACGATAAATACGACATTTTAATGCCGCCTTGCAAATATAAAGTTTATATGGAAAATATCAAATTTTACGACGAGCAAGAAGCAAAATTTATGCCATTTTTCTTGCCTGAATTCATTAGTTCTAAATTAACCGGCAAATTTAGCGCAGAAGAAAAAAACTCGCTCATCAAAAAAGCGCAAGATGAAGCAAAAAATTTATCACTTAAAATCATAAACGATCTTGGCGGAAAAATTCATAAATCTGCCACAGATACACTTGAAGCCATAGCAAGAAGCTTTGGTGCAAAAGAGTTGATTTTTAAATTCCAAGATAAAACTATCGATAGAATTGATGTGCAAAATGGCGAAATCGCCATTGTAAATACAACACAAAAGCAAATCGAATAAGATAAATTTTGAAAATTTTAATCAGTTATTAAGCAAATTTTACTGATAATTAAATTTATTTTTTTACAAAGGAAGGAAAAATGAGAAATATTATTTTGGCACTTTGCGTTTTGGCTTTGATAGCCGGTGGCGGTTATTATTTTACCAAATCCAATGACAACAAACCAACAGCTAATTCATCTAGTCAAAGCGTAAGCAAGAGCAGTCCGATAGATGAAAAACCTATGGTTACGCTAAATAAGCAAGAACCCGTTCAACCTAGTGCGCCGGTAGAGCAAAAACCTGAACCAACACAAGAGTCTGCACCTGCTACGCAAAATCAAGCACCTGAAAATCAAGCAGACAAGCCGGTTCAAAATCAAAATAAACAATCTACACAAAACACAGAAAGCCAAGCAGCTCCTGCAAATGCAGAACAAGCAAACGCTCAAAATCAAGCCAATCAAAACGCCAATGTTGCAGCAGAACAACCTGCAACACAAACTGATGAAGCAGCAAAAGAAGAGCCAAAAGCTGATGTAAAAGGTATTGAAATCGATCCAAGTGGCGCTAGAATCAACTTTTTAAGCTATAAAATGCCAAATAAAATGAAAGTTCCGGAAACAGGCACTCCTGCTACATTTAAAACCGTGGAATTTAATTTTGCTAACCAAAGCGGAAGCGTTGCTGAAATTTTAACAAATTCGACAGCAAAAATTGATTTAAGTTCTATCGATACAAATAAAAATGCTATTCGCGATAACAATGTTAAAAATAAATTTTTTGCTCACCTTGCTTCGCAAGAAGTAAGTGGAAAAATAACAGGTGTTAAAGGCGATGATACAAGCGGAGATTTAACTTTAAGTCTAAATTTCAACGGTATTGAAAAAGAAGTTCCACTTAAATATGAAGTAAAAGACGGCAAACTAACAGCCACAGGCGAAATCGATTTGGTCGAAGGAAATTTGTTTAACACGGCAGAAGCTTTTGAAAAATTTGCTTCTGAACCAGTTATACAAGGTTTGCATGGCAAAAAAAGCTGGTCAGATATACAAATCGGCTTTGAAGTGCCTGTAAAATAATTTTAAACTATATTTTGGCGAATTTGCGAATTTCTACATTTTGCAAATTCGCCTTTTTTTATGCAAATTTAATAAACAAAAAAGCTAAATACCACAGAATTTGATAAATTTTATTTCGAAATATATTAAAAATTTGATTTGTAAAAAATGGTTGCAGAGGACGGATTTGAACCGCCGACCTTCGGGTTATGAGAAATTCGTGCGTTATAATTTGGCATTTTATACCCTATTTTACGCCTTTTAAGTTGAAATTTAAAAAAATATTGTATCATACTTTTAAAAAAGGATTTTTATGCCAAAACTAGATGAAGCGAAAGAAAAGTTAGCATTTTTAAAATTTTGGCTTGGTTTGATTGTTGGTGTCTTTACTGCCGTTGCGGGTTGGACTTTAAATAAGTTTGATATAAACGAGAATATTTTAATCGCCATTGCTTTACTTGTTCTTGTTGTATTGCTTGTAATTTTTTGGCTAATTGTTAAAAGAGTAAATGCGACAATTAAAGAAATTGGCAAGATGAAAAAATAAGGAGTATCAAATGTTACAATATTTGTTTTTAGCAGTTGTTTTTATAGGATTTTTGATTATTGGATATGGTGCCTTAAAAACTACAAAAACCGAATAATTATATTTTGGTGTATTGGGGGCAAAGCCCCATAAAATTCATATTTATGTTGATATTTTAATTTATTTCTATTTGGATTTTTTCTTTGTTATTCTGTTTTTTGTTTTCTTTTTTTGCATTTTGTTTTGTTCTCTCGTCGTTTATTTCTCAATCTACTACAATATCCATATAGATATTTGGGTCATCTGTATATTTTAATTTTACTTATTCCAGTATGTATCAACTTTTTTAATATTTTTTCTATGCCCTATACAAAGCGGTTCGCTATTTTTATTTAATCCAAATTTGTAATGTGTAAAATTAATGTATGGATTCCAAAGACTAAATTCCATTTTTAATTCTGTATAAATCGCTGCTGATAATAAAGGCTCTTGACAAACTAATTTTTCTACTGCATTTCTGAATTCTGTTGTTGTATATTTCTTATTTTCATCTACTTTCATCTTAAAAATAAATTTGTTATCTTTATAGTTATAATTATAGCTATATGGTGTTTTTAAATCTAGTTTGTTAAATAGTCCTTTTTCTGCTCTTTCAAATATGTATTTTGCTACTTCATTTGCTGTTTTGGTTTTATACCAGTTTTTAAATCTTTTATATTCATAATCAAATGCTTGATTAGCAAATGATGAATTTAATATAAATGTAATTATAAAAAATATTCTTTTCATTATTCACCTTTTTCTTTCAAATTTATTTTTTTAGATGAATATTTTTCTTTTATACTTTCTAGTTTTTTTAAATATGCTTGTGTTTCTTTTATTTGTTCGTCTAATGCTAAACCTTGATTTATTAGTCTTATTAGTTCTGGTTTTTCTTTTTCCCAGTTATTAAGTGTTCCCCTGCTTATGTTTAATAGTTCCGCAAGTTCTTGTCTATTCATTTTTTACACTTTCTTTAAAAATTAAGGATTTTTGTTTAATTATTAGACAAAATAAGAATTTTTTAAGTTATTTTTCATTACAATTCTTTTGTGATTTTGTTTAATTATTAAACAAACAATCTAAAATTTTTAAACTATTGTTTATCTATTGCACGATAATTTTACAATAGTTTTTTTAAATTTTAGCTTTTTACGACTATACCGCAAGATATATGTGCTCTTATGGGTTGAAGTTAGCGTAAATCTGAATTTGAGCTAAGTATCTCAAAAAACTACTTCGGAGCGGTTTTAGAATATTTCTCTTTCTTTCCGCTCTGTCTGTTTTAATTAGAGAAAAACCAAATTTAACTAAAAAAAGGAAGAGACTATGAATTACATAGAACAAAATTTAAAAGTGAATTACGAAATTCACAAGGCTATCGCTAAAAGTTCTGCAAAAGGCGAATTTAACGGAAGAGCTTACTCTGCAAGTGTTCGTATAACTGCTAGAAACCTTTTCGAAGAAGAAAACGAAACTACAAACTGCGTTGATGTTAAAGAAACTGAACTTACAATCAAAATCCCTTGCAAAGATGATTTAACAGCAGGTGTTTTAACAAACAAATTTAACACATATTTTCGCAATGGTGGCATTTTAAAAATCGTTGCTGGGCTTCCGTCTTACAATATGGGCTCTTATGTTCTTACAACTGATGAAGATGACGCATATTTTATCAACTTTTTAAACAATGTCGATAAATCAAAATCTAAATAGTTTAACAAAGCCGATTTTAAAAAAGTCGGCTTGATTAAGTTATGAGATTTATTCTCGTGTTCCTTAATTTATCGAACTTTATGTTTAAAAAAATCAAATTTAAATTTTTACATAATGATTAAATAAAGAAATGGGGTATGGGGCAAAGCCCCATAAATACCAATGCAAAAAGCGTAAAGAAAATGCGAAGCATTTTTAGCTTTTTAGCATTTGTTGCAACTCTACAACTTGCAGTCAGTTCATAGCGTAAGGCTTCTTTAATTGCAGTCGTAGATTTTTCGCCCCTAAAAACAAATTTAAATGTTTTGGTTTTCTGAATGTTTGATTTCTCCTAAGTATGAGTTTAAACTGCTTAGGCTCTTTTTGTTGGAAACCTTTAAGAGCCTTTAATTTTTTTAGTTCATCGTTCAGAATTTTCATTATTAAAATTTAAAAATTAGCTATGCGAAACAATTTACGCCTAAATTTGCTGAAAATTTATTGAAGCAAATTTAGTGTCGCACGGGGCAAATAATATGCCTTTTGCTTGTTGTTTGCCCCGTGCGAAGCGTAGCTCGTAACTCTTGTTGAGAATGGCTAATTTTTAAATTTTAATAATGAAAATGATCCATTCCAAACACTATAA
This sequence comes from Campylobacter sp. CN_NE2, assembly GCF_027797465.1. Taxonomy (NCBI): domain Bacteria; kingdom Pseudomonadati; phylum Campylobacterota; class Epsilonproteobacteria; order Campylobacterales; family Campylobacteraceae; genus Campylobacter; species Campylobacter sp. CN_NE2. The sequence goes on along the minus strand of NZ_CP115608.1, from coordinate 351,743 downwards.
AAAATTTTTTGTGAAATTTGTTTCAAATTTGACAAAAGGTTTCCTAAATTTTTACAAGGAGTTCTTTATGAAAATTAAAGAATTTATGAAAACTGGTAAAGCAAAAGTTTTAGCAGTTGTTGGTGCTAGTGCTGTTGGTGCAAGTAGTGCATTTGCTGACATTACATATACTGCTGGTAGTGGTTTTAGTGGAACTATCGATAGCGTTCCTTTTACTTCTATGGCTGGTATCGTTGTAGGTCTTATGGGTATAGTTTTTGCTGTTAGAGCTGGTTTAAGACTATTACGCTAAAAATTTTAGCTCAAATTTTTGGTGAGACGATAGAAAATACTTGTATTTTCATCGTATCGCCAAAAATTGAGCCGACAAACGGAGCGAACTATAAAATAAGTCTATGAAATAGGCTTATTTTATAGTTCAATGCGAAGTGCGTTCAGTCGCTTTGCGTTTAAGGTGTTTAAAATGCAAATTGATTTAATCAAAGCAGGTTTGATTTTGAATTCTTTTTTCGTTTTGCTTCTTGTTGCTTTTATGGTCGTTAAATCGGTTTTGCTTGGACTTGATATTTTCAAAAGGTAATACTATGCAAGGCTTTAATATACACGAAATGTATTCAACTCTCGGCATTAGCTTCCCTGAATATTGCTATTTTATGGCTCTTTGTGGTTGTTTGTTTGGCTTTGCGTTTTGTATAGCCGTTTTTATGTTGATACTTAATTTAAGGTAGAAAAATGGAATTTGTAATTATTCCGCTTGTCGGTTTTGAAGCGTTTGATTACTTCTTTTCTATTTTCTTTTGGCTCACTTTGCTTTGCGTTCCTATACTGCTTGTTTTCGTGCTTTTTACTCGCAAATGGTAGCTAAAATGAAAAAAGAAAGAGAAACAAAATGAAAAAACTACTCTACTTACTACCATTTTTAATTTTAAATTTCTGTTTTTCTATCGGTATTTCTTATATGGAGTATGATTTAACTTCTCGTAATCATACTTTGATAGAAAGTAACGCCGTTTTGTGGGTTGATGAATATAAAAATGGCTCTCAATTTTGTGCTTACACTCTAAAAAGTGAAAATTTAAAACAAAATTCTATCGGTTTTAATGGCGATGAAGGCAATTATTTTACTAATTATTTCGGAACTCCGCCTAATATACAGCCTGATTTTACTTTTGTTTATCATTTTTTAAAAAAATTTACTGATAAATGTTCTGATGGTTATGATGGTTGCATTTATTTCGCCTATGAACTTTATGAACCTAAAATTAATTGTTCTCGTTATAATTCTAATGGTTCTTGCGCTTCTGGTCGTAAAGTTTGTGCTTATTGTAATCCAAGTGCTGGTTCTTATTTTAATAGTGATACTGGTCAATGCGATACAAACTGCGATTTAATACCAAATTTAAAATTTCGCTCTGAATGCCAATGTAAAAAGGCTGGTTTAGGTGGTTTTGTTAAAAGTTATAGAACAATGGTTATTACTAATTGTTCTGCGGACAATCCTAATTGTGTTATTACAGAAGAATATTACGGCGATAGGTGTCGTATTGAATGTGAAAATGACGATTTAATTTTAGATGTAGATTTTTGCTATATTGACGACACAATCAAAAACACAGATTGCCCCGACGGTGGCACTACTTGCGATAACGGAAATAATAACGACGATAACAACAATAACAATGATGATAATAGCACTGGTGGCGGTAGTTCAAGTGGTAATTTAGGCGGTGGCGGTGGTCCTGAGTCTGATTATTGCAAAGACCATCCTGAAATTTGCTACCCTGATAATAATAATAGCGGTGGTAACACTGGTGGCGGTGGCGGTAACGGCGGTGTTAACACTGGTGGCGGTGGTAGCGCTGGTGGCGGTGGTTCTACTGGTGGCGGTAACAATGGCGGAAATAATAACAATGATAATAACCCTAACGGACACGAAATCACGCCAAGCGGTGGCGATAATCCCCCAAGCGATGACACAGGCGACGATGACGGCGAATGTAAAGGCGATGAATGCAATGTAGATTATGGCGGAATTGATGATTTAAACAATGCTGTAAGTGACGGAATAAATAAAATTACAGGTATATTTGATGACGCAAAAGGTAGCGTAATCGGTGTTTATGACACTATTAAAAAAGGCGGTTTAAGTGATTTTCGTTCATCTTGTGGCGGTAATTGCGGAAGAGTGTTTTATTTTGAATTGCCAAATAAAAGAATTCCTGTTGAAGTAAATTTATGCGAAATTACAGACAATTTTAAGAGCGTTTTATATCTTATTTTTTACGCTCTTTTTGTAACTATTTTCAGCATTGCTATTTTTAAATTTGTTTCAAGGTTGATTTAATGCCTGTTTTAGCTATTATCGGATTTTTTGGTTCTTTTGTTAAAAAATGGGCTGGTGCTATAATTCGCTTTGGCGTAATGCTTACTATTGTTGTTTTTTTACTTGGTTTTTTTGTTTCTTTTTGTGCTTCTATTATTGGCGTTGTATATTTTGCTTTAACACAGGTAAATTCATTGCTTGATTTTATAAATTCTCGTATGGCTTCAAGTGATGATATGGTTTCTCTTTTTTTCTCTGTTCTTTGTTCTCTTGGTATAATTGATGCGTTTAGTGATGCTTGGAGTTTATTTAAGCCTATATTTTTTACTTTGATTACCTTACTTGCTTTAAAGATAGTTATTAAATTTGTTGATAAATTTAAAACTGCTCTTACTGATTTATTCATTTCAAGGATTGATTAATGGCTATTTCATATCTTACAGGCATACCAAAGAGTGGAAAAACTTACCTTGCTGTTTATAAAATTTGGGAGAATTTCGTAAAAGAGCCTAAAAAATCTCTTTTCGCAAAAGAACCGCCAAAAAATAAATATAAAATTTGCTATACAAATATAAATGAATTCGATTTTTCAAAAAGCGATAAAATCGAGCTTTTAAAAGTAGATGATTTTAAATATAATCTTTCGCTTCTTTATGATTTGTATCAAGCTGGTGCTAATGATACGGAGCTAAATTTAAAAGCCGATGAATTTCTTTTAAATCACTCTTTAATCGTAATTGATGAAGCACATAACTTTTTTACAAAAAAAGATGACATTTTGACTTGGTGGCTTACTTATCACGCCCATTTATATCAAGATATTTGGCTTATAACGCAAGATTTAAGCTTAATCGATACAGGATATAAAGCCGTCGCTGAATACTTTTATAAAGCTGTTGAACCTGCAAGGCGTTTAATTACTTCTCGCTTTCGTTATCAACAATTTTCAAGCTATAAAATGAACGGCGTTGATCTCATTAAAGGCGGTGGCTTTACGCTTCCTGCAATTGATGAAGTCTTTAAAATGTATGTTGCAGGAGAAAAGACAAAAGGTTCAAGTATTGTTGTTAAATTCTTTGCATTGGCTTTGATTTTATCATTTATTACTTTTGTTGCTTTTAATCTTTATATCAAAACTTTAAGTCCTAAAAACGAAGAAATAAAAGAAGAACCTATAAATCAAACTCAAATTCAAACTATACAAAAACCTATAAAAGAAGAAAAAAAGGAAAATGAAATTTTACCTTTCATTTATGAAGTTAGGTGTTATTACGATACCTGCAAAATAAGCGATAAATACGAAAAATTTGATTTATCTTATCTTTCCTTTTTGCTTTCTCGCTCTCCGCCTGAATTTGCAAAAAGAAAAGCTATGAGTAAAGGCGTTTTGATTTATATAGTTGGCTTTAAAAAGCCTGTTTTTGACAATTTAAAAAAGGAAGAGAAAAATGAAAAAAGTCTTTTTGATAATAACCTTTTGTATGGCTCTGATAAACGCAAAAGAGATTGAAGTTAATTTGTTAGATTTTGCAAATTTGGCGAGTGAAAACTCTAAAACTGATATTTTACTTTCTGATGAAATAGAACCAAATAACTACTATTTTTATACTTCTAAAAATTCAGATATTAAAATAGGTCATTTTCGTAAGGCAATAGAGAGTAAAGGATTAAAACTCATTTTAACTGATGATTTTTATTATGTCGTTCCAAAAAATGATGAAAATGTAACTTTTACTGATAAAAAACTTCGTTATTTGCCACTTGAAAACAACTCATTTAACGATATAAGCGGAATTATTTCCGCTCGCATTGATACAAACACGACTTATATTAGCTCTACAAATTCGGCGGTTTTTATGGCTGATGATGAAGAATATTCAGAAATTTTAGAGTTTTCAAAAATGGCTGATAAAAAGCTAGAACAGGTAAATTTCAAGCTTACCATACTTGAAACAAATACAAATGATTACAGAGATTTAGGAACTCACATAAATTCGCTCGGCGATCTTGTAACTCATAGCGATTTAAACTATTTTATAAATTTGATTACTATGCCATTTACTGCTGAAACAAATATCATAACAAACAAGAAAAAAGGCTTTTACGGCGTTTTATCACTACTCGAACAAAACGGCGTAACTACAATTAAGCAAAGCCCTTTTTTGGTTGCAAAAAGCGGAAAAGAAGTTTATTTTAGTTCTGTTGAAAATATTCCTTATCTTCGCAATACTTCGTCTTACTCGAATAACGGCACTACAACCCAAACAACTTACGATTATAAAGATGTCGGACTTAAAATCAAAATTCGCCCTGTTGTCTTAGAAAATATGGTTGATTTTGATTTGGATTTGGTCGTTGAAGATATTGTCGATAACACCACTTTAACGCCACGCACAAGCAAAAAGGAATTAAAATCAAATTACAGCTTAAAACGGGGCGAAATTTTGGTTTTAAGCGGTATAAATAAAAATGTCGAGTATTCAAAGCGTAATGGCATACCGCTTTTAAAAGATATACCTATTTTGAAATATTTGTTTTCAATAGAGCAAGATTATAAAAGCACAAATATTATAACTTTGACAATAGAAGTAAATTAAGATGATAAGCACTGATTTTAAAAAAGGTTTTTGGCTTTTTGGCGTTTCTTTGAGCGACTGCGAACCTATAAGCAGGAGCGAAAAGAACGCCCCTTGTCAATTTAATAAAAAACTCTCACTATTAAATAAAGCTTAAAATATGAGTTACGGATTAAGTGAATTTGACCTTGATTTTGTTCGTGCAAAAATCAAAAAACAAAGAGATTTTTTAGAAAATACCAAATTTATAAACTCTTTCGGCGAAGAAAAAACGCTTTTAAGCGTTTCAAAGTCTGCAAATTTTAGCGGTTCATATTACGCTGAAATTGCAAATCGCACAAATACAATTCACAGCTTAACGGTTAAAAATGCTCTTGTGCCTGTGTTTTTGACAATTACATTAAACGGCTGTTTTAGAAAAGCATTAGTCGGCAATTTTAGCACTTTTACTACAAAAGATATAAAAAGCTTACCTATCGAACAAAAGGCTAAATTAAACTCTAATGAGTGCTTTAATATAAGGGATTTGGTAAATGTTCTTAATTATAATTTTGACAAATTTAATAAGCGATTTCGTAAAATTTATCCAAATGAAAAAATGCAATATATACGCACTTTCGAACCGCATAAAAAAGACGGCGTTCCGCATATTCACGCCTTAATTTATGTTCCAAAACATACAATTCCTTATTTATTACAGGCTTATAAAGATATTTTCTATGCTTCGCAAAATTTGCGAAATGATAGACTTTCAAACGAACAACGCAAAAACGGCGAAATTAACGGCTTTCAAATAACTCTTAAAAATGCGACTGGTTATGTTATGAAATATATTACAAAAACATTTATAAACTATAATGAAACCGATGAGATAAACGAAGTTCAAGCGTGGTTTATAAAACATAAAATTAGGCGTTTTCTAAGCTCTCGCACTCCTATTCCGTTATGGGTTTATCGTAAAATCAATTTTATAAAAGGATTGCAAGATTTCGCAAATTTAAATATTTTAAATGATATTGATGACACTTTAATCGAGTGGGATTATGGCGATAAATCAATATTTATAAGCATACCATATACTAGCGAAGAACTTATTTATGAAAACGGACATTTGCTTTATTATGTCTGCGGTCGCTTAAAACACGAATACAAAAAAGAAATTTCTATGAATTTCAAACCTAAAAATTCATCTTTTAAATTTGCTCGTGATGAAAACGGAAATTATATCAAAGAAAACTCTAAATTTGAGCCTGAAATGCTTTCATCTTGGACACAAAAACCATTTTCAAAAATGACAAATTTAGAATTAACCGATTTATATTTAAATTACGATTTAGAATATATGAACCCGCAAAAACTCGGTATTTTAGAAAATGAGCTTTTTAATCGTGGTTTGAATTGTTTTACTCATAAAAAAGAAAAACACGATTTAAACGATATTCACGGCTTAAAAAATGATTTTGCAAGTCGTGGAATTCAACCTTTGGATTTTTAAAATGACTTTGAACGCTCTTTTTGATGATTATATCTCTTTTTATGAGTTGATTTTACGAGAACATACGCTAAAAAGCGATATTTGCTCGTATAATAAACACATAAAAAATACAATCGGCAAAAAAGACATAAGAGATATAAATTTCATTGATATTCAAAAACTTTGTAACGATTTAATCAAAAAAGGCTATAAGATAAAAACGATTAAAAATATCCTTGCAAAATTGCGTGTTGTTTTTAAGCTCGGCATAAAACTAGAAATTATAAATAAAAATCCTTGCGATTTCGTGGAATTGCCTAAATTTGACAATAAACGCTATTTTGATTACTCTTTGAAAATTCAAAAGAAATTCATAAAAGCTATTTGCGAAAACAAAGGCGTAAATGCCGATATTTTCTTTTTTCTTTTGCACGGTCGCCGAAAAAGCGAAGTATTAAATTTGCGTTGGTGTGATATAAATTTTAAAACAAAAACTTATATCGTGCCCTGTCAGATAAACAAAGCAAAACGAGATATGATATATTCAATGTCAGATGAGCTTTTTGATAGACTTTATGAATTATATGGAAAATCAAAAAATACAAATGATTTTGTTTTTATAAATCCTAAAACAAATACCAAATTTACAGATTTACGCCGTTCTTGGAATTCGCTTTTAAAACGAAATAATTTACCAAAAATAAGACTTCACGACATAAGGCATTTAATCGGAACATATTCAATCAATTATTTAAAATTGCCAGTGGAGCAAGTATCTTTTACGCTCGGTCATACAAATATAACGACAACGCAAAAATACATTACGGCTAATGTAAAAAAATCAAAATATACGATAGAAAATTTAATAAATTCCGTAAATTTGTCCGGCTAAATTTAACGCTTTCAAATACCCTAAAAATGGGCGTTTGAAAGTGCTAAATTTAAAGAGTAAAATTAAGAATTATTTAAGATTGTTTTGAGTGCTTTCAAAGTGCCTAAAAATGGTAATTGGTTGCAGAGGACGGATTTGAACCGCCGACCTTCGGGTTATGAGCCCGACGAGCTACCACTGCTCTACTCTGCGACAAAAAAGGATTTTAAAAAAGAGTGGATGGGGTAGGAGGATTCGAACCTCCGAATGATTGGACCAAAACCAATTGCCTTACCGCTTGGCGATACCCCAGCCGATAAAAGAAATATGATTATATAACTTTAAAGTTTAAAAAATGCTTATTTTTGGATTAAATTCACAAAAATTTACGATAAATTCAAAAAAAAAAAAAATGGTGGAGGTGTGCGGGATCGAACCGCAGTCCAAAAGCGAACTACCAAAGCCTCTACATGCTTAGCAAAAGTGAAAATCTCGCCCTAGCTTGCTCACTTTCCAAAACAACTCGCCAAAGCAAAGACTAAATTTCGCCCCGTATCTCGTCAAAACACGAAACTAGCTATTTAAAATTACCCGCACACTCGCCTAAATAGCATCAGCTCGCAGCAGGGCTCAACTGAACTTACGCGATTTTTGCGTAAGCAGGAGCAAAATTTTTGTTATTTGCGTTTAATTTTAATTTGGATTTTATACGCTATATCCAAAGCGACATGCCACCGTGATAAATCCGTTCCTGTCGAAGCCAAATCACCCCCGATAAGAAAGAATTCGCAATTTTACTTCATTTTTTTTTAGTTGTCAAATTTAAGTTTGAATTTGCTAAAATTTCGCTCAAATTTACCAAATTTTGGAGCTTTAAAATGGCAAAAATCACAATTTCAAATTTATATAAAATGAAAGAAAACAACGAAAAAATCGTTATGATAACCGCCTATGACGCCTTGTTTGCCAAAATTTTTAACGACCAAGTCGATATGGTGCTAGTAGGCGATAGCCTAAATATGAGCTTTGGCGGACACAATGAGACCATCGGCATAAGTGTCGATGAGATGATTTATCACGCAAGGGCTGTTAGGCGTGGCTTAACGCACCCGTATTTGGTCGTGGATATGCCGTTTTGTTCGTGCGCTACGCCCGAACTTGCACTTAAAAACTGCGCCAAAGTCTATGAAAAAACAGGTTGCGACGCCGTTAAAATCGAAGGCGGAAAGGACTTTGCGGCTACCGTCGAGCTTTTAAGCAAAAATGGCATTGCCGTTATGAGCCACATAGGCTTACGACCGCAACTTTCTCGTTTTCAAGGTGGTTACAAGGTAAGCGGTCGTGAGAAAAACGCACTAAATTCGCTTATTGATGACGCAAAAGCCGTGCAAAATGCGGGAGCGGTTTTGCTTCTGCTCGAAGGGACGATTTCAAGCGTGGCTAACGAAGTAATGAGCGTCGCAAATGTCCCTGTCATCGGTATCGGCGCAGGGTCGTGCGACGGACAGGTGCTAGTGTGGAGCGATATGCTAGGATTTTTTGACGAATTTAAGCCAAAATTTGTAAAACGCTACCTAAACGGTGCCGAACTCGTGCGAAAAGCCGTGAAAAACTACGCCAACGATGTCAAAAAAGGCATTTTCCCAAGCGAAGAATTTGAGTATTTGAAGTAAATTCGCAAATTCAAAAGGCAAATTTGCAATAATTTGCCTTTTTAAATTTTTTATCAACTTTTACGCAAAAACTACGCAAAATCCTTAAATTTAAGCTTTACAAAAAAACGATATTATTATGAAAATTTAATTATTCTAAAACAAAGGATACAAAATGAATATCACAAAATCTTTATTTAAATTTGCTATTGCATTAGCAGTTGCTTTTGCGTTTGTTGGTTGCGGTGAAAGCGAAGAAGAAAAAGCACAAAAAGAACAACAAGAAGCTATTAAAAAACTTGAAGAAAAGGAAAAAAGCAGAAAAGAAGAAAGAGACAGAATCGCAGAAGAAAATAAGAAAACAATGCAATCAGTATGACAATAATCTATCGGCATTTTGCACGACTTGAAAAATAAAAATCAAGTCGTGCAAAATTAATACAAAAAAACAATATTTGCACAAATTTAAACACCAAATCAGCCAAAATATAATAAACTAAGAAATTAATTAAATTTACGAGCAAAAAATGGAAAGAATTGTAGAAATAGAAAAATTTAGCGTTGAGAGCGAATTTGAGACCAATTTGCGTCCTGTTAGCTTTGATGATTATATCGGGCAGGACAAGATAAAGCAAAACTTAAAAGTCTTTATCGCCGCGGCAAAAAAACGAAACGAGTGCCTAGATCACGCACTTTTTTACGGACCGCCGGGCTTGGGTAAGACCACTTTGGCGCATATCATCGCAAACGAAATGGGAGCAAATATCAAAATCACCGCCGCCCCAATGATAGAAAAAAGCGGCGATTTGGCTGCAATTTTGACAAATTTAGACGAAGGCGATGTTATTTTCATAGATGAAATTCACAGGCTCTCCCCTGCTATCGAAGAAGTTTTATATTCGGCTATGGAAGACTTTCGCTTAGATATTATCATTGGCTCAGGCCCTGCTGCTCAAACGATTAAAATCGATTTGCCAAAATTTACGCTTATCGGTGCTACAACGAGAGCCGGTATGATTTCAGCACCACTTAGGGATCGCTTTGGTATGCAGTTTCGGTTGCAATTTTATACACCAAAAGAACTAGCTCGTATCATCGAAATCGCAAGTGCAAAACTTGGCAAAAAATGCGAAGAAAATGCTAGTTTGGAAATCGCTAGACGCAGTCGCGGAACGCCTAGAATCGCACTTCGTCTTTTAAAACGCATAAGGGATTTTGCCGAGATAAATGATGAAAATGTCATCACAAAAGAACGAGCCGGTGAAGGCTTAAACGCACTTGGCGTAAATGAGCTTGGTTTTGATGAAATGGATATAAAATATTTGGAAATCCTTTTTGAAGCAAAACGCAGAGCCATGGGGCTAACGACCATCGCAGCGGCTTTAAGCGAAGATGAAGGCACCATAGAAGATGTCATAGAGCCGTATCTCTTAGCTAACGGATATATCGAAAAAACGGCAAAAGGACGCGTGGCGACGGATAAAGGTCGCAAGGCTTTTGGATTGCCGTGCCTTGAAATACCAAATTCAAAAGGGCTTTTTGATGAATAAATTTGCAAATTTAGACAAAACGGCGGTAAAACTATGAAAACAAGTAAAATATTTTTTGCGTGTTTTATTGTGTTTATGTTATGCTGGGTTTTATACCTATTTAATCCATTTTTGCTAACGATTTCGATAGGAATTTTACTTGCAGTTTCGACTTCGGGTTTGCACTATAAAATTTTAAAATTTACAAACCATAAACGCACATTATCGGCACTTTTGACGACTTTGATTTTGTGTTGTATATTTTTTGTGCCGTTTATCTATGCCGTAATTGCGATATTTAAAAATGCTGCGAATTTAGACGCTACATTTATCAGCCAAACGGTAAATTTTGTAAAAAATTACGATTTTTCACTTTTGCCATCGCCTTTTGATAAATTTGAAGCAAATATTCGAGAATTTATCGTAAATTTGGACTTTGGCGGTATCGCAAAACAAGGCGCACTCTATCTTTCGACACTTGGGAAATCGAGTGCCAAATTTATCGCAGATATGGGCTTAATCATCATTTTTTACTTTTTTACCAATCTTTACGGAAAGGATTTTCTGCTTTTTGTTCGCAAATCCACGCCCATTGGCACAAAACAGCTAAATTATATGTTTTCACAAACTGCAAATACAATGAGCGTCGTGTTTTATTCAACCATTTTTAATGCGATTTTACAAGGATTTTTATTTTCGATTATCGCAGGAATTTACGGACACGATGCTGTTTTAATGGGGATAATTTTTGCTTTTTCATCACTAATACCGGCTATCGGTGGTGCGCTAGTATATGTGCCAACGGCGATTTTCGAACTCGCAAACGGCAACACAAGTGGAGCGATTATTATTTTAATTTATTGTGTCGTGCTAATCTCGGTTCTAGCCGATAGCTTTATAAAGCCGCTAGTCATTAAATTTATAAATTCAAAACTTGTAACAAGACCGACAAGCATAAATGAGCTTTTGATATTTTTCTCAATGCTTTCGGGCATTGCGACATTTGGATTTTGGGGTGTGATTTTAGGACCTGCGATTTTAACACTATTTATCGCGGTACTAAATTTATATTCTCAATTACGAGATAAGGATTTTATATAAAATTTTATGATAGAATTCATAAATTTTCAAAGGATTATTTGTGAAAACAAGCGAAGCGCTCGGCATAGCCGATGTTTCTTGCGGAGCGAAGCGTAGCAGAGTAAAACAAGCGAAGCGCTCGGCATAGCTGATGTTTCTTGCGGAGCGAAGCGTAGCAGAGTAAAACAAGCGAAGCGCTCGGCATAGCTGATGTTTCTTGCGGAGCGAAGCGTAGCAGAGTAAAACAAGCGAAGCGCTCGGCATAGCTGATGTTTCTTGCGGAGCGAAGCGTAGCAGAGTAAAACAAGCGAAGCGCTCGGCATAGCTGGTGTTTCTGTGAAAACAAGCGAAGCGCTTTTTCGTGAAAGGAAAAATGTTTCTATGAAAAAAATTATTTTAACTATTTGTCTTACCCTTAGCGTAGGATTTGGTGTCAATTTACAAACTCTTGTTGATGAGTGCAAAAACGACAATTTTGCAAGTTGCTCCGATGTAGGCACTGTTTTATATCAAGCAGGCGAATTGGAAACAGCTGTGCAATTTTGGCAAAAAGCTTGTGACGGAAAAAATCCTAGCGGTTGTCAAAATTTAGGCGTTTCATACCATTTTGGTCAGGGCGTAGAAAAGGATTCTAAAAAAGCTTATGAGTTATGGAATTTTGCCTGCAATGCGAACGAATACAATGCTTGTTATAATCTTGGAAATATATACAAAGAAGGGGTTACGGTTCAAAAAAATGACATTAAAGCAAGAAATTATTACGATAAAGCATGCAATAAAAATATATGGTTAGCATGTTATTCGCTTGGCGACATTTATATCGCAGAAGGACAAAATGTTCAAATAAACGCAATGGGAATTGATTTTTATAAAAAAGCTTGTGAAAACGGCAAAATCGGTATTAGCTGTTTTAAACTCGGAAATATTTATGATAAAGGAATAATAGCTAAAAAAAGTAATTCAAAAGCCGAAAACTACTATAAACAAGCTTGTCAAAATGGTTTTAAAGATGCTTGTGAAAAGGTAAGAAATTAGATTTTTACACAAGGAGATAAATGTCTGTCATTAAATGGCTTCAAACTTACAGACAAAGCGTTATATTTGCCGTTTTGGTTATCGGCGTTTGCGTTTGTATGTTTGTAAGTAAAAGCTTTATGACGATTGCCTTTGGAATTTGCATATTTTTATACGCTATTAGTGTTTTAGAAAAAAGTTTTGCTTCATTTACGATTATCGAAAATTTTCTTAAAAAAACTACTGATAAACGCTATAAAAGCTTTTCATTTGGCTTTATAACCACCTGCTTAATGCAATCAAGCGGACTAGTTAGCATTTTAGCAATTTCCTTTTTAAGCGCAGGTCTTATTAGCCTTACAGCTGGACTTGCTATCATTTTTGGCGTAAATTTAGGCACGATCGCAGGTGCATGGCTTATCGCAGGTGTTGGCATAAAAGCCGATATTGCGTATTACGCTATGCCTTTAATCGTCGTTGGAATGCTATTTTTATTCAAAAAAGGTGAAAATTCCAAAGGTTTTGGCTATTTTTTATTTAGTATCGGGCTTTTGTTTTTAGGAATTGCTTACATAAAAACAGGCTTTGATGGCGTCAAAGAAAGCTTAGATCTCACAAAATACGCTATGAGTGGCGTTGGCGGACTTTTACTTTATACTGCCGTCGGTATCGGCGTAACCATCGTCATGCAAAGCTCACACGCCACTCTAACTTTGGCTATAACAGCACTTAGCTTCAATCAACTAAGCTACGAAAATGCCATTGCTATCGCAATCGGCTCAAATGTCGGAAGCACCATAATGGCAGTCATCGGCTCGATAAATGCAAATTTAGAAGGCAAAAAACTAATGGTCGCTCATGTAATCTTCAATGTTACAAGTGCGTTAATTGCCCTGATTTTTATAAAATTATTTATGTTTTTAACGGATAGGACTTCCGAATTCGTCGGTATCGCACAAGACGATTTTGTCCTAAAACTAGCTGTTTTTAATACATATTTTAATGTCGTTGGCGTGTGTCTTTTTTATCCTTTGACTGATTTTATGGCAAATTTGCTTAATAAATTTGTCAAATTTAACAAAAAACGCTCGAAAGTTGATTACGCAAAGTATCTTGGAGAAAAAACAGATAATTTTAGCGATAGTGCTTCTATTGTGCTGGTTAAAGAAATGGAACACTTATATGAAAATACAAGCTCAATTTTGGCAAAATCTATAAGCATTTCCAAAAGCGACATTGCTTCGCCAAATTCAAGCGAAAAAATCATTGTCTCTCGTCAAACTCCGCTTAAAATCGACTTTGATGAGCTTTATAGTAATCGCTTTAAGGAAATTTACTCGCAAATTATGGAATATCTCATAAATGCAAGTCAAAATGCAAAAAAAGATGACTTGAATAAATTTATGGACATTAGGCGCTGTGCCCTACTTTTAGCAGAAGTATTAAAAGATATGAAAAATGTCCAGCCAAATATATATAAATTTATGACATCAACCAACCCTTACGCCAAAGCAGAATATGACAAGCTTCGCATAAAAATGCTTCACGGACTTAGGGTAATCGAAAAAATGAGAAGCTTGAAAATAGATGATAAAGCCGGTTTAACCGAGCTTCGTGCTTTGCGTGAAGAGTATCGAAGTATCTCGCTTGAACCAGACGCATTGCTTGAAGAGAAAAAAATTTCAAACAAAATGGCAACTTCGATGATAAATGATATTGAAATCATTAAAGGCATAACCAAAAAACTTTTAAAAATCGTTGAAATCAGCCTTGCACACAAAGATGATGAGCTTTCAAATTTGGTAATCCAAAATTTGTCGTAAAGTTAGTCTAAATTTTGCATAAAATTCATACAAATTGATAAATTTGAACTCAAAAAATTTAATAGCAAATTTGACTAAAAAATTTAAAAACTAAATTTTTAAATGGCCACCATATTTGATATTTTTGATTTCAGGTTCGTCATCGATTTTTTGCATAATGCTTTCGATGTCGTTGTTGTTTGCAGCTTCGATTTGCTCGTCAAGGTCTTGATAGCTATAAATCATCGCAACATCGCTTACGCCTTGCATAGCCTGTATGGTTTTAAAAGTGTTAAGTTCTTGATCTAGCGTATCAGTTTGAATTGTAGCTACGATTTTATTATCTTGTGCTGCAACTACTTCGCAAAATTCCATTTTAGCGACATTATCAGCCAAATTTTGTAAATTTACTTCGTTATTCGTGTATATTATTATGCTTGAAATATTCATTTATATCTCCAAAAATGTATTGTTTTGTCGTATCCTGCTCCGATTAGATAATCATCATAAAAAGTCATATTGTTGATTATTTCGCCGTTATATTCGATTTTTTTGATAATTTCACCATCAACATTTATGATATTGATGCCATCTTCATCGGTAAATGCACCAAATTTATCGTTTAATGCAACACTATAAACTAAAAATCCTGCATCGAAAAATTTAGAAAATGTTCCGTTTTCGTAATAACAACTTTTGTCATTTGAACCCGCAATAGCCCTATCGCCGTAAAATGCTACGCTAAAAATATTATCTTTTTGGATACTTTTTTTACGCAAGAATTTTTTATTTACGGCATCAAAGAAATATATAACGCCACCTTCGTTTGATAACATCAGAGTATTTTTCTCCCTATCAAAGAAAACGCCACCAAAAGGCGAATCTGAAATTTTGTGTTCAAATGTAACTTTTTGCGAATTTATGTCATAGTATATGATTTCGCTTCCAATTCCTAACAAAAGCAAGGTATTTTCATCAAAGAAAATTAGCTTTTTTATCCCTGTTATAGGCGGAGTAAAAGTTTTTAATTCGCCGTTTTCTAAAATTCCCAAAACTTTACTCATATAATCGCCGTTGATTAAAAGTGCAAATTTATCGCCAAGCTTATCAAGATCTATGATTTTAGAATCAATATCGCCATCGACATAGCTCTTAATTTTTGGCAATTCAAAAATTTGCGTTGCATTTTCATCGCCGTGCGTATAACGAAACAATTTTCCAGCATCAGTCCCTGCGAAAATTTCCCCGTCTATTTGTTTTAAAATAGCAATATTTCCGACAACTTCAATCTTATGATCGGCAAAAAGCATACCTACTAAAATCATAAAAACAGCAAAAAACTTTTTCATCTAACAGACCTTTTTAAAAAATTGTGTAAATTTAGCCAAAATTTGGCTAAATTTACAACAATGCGTTATCTAACATTTACGCCTTGATTTAAAACATCAAGCAAATTCGAGCTAGTGTTTGAATCTTTAAATCTACTAAAATCTGCTTCAAAATTGTTTTTTACAAGCTGTGTTGCGTTAGATTGCACAACATGGCAAGAAACACAGTCGTATCTCGACATAGATAGCGCTCCTTCCAAGCTTTTTTGATTTTCATCACGCAAATCTGTCATGTGGCTCTTTGGATATGACTTTATTTGCAACGGCTCGGCAGCTTCTGGCGAGTGGCAAGAAAGACACATGTTATTATCAGTCGTAATCGGAAGCATATCATCTAGATTATGCGGGATTAACGGCGGAGCATTTTCAAAGCTTCTTTCTAAAACAGCATTTGCTCCCGGTGCTTCTGCTTTCCATTCATAAGTCGGCAAAGCAAAATTCTCGTTAGTATAATCAGACCTAAAAGTCGGCTCTGATTTGTTTGCACCGTCAGCTGCAAACAAACTTACGCAAGCCGCAATACTTAGGCACACAAGTAATTTTTTCATTTTTTTTCTCCTAAAATACTGAAATTCAAAGCATCATCATCGCAAACCTCAACGCAACGACCGCAACTAATACACTCAGAGCCGATTTTAAAATCCTTTTTTGATACTAATTCTAAAATATGAGCTTCCGGGCAAACTATTTTGCATTTGTTGCATTTTGTGCAGTTTGCTTGTTTATGATAAATGCGAATTAAACTAAATTTACTTATTATCGCCCAAAATCCGCCAAGCGGACAAATATGGGAACATATTATTCTATTTCCTGCGAAAATTTCAAAGATAATGATAATAAGAGCTATGCTAAAAGCTGAAATGCTAAGCGAAGTTACAGCTCTTGTAAAAAATCCGATATAATTTAGCGTCTCAAACGCTGCAATACCAAATAATCCGCTACAAATCAGAGCTAAAATCATTAGATAATATCTTGCATTTTTACTAACGCTTAAAATTTTTGTTCTTATACCAAATTTTTCTCTTATCCATGCAGCCAAATCACTCAACAAATTTACAGGGCAAACCCAACCACAATACGCCCTTGGTGCAACCAAAGCATAAAAAATAAGAACGATTAAAGCTCCTATTAATGCGGTCGTACCCAAACTCAAACCTGCTAAAAGTAGTTGAAGCGTAGCAAACGGATCGCTTAAATTTATGCTATCAAATAGCATTGACGAGCTTAAATTTCCTTGCAGAATTTTCACACCATAGCAGTTTCCTGCTATAAAAAGTGCAAGTATGCTAAGCTGAACTATTCTTCTTAAAATTGTGTAAATCATAGTTCGCCTCCATTTAAGTAATCAACGCCTTTTTTCAAGTCTAGCTTGATTTTGCTATCAACTTCATCAAGCCTTGCGTCATCGCCTTCTACCCAACCTTTGATATAGTTATCGTTTGGAATACCAAGAACTAAATTTCTAGGCAAAATGGTTATGGCAGGTTTTGTTGTTATACAAACCTTTTCGCATTTTCCACACCCCGTGCAATAATCACTATCGACAACAGGAAGCAATAATGCGTGTTTTTCGGTTCTTTCGTTGCGTTTATATTCGATAAATAAAGCCTTATCCAAAACAGGACAAGCCCTATAACATGCATCGCATTGAATTCCAAAGTATGCAACGCAGTTTTTTTGATCAACAACCGCAACGCCCATTTGTGCTTTATTTATATTTAGCTTATCATTTTCGCTAACTAAATCTTTATCTAATGCGCCAGTCGGACACGCCACAGTGCAAGGAATATCTTCACACATATAGCAAGGAACTTTTCGTGGTTCGAAAAACGGTGTCCCATTTGGCACTCCACTATCGCGAAATTCAGCTAATTTTAGCGTATCAAACGGACAGGCTTCCACGCAGAGTCCGCAACGGATACATTTGCTCATAAATTCTTTTTCATCAAGTGCACCCGGCGGTCTAATGCGAATTTTATCTTCCGCTCTTGCGAATTCACAAAATCCGCTACCTCCTGCAACAACTAATCCGATTAAACCTAAAACTTCGCGTCTTTGCATAGCTAAGCCTTATAAATTTTTACAGCGCATTTTTTATAGTCTGTTTCTTTTGAAAGCGGACAAGTCGCATCCAAACAAACTTTATTGATAAAGACATTTTCATCAAACCAAGGAACATAAACTAGACCCACAGGCGGAACATTTCTACCTCTAAAATCTACTCTAACTTTTACTTTTCCTCTTCTTGATTCTACCCATACAATATCATTTTGAGCTATGCCTAATTTCTTTCCGTCAGCTTCATTCATAAAACAAAGTGCCTCAGGAACAGCGCGATACAATTCAGGAACACGCATTGTCATCGTGCCTGAATGCCAGTGTTCTAGCACACGACCTGTGCATAACCATAGCGGATACTCTTTATCCGGCATTTCGCATGGATCCATGTAAGGGCGGAAGAAAATTTTACCTTTATTTTTAAATGAAGTTTTTTCTTCTCCCGATGTTGCTTTTGCCATATCTCCGGTCGGCAATGCGCCTTGGTTTCCGTAAAATGCAAAATCACCGTTTGGATTTGCTTTTTTAGCGTATGTATCGTAGCGAGTGTTAAATCTCCATTGAGTCTCTTTTCCATCGACAACTGGCCATCTAAGACCTCTAACTCTATGATATGTATCAAAATCAGCTAAATCGTGTCCGTGTCCGTTACCAAAAATTCTATACTCTTCAAATAGATATTTATGGATAAAGAAACCATAACCTGTGAATTCTTTTCCGTCGCTTCCGATTACTTTTCTACTATCGCCGAAAACTTCGGTACAATCAAATCCTGCGATGATTGGATCGTCTGCTTTGAATTCTTTTGCTCGTTTGTTTGCAAACAATACATCAAATAGAGTATCTTCTGGATCGTAACCCATTTTTTTAGCTTCTTCTAAAACATCTGGCAAAGTTAGCTTATCATCGATTTTTCTCTCGCCCCAGAAATCTTTAATCTTAAAGCGTTTAGAGAATTCTAAAATTTGCCATGTATCACTCATCGCTTCGCCTACTGGTAATACTTGTTGTCGCCAGTGTTGAGTTCTTCGCTCAGCATTACCGTAAGCTCCCCATTTCTCATAAATCATAGCGGTCGGTAAAATCAAATCCGCTACTTTTGCAGATACGCCCGGATATGGATCGCTTACAACGATGAAGTTATCCATTTCGCGTGCTGCTTTGATCCAGTGATTTGCATTTGCAGTATTATGCCATGGGTTATTTACATGAACCCAAGCAAATTTAACCGCTCCGTCTTCAATATCTCTCATTAGTTTTACATAAGGGAAGCCTGGTCTTGGGTTGATAGTTCCTGCTGGAATTTGCCATACTTTTTCAGTCATTTCTCTGTGTTTTGGATTTGCTACAACCATATCAGCTGGCAATCTGTGGCAGAAAGTTCCTACTTCTCTTGCGGTTCCGCAAGCACTTGGTTGTCCTGTTAGCGAGAATGCTCCGTCGCCCGGTTTAGCTTGTTTGCCTAATAAGAAATGCACCATATAGCTTTGTTCATTTACCCAAGTTCCTCTTTGGTGTTGATTCATACCCATTGTCCAGAAGCTAACTACTTTTCTGTTTTTCTCGATATATAAATCAACTAGGGCTTGAAGTTTTTTCTTAAAGCTTTCTAAATCTTCATTATCATCGCCTTTTGCTAGTTTTGCAACAAAATCAAGCGTATAAGGTTCTAATGCTTTTTTGAAATCATCAAATCCGATTAGCCAATGCGAATCGGCTTTACCGTTACTTTTATTTTCTAGTGTATCTCCTGCCTTCATACCTAGATATGCCAAAGTTACACCTTCGTTTTCGCTTAGAACTTTTGAAACTTCTTTTGCTACGGTATCAACTTCTTTTGGATCAAATTTAGGGTGTTTTGGATTTGGTCTCATACCATAACCAATATCAACAGGACCTGTCGCAAACACACAGTGCTCTTTTACGAATTTTTCATCAAAAGCTTCTGGGTGGTTATATAAAATTTCATGAGCGATCAAATTCCAAATCGCAAGGTCAGTATGAGGTTTAAAAATAATCTCAATATCTGCAATGCTTGAAGTTCTACTTGAAAAAGTTGATAAATTTACAACTTTTACGCGATCTGGGTTTTTAAGCTTGGCGTCATTTACGCGAGACCACAAAACTGGGTGCATTTCTGCCATATTTGCGCCCCAGCAAACAACTGTATCTGTTAGCTCGATGTCATCAAAACAACCTGATGGTTCATCTATACCAAATGTTTGCATAAACGCAACAACCGCACTTGCCATGCAATGGCGGGCATTTGGGTCGATATTGTGAGATCTAAAACCAGCCTTGATAAGCTTAACAGCCGCAACACCTTCCATGATAGTGTATTGACCGCTACCAAATACAGCTAGTCCGCTTGGACCTTTTTCGGCATAAGCTTTGCGGAATTGTGCTTCCATAACATCAAAGGCTTTTTGCCAACTAACTTCGCCGAATTTACCTTTTTTGTCAAATTCGCCTTTTTCGTTCATACGCAAAAGAGGTTTTGTGATACGGTCTTCACCATACATAATTTTTGCGTTAAAGTATCCTTTAATGCAGTTTAAGCCACGATTTACAGGGCATAGTGGATCGCCTTTTACGGCTACGATTTTTCCACCCTTTGTAGCAACCATAATACCACAGCCGGTTCCGCAAAAACGACATGCCGCTTTATCCCAGCGCCAGTCTTTTTCGCCATCCGCTGCACTTGCTAGGCTAGGAGCCGAAATACCTGCGGCACTGCAAGCAGCAGCGGCAGCAGAACTCTTGATAAATTCTCGTCTGTCCATAAGAGAACCTTTCATAAAAAAATCAACACCCTACACGGGTGTTCAGCAACATAATAATACAAGATTATTCGTTAAAATGGTTGATTTGTATCAAATACGATAAATTTACTCTTTTGAATTTATTGAATAAATTTTAATAAAATAGATAAATTTAGTCGCAAATATCATAAATTTTAAAAATTTGAAATTGCGTTTAGTTATCAATTATAAAAGATGAATTTTTTTGTTTTTAACCATGTTTTTTTAAACAATTTTTTTATTTTTTTAAGAAATATAATTTTAATAAAATTACGAATTTATATTTGTTTAAAAATTAATGCCAGATACCATTACAGCGAGTTATATTGATAAAAATATAACTTTATTTTTTACTAAAAGATAAAAATTTTTAATTAGTTAAAGTAAAATTTATGCTAAGTGTAAAATAATCTGATTTATCAGGTTTTGGAAATTTTGATTTTGTTTTTTTGACCGCATTTAGTGCTGCATTATCCAAATTTAAAAAACCAGAGCTTTGCAAAATTTGCAAATTTTCAATTCTTCGCTCTTTTGTGTAATAAAATCCAATCTTCACGCTTCCTGTTTGGCGAAGTTTTCTAGCTTCGCTTGGATAATTTTGCTTGGCATATTTTGATATTATAGTTTTTAAAATAGCCGAAATATCGGAATTTGCAATCTTATTAGAATTTTGATTTAAATTTAAACTATTTGCGCTATTTATGTTATTTAAATTTCCGCCTAAATTTGCACTTTGTGAATCTAAATTTACTGAATTTTTAGATTTTTTTATTTTCGCATTTTCCTGTTTTTTTGGTTTTGCCAATGTCTGTTTTGGTTGCAAAATCGGTTCTGATTTTGGCACAATCTCTTGTAAAACTTCTTTTTCTACTAAATCATCGGTAAAGTTTTGTAAATTTTCGTTTTCTACTAAATCGTCTTTTTGTAAATTTTCATTTATATCGTTTGGAAAGTTTTTTTGTTCTGAAATTTTTTCATCATTATCATTTAAAAAGTTAAAATTATTTATATCAATCATCATAACATTTTCAAAATTTAGCGAATTTGATTTTGGTAAAATCGGCGAGAAATTTGCAAATTTTAAAATAGAAAAGACAAAGCAAAAATATAAAATCGTAGATGAGAAAAATCCGATAATATCGTATTTGCTAAAACCACGCATAATCAAACACTAAAAATAGTTACGCCTTTTTGTGCTTTTGTTAGTATATGAACGCCGTCAGCCTGCCTAAATTTAGCTACAACACTTTTAATATGATTTTCGTCAATATCTAATTCACAACGCATAAGCATTGTTTTTGCATATTGCATAGCCTTTTCTTCGCTCATTATGTTTTCCCAGTCTGCTTTGAAAAGTTTGCTTTTAAATTTGATATTTAAATCATCTAAAATTTCGTGCATATTGGCTGTTTTTATACAACCTTTGATATTTGGATTTGGTTTTTCTATTAACAAATCCAAAAATTCGCACTCTTTATACCCGCCCCAAGCGATATAAATTCCAAGATTTTTTGTCAAATTTATAAATTTATGTGCGTTTTTAACGGAATTTATGGCAGGACACAAACTAGCAATAGCAATATCAAACCCTTTTTTTGGCTCAAATTCGTCAAAATTGCCCCTAATTGTAGTTATTTTTTTATCAACTCCTAATCTTTTTGCGTCATTTTTAAGAATTTCTAACATTTCATTAGACATATCAAGGGCAGTTATGCTAACTTCGTTTTTAAGTGCTATTTCTAGGTCGATTATGCCCGTCCCTGCACCAATATCGATAATTTCGCCGTCAAATTTAACGCCGTTATCATAGCAAAACGAAAGTGCAACCCCGACATCTCTCATCATATCGCTATCGCCGTAGTGCGGATAGTGTTTTGACATCTCGTCCCATGCGTTCATTTTTTATCCTTTATTTTCCGATTATTACGCTGTCCGGCATAAAACAAGCATAAACTTTATCGCCCACTTTAAATTCGCCAAATTCTTTGTTTTTTACGGTTGAAGTTAGTGTTAAATCAGCCAAATTTAGCGAAATTTGTGTTAATTTTTCACCTATTTTGATTTTTGAGATTTCACATTTTAAGGCATTTGGTAATTTTGGCTTTGTTGCTGAAATTCTAACCGAATTTGCCTTTATAACAGCTATAACAGCAGTTTCAACACTGATTTTAAGGCGTTCAAAACTATCTTTTGTGATATTTGAGAAAATTGTTGTATTTTTATTTATATAAAGTTCTAGTTCTACACTAACGGTATCTCCTCTGATACCACGCACAATTGCGGCAAATTGGTTTTTTGCACTTAAATTTGAAATAGCCAAGCTATTATGTTCTAAATTATCATCAAATTGCGATAAAAATTCATTTTCTTTGGCTTCGAGTTCCCTAAATTTGGAGATTAGCCTTTCGCCTTCATCGCTTAGTTTGCTTCCGTTTCCGATTTTTACGACTACGGGAGATTTGGCTAAATTGTTTAGGCTATCTACGGCGTCCCAAGCGGCTTTATAGCTCATTTTCATCGCTTTGGCAGCAGCGTTTATCGAGCCGCACTCTCTTATTTTTTCAAGTAGCTCAACTTTTCCGTGTCCTAGAAAATTTTTTCCGTCTTTTTCTATCCAAAGTCTTGATTTTATCACCTGATTTTCCTTTTTTGTGCGTGAGTTTATCACATTGTAGATAAAATTTGGCTTATTTAAAAATTTAGACAAATTTATATAAATTAAAATATAATTAGGTATAATTCTTGCGGAAATTTTTATAAAGTCGGACAATGGATAAAATTTGTATCAAATTTAGCGTTATTATAGTGCTTTTATGTATAGTTATTGTTTTGTCATTTTTCTTGGGTCATTATCAAATTGACACAAAAGAGTTATGTGATTATATATTTTTTAATATAAAAAACGACGAAATACAAAATCAAATTTTAATTTTGACTGAAATTAGACTTCCTAGAATTTTAACGGCGATTTTGATAGGTTCGGCACTAGCGATTAGTGGAGCGTTATTTCAAGGCATTTTTATGAACCCTCTGGTAAGTCCAAGTGTGCTTGGTGTTTTAAGCGGGGCTAGTTTTGGAGCAAGTTTAGCGATGATTTTTAAGCTTTCGCTCATTTATGTGCAAATTTCAGCCTTTTTATTTGGTTTTTTGGCTGTATTTTTTGCCCTGATGATTTCAAAAATTTATGGCAAAAACTCCACGATTTTAATGTTGATTTTGGGCGGAATTATTAGCTCGTCGCTTTTTGGTGCAGGATTATCATTTTTAAAATATATCGCAGATCCTGAAAATTCGCTTCCTAGCATAGTTTATTGGATGATGGGAAGTTTGGCACTAGCAAAGCTGGATTTGATTTTGGTTTTGCTTCCTTTTATGCTTTTGGCGATTTTAGGGATTTGTGCGTTGGCTAGAAGCGTTGATTTGCTCTCGCTTGGCGAAGATGACGCAAAGGTTTTAGGACTTGGAACTAAAAAAATTCGCCTTATTTTGATTATTTTAGCTTCATTTTTAAGTGCGAGTGCAGTTATGCTAGGCGGAATTATCGCTTGGGTGGGTCTAGTGGTGCCACACATTTGTAGATTTATTGTGGGGGTTCGCCACGCAGCTCTGCTTCCATTTAGCGCACTTTTTGGGGCTTTGTTTTTACTTAGCGTAGATACTTTCGGGCGAACCTATTTTAGCGTCGAGCTTCCTATTGGAATTTTGGTTAGTATGTTTGGAATTCCTATATTTTTGGTTGTGCTTAAAAATACAAAGGGTCTAAGATGATAAAAATTTCAAATTTAAGCGTGAAATTTGGTAACAAATTTGCTCTAAAAGATATAAATTTGCATATCAAAAAAGGCGAAATTATAAATATTTTAGGCTCAAACGGAAGTGGCAAAACCACGCTTTTAAGGTGCATTTTGGATTTGGAAAAATTTCAAGGGAGCATTGAGATAGACAGACAAAACACGGCAAATTTAACCCCAAAAATGATGGCAAATTTGCTATCATTTGTGCCACAAAATCATTTTATTCCTTATGATTTTAGTGTTTTAGATATTGTTTTAATGAGTCGCTTTGCAAATAGTTTTTATAAATACTCCAAATCTGACATCCAAAAAGCCGAATTTGCACTTAAAAAAACAGAAATTTTACATTTAAAAAATGAGATTTTTAGAAAACTCTCAGGCGGACAAAAACAGCTTGTCTTGGTGGCAAGAGCAATCGCAAGTAACGCAAAAATAATCTTGCTAGATGAGCCGATAAACGGACTTGATTTGTCAAATCAAATTTTGCTTTTGGATTTACTAAAAGATTTAGCAAATGATGATTATACCGTGCTTTGCACTACGCATTACCCAGAACACGCTCTTAAAATCGCAGATAAAATCGCTTGGCTAGATAAAGGTTACTTAATCAAATTTGACACGCCAAAAAGCGTAATAACAAAAGAGCAAATTTCGCAAATTTATGGTTTAAATAGCGAATTTATCAAAGATTGCAATGAAAATGAACATTTAATAATCTTAGGGAGGGATTCATGAAAAAGTTATTTTTTATTTTGGTGCTAATTTTGCAAACTCTGGCTTTTGGTTACGAAATTACCGATATGGTGGAGCGAAAAATCGCACTAGATACAAATATTACAAGAGCCTTTGGTGCTTCGCCACCGATGAGTGCAATGCTGTATATGCTCGCACCCCAAAAAATGGTAGGTAAAAACTACGAATTTTTGGAGGTTGAGAAAAAATATATGCAAGAACAAATGATAAATTTGCCAGTTCTTGGTGGATTTTTTGGTGGCGGCGGAAGTGGAGTAAATAGCGAAGCTTTGATTTCGGCTCGTCCGCAAGTCATTTTTTTGTGGGATTCTATGCGTAAAATGAGCGAAAAATTCGAAGATGATTTTATGAAATTTAAAATTCCAAGCGTTTATCTAAGGCAAGAAAAACTTGAAGATGTCTATGAAAGCATAAATTTAATGGGCGAAATTCTAGGCGTGAAAAGTAGAGCCGAAAAACTAGTAAATTTTGGAAAAACAAATATCGCTTTGGTTCAAAAAGTCGCCCAAAAACAGAATGAAATTCCAAAAATTTACTTCGCTCACGGACTAGACGGGCTTGAAACTCAGTGTGAAGGGGATAGATTTTTTGATGTGGCAAGTGTGGCGGGAGCGAAAAATATCCACGAGTGCGAAAATAAGATAAATCGCCCTAGAATCACGCTTGAAAAGCTTTACGAGTATGACCCTGATGCGATTTTTGTGCGTGAAGTTAGCCTTTTTGAAGAGCTAAAAAAAGGGGATTCTGCGTGGAAAAACCTAAAAGCCTACAAAAACAAAAAAATTTTTTTAGAGCCGTCTAGTCCGTATTCGTTTTTGACTAGACCACCTACACCGATGAGATTTTTAGGCGTAGTTTGGATGTGTAAGATGCTATATGGCGAGAGTTGCGATATAGATTTAAATGCAAAAACAAAAGAATTTTATAAAGAATTTTTGCATTTTGATTTAAGCGATGATGAGATTAAAAATTTATACAAATTTTTTTAAGGAGAATTCATGAAAAAGCCTTTAATGCTTAGTTTGACAGCAACTTGCTGTCTTTTTGGCGCAGAAGTCTATGATCTTGGTGTTATAGAAGTTAGTGCAAAAGCCGATATTCACGCTACTAGCACTGATAGTGTAGATAGCAAAAAGATAGAAAATGCAAGAGATAAAACTATCTTAGAAGCCCTTAGAACACAACCCGGAATTTTCGTTTCAAGCTCTGGTCAGCGAAACGAAGATCAGGTGCGAATTCGTTCATTTCATAATAGCCGCGTGGGTATGTTTTTAGACGGAATTCCTGTTTATGTGCCGTATGATAAAAATATCGATTATAATCGCTTTACGACTTATGATATAGGCGAGATAAATATCCAAAAAGGCTATGTTTCGCCATTTCTTGGTGCAAATACAATGGGCGGAGCGATAAATTTGGTTACAAAACGCCCAACTAGCGAATTTGAGGGCGAACTTGGTGCAGGTTTTTTTAGTGGCAAAGGGTATGATCAGTTTA
Source organism: Campylobacter sp. CN_NE2 (assembly GCF_027797465.1). Taxonomy (NCBI): domain Bacteria; kingdom Pseudomonadati; phylum Campylobacterota; class Epsilonproteobacteria; order Campylobacterales; family Campylobacteraceae; genus Campylobacter; species Campylobacter sp. CN_NE2. The sequence goes on along the minus strand of NZ_CP115608.1, from coordinate 325,131 downwards.
TAAATTTAGGCACAAATCAAGATTATTTTTATGGAATTTTATCTTTTTCAAATTCAAAACAAGATTATTTTAAAGTGGCAAACCAAAACGATCCGCACGGTGTAGCAGACGGAAATAAAAGAGCAAATTCTGATAAAAAGGATATGAAAGTAAATTTAAAAGTCGGTATCACGCCAAATGAAACCGATGAATACTCATTTAATTATATCGTTCAAAGGGGGCAAAAAGGTCAGCCTTATTATGACGGCGATATGAATGCTCCTTTTGTAGGAAGAGGTATGAAGCTTCGCCATTGGTATTGGCCTGATTGGGATAAAACGAGTTATTATTTTTTAAGCAAAACCGCATTTGCCGACGAATTTATAACCTTAAAGACAAAATTTTACAGAGATGAGTTTTATAATAAACTTGAACTCTATCCAAATTTGCCAAGAAGCGGAAATCCTGATTTAAGCGAATATGATGATTACACTATGGGCGGTCAAATCGAGCTTGATTTCAAATTTAATGAAGCAAATATCTTAAAACTTTCAGTAGCCCTTAAAAATGATAATCACAAGGTTATAGATAGCACATCGCCTGGTGCCGACTTGACAAATAAAGCACAAACTTACTCTTACGCAGGAGAATATACCTGGGCTATAAATAACTATTTTACTTGGGTTGTTGGGGTTAGTTATGATTATAATAAAATCAAGAAAGCCGAATATAGAAATCAGGCTCAAACAGCCATTGAAGGCGAGTGGGAAAAATACAATGCTAGTGCATTTAATCCGCAAACGATTTTATATTTTACGCCGTTTAACGGAACAAATTTTTACGCTTCCGTTTCGCAAAGAACGAATTTTCCGACTTTAAAAGATAGATATTCGACTAGATTTGGTCAGTATGAGCCAAATCCTGATTTAAGTGAAGAAAAAGCGACGAATTACGAAATCGGCGTAAGTCAGCTTATAGCAAACAATACGCTTTTAAAATTCGCACTTTTCCACACAAAAACAAAAGATTATATCACGCAAATCAGAACACCTAGTGGTTTGAATAAAAATGTAAATGTCGGAAAAGAGGAGCAAACGGGTGCCGAATTTAGCGTAGATTCGCAAATTTTGGATAATCTTAGCGTGTTTGGAAATTATACTTATATGCACACACGCATAAAAGATAATGATGAGAACAAATATATCGTGGGAGTTCCGGAACATAGCCTTTTTGCGGGGCTTATTTACTCGCCGATTAAACAAATCGATATAATACCGCAAGTTCGCTATGAGAGCAAACGATATGCCAGTTCGGCAATATCCGATAAAGATTTCGTCAATAAAAGTTATACTTTGACAGATATAAAAATCGCCTATCGTCCGATTGATGACTTTGAGCTAAATTTTAGAGTAAATAACATTTTCGATGAAGATTACTCTTATGCTTACGGATACCCTGCACAAGGTAGAAATTACTACGCGGGATTTAAGTATAGCTTTTAAAAATTTGGCGGTTTAAGTGATGGAATTTGTGATAAATTCGCAAATTTTTTAACGAAATTTGCAAATTTAAGTTATATATTTAAAAATATAATGTATAATTACGCAAACCCCAAGTAAATTTGAACCTGTCCATTAAAATTCGGCGTTTTTGCAGACAACGCCGAATTTTTTAAATCAAAGATATTTTGCCGCTTAAATCCATAGCACCTTGCATATATGGTGCAGAAGTGATGATATAATCCACGCCAGTTTTTGCAAATTCATCGCAATTTTTCAAATTTACGCCACCTGCGGCACTCACGGCTGTATTTGGTGCGATTTCGTTTTTAAATTTAACACACTGAATAAGCGTTAAAATATCCATTTTATCGCATTGAACGACATCGACAGGATAGCTTAAAAGTGTTTTAAAATCGCTAAAATTTTCAATCTCAATCATAATTTTCTTTTCAGGCAATTTTGCCTTAAATTCAGGGATTTTTTTGCAAAATTCACTGAATTTTCCATAAATTTGAGTGTGATTTTTAAAAAACAAAACGCTATCATAAAGCCCTAGCCTATGTATCGTCCCGCCACCTGCTAGAACCGAATTCAGGCACATTTCTTTGGCAAATGGGATATTTTTTCTGGTTGCACCAAGCTCACATTTTGGATTTATTTTTTTTATTTTGCTAACCATTTCGTGCGTATAGGTTGAAATTTTGCAAGAGTATTCAAGGAAAATTTGCGTTACTTTCCAAGCCTTATGGATATTTGCGTAAGTTCCAACTGCCACGAAAATTTCGCTATTTTCGCTAAATTTCTGTCCGTCGCTCCCACAAAATTTAACTTCGCAATCTAAAAATTTAGCGATTTTTTGCGCCGTCAAAGAGCCCGAAAAAACCAAATTTTCCCTTGTAAAAATTACTAATTTTGCGTTTGAATTTAAATCAATATCATTAGCTTGTAAATCCGTAGTAAGGTCGCAAAAAGCCGTATCAGATTGGATATAATCCCAAATTTCGCTATCTTTCATAATTTTGCCTTTTGAAAAATTTTTGAAATTATATCATAATATAAATTTATATATAACTATTTTGAACCAACTTCATACAACTAAAATATTATTTTTTACTCTAAAAAATTTGAACTAAAATATATCAAATTTCAAAAATAGTTCTTTATCATCGTCGATGATTTGGCGTTTGATTAGATTTTCCACGACTTCTTTATCGCACAGAGTTTCATCTGGCCACTCTCGCTCGTAGCCTTCCCATGCGAATTTTGTAGTAGCGTCAATGCAAATTTGATCTCCGCTAATAAAAATATCCCTATTTGCATCAATATTATTTACAATTCGCCAAATGCTGATATAAAGGTTGTTTATGCTATTTTTTGGATCGGTAAAAATGACGATTTTAAAGTGATTTGCAAATTTCAAAATTCGCTCGAAACTCGCTTTTGCGTGTTCTTTTTTATCCAAATTTACCAACACAACAGGGTTTTTAATGTCCGTAAAATACTGCTTCAAATCCAAAATTTCAGCACAAACGCTTTTAAATTTGGCTAGCAACTCATCGTCGCTTAAAATTTCAGGCGAATTTGGCGAAAAATCGCTACTCGCATCGACGCCGAGCTTCCCGCCAAAACACGCATTTGGGCTAGCGTGATCGAGCTGATCGCAAACACCCTCACTAAAAAGCAGACTTTTTGGCGAAATTCTATCCAAAACATATCTAGCTAATGTCTCATAATCGCCTAAATCAGGCGCATTGCTATCCACGAAAATAGCGTGTTTGACAAAACTCATCTGTCCCACGCCCCAAAAAGCGTGCATTAATTGCTTTGCGTGAGCAGGGTATTTTGCGTCAAATTTAGCTAAAATCAGATTGTGAAAAACGCCGTTTTCAGGCATTTTATAATCAATTAAATCTGGCGCAGAAGTTTTAAAAAGCGGTAAGAAAATCCGCTCAGTCGCATACCCCATAAATTTATCTTCCAAAGGCGGTTTTCCGACCACTGTGGCGTGAAAAACGGGGCTTTTTTTGCTAGTTATCGCACTTACTCTCATCACAGGAAACGGCAAAACAGGCGTGTAAAAGCCCGTATGATCGCCAAAAGGACCCTCAAATTCTAGCTCATTTGTATCGACAAAACCCTCAATCACAAAATCGCTATCATACGGCACCAAAATATCATTTGTGAGCGATTTGACAAGCTTTGCAGGGCTTTTGCGAATAAATCCGTAAAGCAAAAGCTCAAAAATGCCCTTAGGAAGCGGTGCTTGGCCACACCAAATGTAAAGCGGATCGCCGCCAATCGCCACAGAAACGGGCATTTTAAGCCCTGCTTTTTTGTAATCATTATAAAAATTTGCGCCGTCTTTGTGGATTTGCCAGTGCATACCAAGGCGATTTTTATCGTAAATTTGAAGCCGATACATGCCTAGATTTTGCGTATTTCCGTGTAAATCCTTGATATAGACCTGCCCCATCGTGATAAATCTGCCGCCGTCTTTTTGCCAAGTTTTAAGCGCAGGAAGCTTGGTAAGATCGGCGTTTTCGCCCATAAATTTAAGCTCTTGGCACGGAGCGTTGCCTTTAAATTTAGTAGTAAAAACCTTGCGAAGCGAGATTAAATAACGCAAAAAATCAAGCTTTTCGCCCAAATTTGCAGGTTTTTTTGGTTTTAATAAATTTTCAATCTCTTTTGCAATCTCATCAGGTTTACGCCCTAAAATCAAATTTAGTGCCCCAAAACTGCCAAAAATATTAGTCAGCACAGGCGGATAAAAGTTGCCGTCTTTGTCTGTCGGACGGGTAAATAAAAGCGCTTTTGAATCATCTTTTTTCACTTCGATATAACTTGCGTGAGCAATCTCTAAATCAATATCACACGGCTCGTCAATCACACGCAAAAGCCCTGCTTTACTTAGTTTTATTATCCATTCATTTTGCCACTCGTTTTGCCATTTATTTTGCAAATTTTGCATATTTTGCCTTTAAATTTTATTTTTGGAATTATATTTTTTTTATGCCAAATTTATGATAAATTCAGCCTATTTTTCACAAAAATTTATCAAATTTAGGTGAAATTTTATCCAAATTTCAGATTTTTAATATAAAATTTGCCATTTAAAAATAACAAAAAAGGCAAATTTTGAATAAATTAATCATAGTTACGCTTATTTGGGCGTTTAGTTTTTCTTTGATTGGCGAGTTTTTAAAAGGCGTTGATAGTGCATTTTTGGCGTTTTTGCGTGTGTTTTTGGCTCTGATTTGCTTTTTGCCGTTTATGAAATTTCGTGGCGTAAATTTGGGTTTAGCAGCTAAAATTTCGCTCATCGGTGCCGTTCAAATCGGCGTTATGTATATTTTTTATTACAAAAGTTTTACTCTGCTTAAAGTCTATGAAGTGGCTTTATTTACGATATTTACGCCATTTTATGTAACTCTGATTTATGACGGATTAAAACTGAGATTTAGACCGCTTTACATTTTAAGTGTCGCAATCGCCGTATTTGGGGCATTTATCATCAAATTTAACGGCATAAACTCAGACTTTTTGCTAGGATTTTTATATGTGCAGATTGCGAATTTTTGCTTTGGTTTGGGGCAAAGTGCGTATAAATTTCTACTCGAAAGCAAAGGATATAAAGAGCAAAAAGAGCTTTTTGGTTACTTTTTTGCCGGAGCTAGTGTGGTTACATTTTTTGTCTTGCTTGGCTTTGGAAATCCCCAAAAATTCAGCGTTACGCCGTTTCAAATCGGCGTTATCGTGTGGCTTAGTGTCGCAGCAAGTGCGGTGGGATACTTTTTGTGGAACAAAGGTGCTTGCGAAGTCGATAGCGGCGTTTTAGCCATTATGAATAACGCCCTAATCCCGGCTGCAATCGTCGTAAATTTGGTATTTTGGCGACACGATGCCGACCTACTCCGCCTAATCATCGGCTCAGGCATAATCATCTTTTCGCTTTATTTACACAAAAAAATTATGCAGTTTTATGCGGAAAAGGTAGTTTAAAACTGCCTATTTTAGTTGTGATTTTAAAATTTCATAAAATTCTAATTTTGAGAAAATATCGTTATGCCCGCAGTTTAGCTCAAAAAATTTATCATTTGGCTTTAAAAATTTAGCCAAATTTTGCGAGTTTGAAATCTCAATCAAATCATCATTTTTGCCGTGGAAAAGTAAAATTTGCGAATTTGGATTTTTTGCTGTGAAATTTGCTAGAAATTTATCTGTCGGAATTTCATATTTTACTAAAAATTTTGGAGCAAATGGGATTTTTGAACTTGCTAAATCTTTAAAATTATAATACGCAGAAACCAAAATCAATCTTTTAATGCCGAATTTATCGGCAATTCTAGCCGATAAACCACTGCCGATAGAGTAACCCAAAATGGTGATTTCATCTTTTTTAAATTTACCTAAAACATACTCAAACATCAGGTCGGTATCATCAAAAAGCTCATTTTCACTTCTTATTTCACCACCACTTTTGCCAAAACCACGATAATCAAACACAAAAAAATCATAGCCCAAATTTACAAAAAACTCGCCGTATCGCCCCCAGCTATTCAAATTATCTGCGTTTCCGTGAAAAAATAAAATCGCACCTTTTGAATTTTTGGCATAAAAATGAAGTCCGTTTAAAGTAGCGTTATCTGGCGTTTTTAGATTTATTTCATCAAATTTTGCAAATTTAAACTCAAATTTATGATTTTGGGCTAATTTATTCGGCACGAAAATTAGCTTTTCTTGATAAAAATATAGCCCAGCACAAACCACCATATAAACGAAACAAACAATAAAAAATAATCTTTTTATTTGTCGCAAAATTCGTCTCATTTATTATTTTACGCCATACTCTCGGCGCGTTTTAAAAGCTCTTTTGCCCCTTTTGCGATAAATTTATCGGCGAATTTAAAGCCGATTTTTTGGCAGTTTTCAGCCTTTTCGCACTCGCTTTTTAGCACGATTGTTTCATCTTTTATAAATTCACTTCCATCAGGTAGCCCAACGATAGCGCGAATTTTTACTTCATCACCGACAATCTGCGCATTTACGCCGATTGGCACTTGGCAACCGCCCTCTAAACGCTCCACAAAACTGCGTTCGATAGTGGTTTGGATAACCGAGTTTTTATTATTTATAAATTCCAAAATTCCCAAAATATCACGCTCATCTTTGCACTCGATTCCAAGCGCTCCTTGTCCCATCGCTGGAATCATCTCGTCCAAGCTAAACGGCGAAAAATAGGCTATTTCTTTATCAAGCCCAAGCCTTTTCACACCTGCACTAGCCAAAATAATGGCGTCAAATTCGCCATCTTTTAGCTTTCTAAGCCTTGTATTTACATTTCCGCGAAGTGAGATAATCACCAAATCAGGGCGTTTTATAAGCAGTTGCATTTTTCTACGCAAACTCGTCGTCCCCACCCTAGCACCCTTTGGCAGGTCGCTAAATTTAGCGTATTTTTCGCTTACAAAGGCATCTCGTTCGTCTTCTCGCTCACTAATAGCAGCCAAAACTAGCCCGTCAGGGAAAACCACAGGCACATCTTTTAGACTATGCACGGCTAGGTGCGAATTTCCGGCTAACATGTGCTCTTCAAGCTCTTTTGTGAAAAGCCCCTTGCCTCCGATTTTGGCCAAGGGCGTATCAAGGATAACATCGCCCTTTGTTTTCATACTGACTAGCTCGACTTCTACGCCGTGCTTTTTTTCGATCAAATCTTTTATATGTTCGCTTTGCCACATTGCCAAAGCACTTCCACGCGTTGCGATTACGATTTTGTTCATTTTTTTTCCTCTTCTATGATTTCTACATCGATGATTTCTGAGTTATCATTTTGTTTATATTTTGTATTATTTTGTGAATTATTTTGCGTATAATTTTGTGTATTTCGCCCAAAAAGATTGAAATTTTTGATTAAAAATGACATTATGACGACTGCGACAGCCAAAATATCAGATAAAATTCCTGGCACCATAAATAAAATTCCACCTATAACATAACCAAATCCGCCAAATATCGAATTTAGCGTAATTCTTGGAATTTCTCTTGCGTTTGCAGTAGTGCTAAGCCCGACAACAGCCACGCCTAAAACGGCACTAAATAAAACTTCTACGACATAAAATAAAAAGCCGTTGTTATCGACAAAATGCGCCGTTATCAAAAGCTCCAAAATCAAATACGGAATAATTAAAAATTTCAACATAATTTATCTTTGATAAGGTTCAAAATTTGTTCTTTTGACACTTTGTTTTTCTAAATTTTTCATTTTATTGTCCTAAAATTTAAGGTATTCATCTTTTACAATACCTTTTAAATTTTCGTAAGGAATAACAATCTCAGGCATACCGGCTGCATAAGGTGCGATAGCATAAGGTTCATAAATAAATGTTAGCCCCTCATCTGAAAAATAAAATGCCGGATCGCATATTATGTCTGTTTTAGAATTTCTATCCCAAAAAAATTCTACGAATTCTTTTATTTCTTTATCTTGACAAGCTTTATTGCATTTTTCATTTATAGGATACCACTCTGTGCTAATAAAATTTATATATCCTTTATAAATTTCATCATAAAGTGCGTCAAAAGCCGTCTCTATGGAAACCAAAATTTCAGAAATATTCAACACATGGTCGCTAGAAATATCATATACAAAAACTTGCGAATACTCCATGCCATGCGCTCCACCTGCATACTGATGGCTATCTTGTCTGATTTGAACTAAATCTCCTTTTTGCGATACAAAACTCTGCCTTACGCTTAGACTAAAATCAAACTCTTGTTCTTTGACTTCTTCTTTATGGGCATTTTCCATATCTTCTACTAAATTCTGCACATATTTTTTAATATCTATATTTTTGATATTTTCGTAACATTCCATAAATTCATCTTGGAGTAAATTTGTGCCGCAAAAATTTAGTAGTTCATTTTTTAAAAAAATATTTAAATTTTCGTTATTGGTTTGTAAAAGCTCATACTCATATCCGTTATCATTATAGAAAATTTCGGTTTTTGGATTTAAATCCGCATATACAAACAATGCGCACATTAAAATCAAACCAATTTTTTTCATTTTATTCTCCCAAAATTTTATCTTTGATAAGATTTAAAATTTTATCCGCGCTCACGCTTTGTTTTTCCAAATTTGCTCTTGTTATAAATTCAACTTCGCCGTTAGCTAAGCCCTTGCCGACTAAGACAGCATACGGAAAGCCCATAAGCTCGTAATCGTTCATCTTAACGCCAAATCGCTCATTTCTATCATCAAGCAGAGCATTAATGCCTAAATTTTGACATTTTTCGTAAAGCTCGTTTGCAAATTTACAAATTTGCTCATCTTTTGTATTTGAAATGATGATTTCCAGCGCAAACGGCGATATTTCTTTATTCCAAATACAACCTTTTTCATCGTGGCTCGATTCTATCGCTACTGCCACAAGACGGCTCACGCCGATACCATAGCAACCCATAAAAAACGGCACACTCTTGCCGTTTTCATCTAAAAATTTAGCGTTCATTGGATCGGAATATTTTTGTCCGAGTTTAAAAATATGCCCAACTTCGATACCTTTGGTTTTATCTAGTTTCGCACCACAGCATGGGCATTTATCGCCTTCTTGCACGGCTATTAAATCTTTAAATCGCTCTGCTTTAAAGCTAACGACATTGCAACCGATAAAATGATAATTTTCTTCATTTGCTCCACAAATCATCTCACGGGCATTTTCAAGCTCTTTATCTATGTAAAATTCGGCACTCTCAGGTAGATTAAACGGTCCGCAAAAACCTGCTACAAAACCTGCATTTTTGACTTCATTTTCATCGGCATCTACTAACTCTAACGCTCCACACGCATTTGTAGCCTTTGTTTCTTGCAATTCGTCATCCCCGCGAATAAAAAACGCTACGATTTTTTCGCCGTTTTCGTAAATGGCTTTTTTCAAAACAGCTTTAATGGTATAAAATTTATCAACTTTGAAAAAATTCGCCACTAGTTCGATTGTTTTAGTCTCAGGGGTGTGAAATTTCATCATGCCGTCTGTCTCAGGGGCTTCGCAAGGTGCGATTTTTGGCGCTCTTTTAGCCGCTTCGACATTAGCAGCATATTTACAACCAGAGCAAACCAAAATATCATCTTCGCCGTTATCAGCCAAAACCATAAATTCCTTGCTTCCGCTTCCGCCGATCGCACCGCTGTCGGCTTCAACGGCTCTGAAATTTAGTCCTAAGCGAGTAAAAATTTTATTATAAGTTGCTTCCATTAAATCAAACTCTCGCCCCAAATCAGCTTCATTTGCGTGAAAACTATACGCGTCTTTCATCGTAAATTCTCTACCACGAAGTAACCCAAAGCGAGGTCTAGCTTCGTCTCTAAATTTGGTGTTGATTTGATAGATATTTAACGGCAAATTTTTATAGCTAGTAACCTTGTTTGCTACCATTAGCACGGAGCTTTCTTCATTTGTTGGACTTAGGACAAAGTCGTTTTCTTTTCTATCTTTTAAACGCAAAAGCTCTTTTCCATATACGGCGTATCGTCCGCTACTTTTCCACGCTTCTGCGGGAGTTACCACGCTAAAAGCGACTTCTTGCGCACCGGCAGCGTTCATTTCATCACGCACTACGCTGGTTATTTTATTTAAAACCATTTTTCCAAGCGGCATAAAGTTATATAGCCCGCTTCCTAACTGCTCTATAAAACCTGCACGAATCAAAAATATATGACTTGGCAAAACTGCATCTTTTGGTGCTTCTTTGATAGTCGGCGCAAAAAGCCTACTAAATTTCATTTTCTAACTCCGTTTCTTTTGTTTTATCTTCTTTTACAAAACTTTCATAAATTTCATTTAATCCAAAAATATCCAAAACAGCGTTAGTAGCGCTGTCTATCTCGTTTTTGCCATCTAAATTCTTTAAATTCACGCTTGGCGTATGCAAAAAGGCTTTAAAAACCTGATGGATTAGCTTTCTAGCTTCTTCTTTGTCGCTATTTTTAAGATAACCTTTTTTGATAGCTTTATCAAGCTCGTTAGCTGAGACTTCTCTTGCTCTTTGGCGAAGCGCTTTTACTATCGGCGTGCAAGCCTGAGTTTTGATTTCTTTGAAAAATTCGCTCGTGCTGCTACCAACGATACCATAAGCGATACGCGCCTGTTCTTCACGCAAAATCAAATTTCGCTTAACTATGTCTTCAAGGTCATCGACTGCATAAACTTCGATGTCATCGCTGTCGCTAAGCTCTATATCGCGTGGCACGGCAATGTCAAAAAAGTATCTTTTAAAATCCACGCTTTCGATTAAATCATCAGTTATAATCGCCCCTGTTGCGCCCGTTGCGCTAAAAATAAGGCTAAATTTGTTGATATAGCTTTTTAATTTTTCAAGGCTATCAAATTTAACTTCATCGCCAAGATTACAGGCTAAATTCTTTGCATTTTGCAAATTTCGATTTAAAATCGTAACCTTTGCGCCGTGCGTTAGCAAATGCTTACAAGCTAGTTCGCTCATCTCTCCTGCACCGATGACTACTGCTTCCACATTTTCAAGCGATCCAAGTTTTTCTTTTGCCATAGAAACAGCCACGCTTGAAACTGAAATCGGATTTTTAGAAATTTCGGTTTTGTTGCGAATTTCGGCGGCGCATTTTAGGGCTTTGGCGATTGCTTTTTTGATTTCATCGCCTAAATTTCCGTTTTCAAGCGCAAATTTATAAGCATCTTTTAGCTGACCAACTATCTGCGTTTCGCCTACAACAAGGCTATCAAGAGAAGCTGCGACCGAGAAAAGATGATGAATCGCGCCATAATCTTCATAAATATCAGCTCTGCTTTCTAGCTCGTCAAATTCGACACCGCTTACCTTTGAAATCGCCTGAACGACAAATTTCGACGCAACTTCAAAATTATCAACAAAAGCAAAAATTTCAACTCTGTTGCAAGTGCTAAGCACAAAACACTCTTTGATTGCCGAATTTGAGCCGATTAGTCGCAAAATTTCGCGTTTTTTAACTTCGTTTGAAAACGAAAGCTTTTCACGCAGAAAAATATCGGTATTTTTGTGAGTAAAACTCACGCTCATATAACTCATCAAAATTCCCTATTTATCATATTTAGAACTATTTCGTTTAATTTTTCATTTTTAAATTCGCTAACGCTTTGCAAAGCTTTTTCGCCGTAATTTTTAGCTAAATTCACGCACTTTTCTATGATTTTAAATTCGCCAAATTTTGCCTTTATCCACGCTGTTTCGTCCGAATTTAGCTCTTTTTTAAACAACGATTTTAGTTTTTCTTTATCATTTCCTTGCAAATTTTGATAAAGGTAAATATAAGGCAATGTCGTTTTGCCTTCTTTGTAGTCATTAAGTGCCGGTTTTCCAAGCTTGGCGCTATCTTGGGTAATGTCTAAAATATCATCGATTATTTGAAAAGCTATGCCAAGATTTTTGCCGTATTCGCCAAATTTGTTCGTATCAAGACCTGCCAAAAATGCCCCGCTCATCGCTGAACTCTCTATGAGTGCGGCTGTTTTTAGATAAATCATATTTAGATATTTTTTCTCATCATCGTTAAAACTCTCGCCCATTTTAACATCGATTAGCTCGCCGACAGAGAGCTTTGCGACACTTTCGGAGATACAACCTGCGATAAATTTATCAAATTTGGTAAGTTCGAAAAACGCTTTTGAATACAAAATATCACCTAGCATTACGGCGTTTTTCGAGCCGTAAGTAGCGTTTATGGACGGCTTTCCGCGTCTTGTGTCGCTCTCATCGATAACATCATCGTGAAGCAAACTTGCAGCTTGGATAAGCTCGATTATCGCGCAAAGTTTTAGTGAGCCTTCATTAATTCCTGCGATATTTAAAAGCAGTTTCGAGCGAAGTTTTTTACCTGAACTTAGCTCGTCAAACATTTTTAAAGCTTCATCACAGCCAAATTCTGCGATAAACTCACGCATAAAAAAATCAATTTTTTCTAAATTTTGCGACATTTTTACTCATTTGCACTTAAAATATTTGCCGTTAGCTCGATAAATTTATCGTTTAATTCGTCTGTAAAATCGAGTTTTTCATTTACATGAATTTCTACTTCTCTTTCGCTAATGCCGTGCTTAGCGCAAATTTCTTCATAACTTATAAGCTTCATTAAAAGCTTTGTGATTTCATCTTCGACCAAATTTCTGTTTGCATTAAACGCAATATCAAAAAATTTATCCCTTGGAGTGCCTTCAAAAATATCCATTTTTCACCTTTTTTAAAATCCGCAGATTATACCAAATTCTAAATTTAATTAAAATTAGGCGTAAATTTAAAGCCTAGAAATAATCTCCCACGCTTCATTTGGTGTTTTTGCGTTAGTTGCTGTTTTACTAAATTTCCCCATACCCCAAATCACTTGCAGATACGAAATATTCGCATTTTTAGCAGCAAATTCATCTTTGTTGCTATCGCCTAAAAAAATCGCCTTTTTGAATTCGCTTTGTCTTAAAACTTCAAAAAGCATTGTAGGATCGGGTTTTTGCGGAATTTGCTCGTTTGCTCCGATAACAAAATCAAAAAATTCCCTAACGCCTGTCATTTTTAGAATTCCGTCAAGCGTCTGAGTTGGCGCATTTGACGCCATTGCGATAAAAAATCCTGCTTTTTTGCATTTTTGCAAAAGTTCTAAAATTCCAGCATACAAAACTGCAAATTTTTTGTAATTTTCCACATAAACCCGCTCAAATTCGGCTCTTAAATTCGCGTCAATCTTATCTGTGCCGTAAAATTCGACAATGGAATTTTTACTCATATCGTTTATAACTTCAACGATAAATTCGCTTGAAAGTTCGCTCATACCAAGCCACTTTCGCATGTGATTTATGCTTTCACAAATCGCCTTTTCGCTATTTAAAAGCGTTCCGTCCATATCAAAAATTATCGTTTTCATACCATAAATTCTCCGTTTAAAAAAGCCCTAATATCATTTTCCCACTTTGGTGCAGCCGTAACGGCACTCTCGGTATAACATTTGTTAAAATATTTATCGATTCTTGAAGCGTCAAGGTTATTTAAAATGCTAAATTCGAAGTATCTTGTAAAACCTGCCACATCTAAAACTTCCCCGCTCGTGCCGATACAAACAAACATTTCGCACTCTTGCAAAGCTGCATAAAGGTCGCTATATCGCGGGGCTGCTTCGCCAAACATAACGATATTGTGTCTCATTTTTTCGCTTTTACATTTCCCACAAATTTGCCCTGCGATTTTTTCGTAACCGATATTTTGGACATTTCCGCACACTTCGCAGCGAATTTCGGGCAAAAATCCATGCAAATGGATTACGCTTTCGCAACCTGCCCTTTCTAATAAATCATCGACATTTTGGGTTTGCACGATGATTTTTTCACCAAATTCTTTTTTTAATTTTGCGATTGTAAAATGCGCTAAATTTGGCTCACAAGTGGCGAGTTGCGCCCTTCTATCATCATAAAATTTAAGCACTTTTGCTCTATCTTTTAAAAATCCCGGAACCGAGCAAACTTCGCTTATATCGTATTGCTCCCATAGACCACCGCTATCTCTAAATGTTCGCAATCCACTTGCAGCACTAAGCCCTGCTCCACTTAAAATCAAAACTTTTTTCATTTTCTCTCCAAATTTTAAAATAAAAATCAGCGCACGAAGTGCGCCACCGCTAAGGTTTTGCGGGGTGGGGGGGGTGCGGGGGCGGAGTGCCTCCTAAAAAACGCCCCGCCCCCGCGTAAATTTTTTAAAATTCATCTTTAAATTTACCTTTATGTTTATCTTTTTTATAAGTTTTTGAATTTTTTAGTTTTTCTAGCAAATTTGCTTCTTTTATCAGCTCGTCTTTGTTTTTATTTGCTAATACCGATTTCACGAAGTTTTCAAGCCCTTTTGTATATGGTTGATCCAAATAAACAGCTTGAATTTTTTTTAAAACTTCGTAGTTTTTTATCACGCGAATTTTAAATAAATTTTCATCGAAATCATCTCTTTTTAAAATCGAAATTGCCGATTTTGCGAAGCGTTCCAATGCTCTAATGTATTTTATGCGTTCGCTTTTATCATTTGCTACGCTCAAATTTAATCCTTTTTTGCCAAATAAAGCAAAATTATATCAAATTTAACTTTATTTTTTATTTTTCGCATATTTATTTAATATATTATTAAAATAATAAATTTTTAAAATAACGATATTTAGTTATTTTAAAAAACATATTTTAAAACTTGACAATAAAAAAAATATCTGTTATAATTCGCCGAAATTTTACAACAAAGGAAAAATATGGCAGATTTAAATTTCGAAACACTTGCCACACATGCAGGTTACAGCTCAAAAGAAGGCTATGGTTCTATGGCTGTTCCGATTTATCTAAGCACTGCTTACGATTTTGGCACTAGCGAAGAAGCAGCAGCTAGGTTTGCTTTGCAAAGTCTTGGTCCCATTTATACGCGTTTAAATAACCCAACCGTGGATATTTTTGAAGCTAGAATTGCTGCACTTGAAGGCGGCGTGGGCGCAATCGGCACGGCTAGCGGTCAAGCGGCTTCATTTTATGCAGTTGCAAATGTCGCAAGTGCGGGCGATAATATCATTATGGCGCAAAAAGTCTATGGCGGAACTTCAAATTTAATGCTTCATACGCTTAAAAAATTTGGCATTGAAACGAGAGTTTTTGACGCAGACAGCGCGAACGATTTAGAAAGCTTAATCGATAGCAAAACAAAAGCGATTTTTGTTGAAACGCTTTCAAATCCGCAAGTGGCGATTCCAAATTTCTATAAAATCATAGAAATCGCCGATAAATACGGCATTATTAGCATTGTTGATAACACAGTTGCTACACCAGTGCTATTTAATCCGATAAAAAAAGGTGCAGATGTCGTAATCCATAGTGCAAGTAAATATATAAGTGGTCAAGGCTTAACTATCGCAGGAGCCGTCGTAAGCGGGGCTAGCACAAATAAAAAAATCGTAGGAAATCCACGATATGCTGATTTTAACGAACCTGATGAGAGTTATCACGGGCTAGTTTATACAAATTTGGTAGAAAATTTCGACATTTTCACACTTAGAATTCGTCTTGGTCTGCTTCGTGATATAGGCGCAACAATGAGCCCATTTAGCGCTTGGCAACTCATACAAGGGTTAGAGACACTAAGCGTTAGAGTCAAAGAACACTCACGCAAAACGCAAAAAATCGCCGAATTTTTAGAATCCCACCCAGCGATAAAAAGCGTAAATTATCCGGGTTTAAAAAGTTCGCCGTTAAATAAATTTGTGCAAGAAAACTTTACAGACGGGCTATGTAGCGGACTTTTGTGTTTTGATGCAGGAAGCAGAAAAGTAGCTGATGATATTATGAGAGAAGTTAAAATATTTTCTGTTGTCGTAAATATCGGAGATAGTAAATCAATCATCACTCACCCGGCTAGTTCAACTCACTCACAATCAAGCGATGAAGAGCTACTTGGCGCTGGAATTACTCCTGGCTTAATAAGACTTAGCGTTGGGCTAGAAGACACTGATGATTTGATAAACGATCTAAAAAATGCAATCGAAAAAGCAATAAAATAAGGGGAAAAAAATGGCGCTTTTATCTACAAAAGGCGTTTATGGCTTAATGGCGATTCTAGAAATCGCCAAAGCTAGTGAAATATCGCCGATTAGCATAAAAGAAATCTCAGATAGAATTTTGGTTTCAAAAAACTATTTAGAGCAAATTCTAAACGGGCTTAGGGGTGCTGGGCTGATTGAAAGTATAAAGGGTAAAAACGGCGGTTATTTTTTGGCTTTATCAGCCGATAAAATCACATTTGCCGATGTTTTTAAGTCAATGGAAAAAGATTTTAAAATGACAAACTTAAAAATTGCCAATCCAAATTTGGAATTTTTCTTCAAAAAATATGATGAAAAACTGCTAAACATGCTCAGTGAGCCAATTAGCAAATTCGAAGAATATAAAGAAGAAAGCACCAAATTTTTGGATTTTAGTATTTAAAGGAAAAAATTATGAAAATAGCAAATGATGTAACTGAGCTCATCGGCAACACTCCGCTTGTGCGTATAAATTCGTTTTCAAAAAATGCAACTATTTTAGCAAAAGCTGAGTTTTTAAATCCTAGCCACTCGGTTAAAGATCGCATTGCATGGAGAATTATTAGAGATGCGATGAAAGAAGGCAAAATAAATAAAGACACTCTTTTAATCGAACCAACTAGCGGAAATACGGGCGTGGGCTTAGCCATGATAGCAGCAAAAATGGGACTAAAACTAATCCTAACAATGCCAAGCTCGATGAGTATCGAAAGACAAAAACTAATAGCCGCATTTGGTGCCAAAATCGTGCTAACCGATCCACAATTTGGCATGAAAGGTGCAGTAGATAAAGCAAACGAACTAGCAAACGAAAATGAAAATTCGTTTATCCCAAGCCAGTTTGATAATCCGTCAAATCCAAATGCTCACTTTGATACCACAGGACCAGAAATTTGGCGTGATACAGACGGAAATGTCGATATTTTGGTTGCCGGTTTTGGCACAGGCGGAACTCTTAGCGGAACGGCAAAATTTTTAAAAAGCAAAAATCCTGATTTAAAGGTAATTGCAGTCGAGCCGGGCGCATCGCCGTTAGCTAGTAGAGGGTGCGCAGGAAGTCATAAAATCCAAGGAATCGGAGCAAATTTTATCCCAAAAAATTTGGATTTAAATTTGATTGATGAGTATATCACTGTTGAAAACGATGATGCTTTTGCTACGGCAAAGGCTTTGGCGCAAAAAGAGGGTTTGCTTGTAGGAATTTCAAGCGGTGCAAATGTATATGCGGCTAGTATCATCGCAGGTCGCTATGCAAACCGCGGTAAAACCATAGTGACTACGCTAAATGATACCGGCGAAAGATACCTTTCAACAGATTTGTTTAAATAAATTTTTTAAATTTGGCATAAAATTTTAAAATTTTGTGCCAAATTTTGATTGTGAAATTTAATGAAAATTGATATTTATTCTTTAAAATTTAAGATTTTTATGCTTGTTATTTTTCTTATTTATTTTGCGTTTTTATTGCGTTTAGCCGTTTTTCGCGACGGATTTAGTGTGGATAAAATTTGGCAAGTCGGCAAATACAATCTCGTGCCGTTTTTAGACTACGCAAATGTCTGGCAAAACGGCGGCATAAAATCATTTTTGAGACTATTTTTTGGGAATTTAGGCTGGTTTTTTCCGCTAGGATTTTTTGCAAGATATAAATTTACGCTCACAAAAACCGCCAAAATCGTGCTTTTTG